>JBHJOC010000040.1:0-84756 GCA_050330095.1 Hyphomicrobiaceae bacterium
ATGTGGAACGCCTGCCGGATGGCCATCGGGATGTCCTCGGCGGACATGACGAGGTCGTTGTGCTTGGTGCAGGAGCGGGTGATGCCGACCGTGTCACACTCCTGAAACGCGTCGGAGCCGATCAGGTGCGTCGGCACCTGACCTGTGATGCAGACGACGGGGATCGAATCCATCAACGCATCCGTCAGTCCGGTCACGGCGTTCGTTGCGCCAGGGCCCGACGTCACCAGAACGACGCCGACATTGCCCGTCGAGCGAGCATAGCCTTCCGCTGAGTGTACGGCGCCCCCTTCCTGGCGGACGAGGATGTGCTTGATCGCCTCCTGCTGGAACAACTCGTCGTAGATGGGCAGAACCGCGCCACCCGGGTAGCCGAAGATGGTGTCGACGCCTTGGTCCGTGAGCGCCTGGACAACAATTTCAGCGCCGGTCATCAAGCGGGCCATGGCAGATCTCCGAGTTTGGGCGGCCGCGTAGCGTCGCCGAAGGTGCTCAAGCGGCGGCACTTTCGAGCATCGCCGGCAGATGTCAGGGTGCTGGGCGCTACGCCCGCGACAGCATCGCGTCAACGCGCGTTTTCAAGAGAGACAAAAATTTCGCTCGCTCAGCGCAACTTTCAAAAAAATGAACTCTGTTCCATTCGCTCATATATTTTCGGAACCACGTTTCTTGTCGCTTGATGTATTGTCGGGTCTCGGCTTGTGCCTCGGCGATCATGGACGCCCGACTGATCGACCCGTCGATATACCGCGCGATCGGCCGAACGCCGACTGCCCGCAGCACCATGGCGTCCGGCGGTCGCTCTAGAGCTGCAAGCGCGCGAACCTCTTCGATGGCGCCGGCATCGAGCATGGACAGGAACCGGGCGTCGGCGCGCGCATGCAATGCGCTGCGAGGCCCCGACAGGAGAATCGGGATCGACTGCGAAAGCGTGATCAACGGGCGCCCGGGCGTTCGCTGCCAGTCGGAAATCGAGCGGCCCGTCGCCTCGAGCACTTCGAGCGCACGGACAACCCTCTGCCGATCGGTGTCAGCGAGGCGAGGCGCTGTTTGCGGATCACGTGCAGCGAGTTCCTGATGCAGGGCTTGTGGGCCGATCTCATCGGCGCGCGCGCGCCACCTGCGACGCACCGCGTCAGGAACCGGCGGGATTTCTGACAGACCCACGAGGGCGGCCCTGAAGTAGAGGCCGGTGCCGCCGACGATGATGGGCACGCTCCCGCGTTCGGCAGCCTCTGAGAGAACCGTTGCGAGCTCGCGCACAAAGCGGCCCGCCGAATACGTCTCGGCGCCCTCGACGTGACCGTAAAGCGCATGAGGTGCGGTCGCGAGATCGGCCGCCGCCGGTCGCGCGGTCAGCACGGCAAGGTCCTTGTAGACCTGCATGCTATCGGCATTGACGATCACTCCGCCAATTGCGCGCGCCAGATCCAGCGCGAGCGCCGACTTGCCGGTCGCTGTAGGACCTGCGATCAGGACGGCACGGCTCATGCTGCTCGATCCTTGGGTCTCAACCGACGTCCCAACACACCATTCCTTCGCTTTCAGGATACCTCATGCAGGCCCGCACCCTTGCGCTACTCGCCCCGAAGGGCCGACCACAAATTACCGATGCCGACGTCCATGCGGTGCGGGGAACGCTCCCGACCGACCTCGTGAGCGGACCGATCCAGTGGGCTGATGGGCGCAGGGTTGCGTTCATGCCCGTCGCGGTCGGCGAAGACCACGACGAGCTGGCTGAAGCGCTCGGCCAGCTCACAGAACGCCTGACCCTGGACGTGACGCTTGCACCAGACCACTTCGCTGACAATCCCAATTTCGCTGGTCCGAAACTCCTCGTCGCCGATATGGAATCGACCATCATTGAACAAGAGATGCTGGATGAACTTGCAGGCGAGATCGGCCTCAGGGATCGCGTGGCCAAGATCACCGAACGGGCCATGCGCGGGGAGCTTGATTTCGAAGCTGCGATCACGGAGCGCGTTGCACTTCTTGCCGGTCTCGACGCAGCGGTTCTCGACACGCTCGCGGCCGAGCGGATTTCGACGATGGCGGGGGCGCGCGAGCTCGTTGCGACGATGAAGGCGCGCGGTGCGTATTGCGCGCTCGTCTCCGGCGGCTTCACGCATTTCACCCGGAAGGTCGCGGCCGAACTCGGCTTCGACGAGCATCGGGCAAATTCGCTCGAGATCGTGAACGGCAAACTGACGGGCCGCGTCGTGCCACCGATCCTTGGCAAGAACGCAAAGCTTGCAGCCCTGCGCGAGCTCTCGAACTCGAACGGCCTCACGGTGTCGGAAACCGTCGCCGTGGGCGACGGCGCCAACGACCTTGCGATGCTCCGTGAAGCCGGACTTGGAGTTGCCTTCCGAGCCAAACCACAGGTGCAGGCGGAAATGCGGCGCCATCCGCGGGGCGCAGTGGTCACCCATTGCGATTTGACGGCCATACTCTATTTGCAGGGTGCCGCCTCGATCGCGCCGTGACCCCATCCGATCTGCCGATCAGCGCCCTACGGCAGGCTTGAGCGCCAACCAGCCGTGGTACACGCGACATTCTCTAGGAGAACGCATGGAGAGCTGGTTGTGGCTGTTCGCCGGCCTGGCATTGTTGCTGGCGGGCGGAGAAATCCTCGTGCGGGGCGCGGTTGCGACGGCTCGCAACCTGGGCGTTTCTCCGATCCTGATCGGGATCACACTCGTCGGCTTTGGAACGTCGGTGCCAGAAATGGTTGCAAGCATTCAGGCGACGTGGGCAGGTATCCCCGGACTTGCGATTGGCAACATCGTTGGCTCAAACATTGCCAACATCCTGCTGATCCTTGGTCTGACGGCTGCGATCGCGCCCATTTCCGTCGCAGCTGGAACGCTTGGCCGGGACGGGCTTTCGGTTCTGGCTGCAACGCTGCTGTTCATGGGACTGTCGCTCACCACTCCCTTGACGGTGCTCGTCGGCTTTCTGCTCCTCGCCCTCCTCGTGCTCTATCTCGTCGCCGTCACGGTGCACGAAGCGCGCAGCAACGCTCCGGAGTATGAATCGGCCTATGCGCCGGCGAACGGTACCAAACCAGGTGCGGCGCTCCGTATCCTGGGCAGCTTCGCCTTGACGATCGCCGGCATTGCCGTGGTCGTGACCGGCGGGGACTTCACGGTCGACAGCGCAGTAGAAATCGCACAGACATACAAGATATCCGATGCCGTCATCGGGCTGACGATCGTCGCCATAGGCACATCGCTGCCTGAGCTAGCGACCTCTCTGATCGCTGCGTTCAGGAACCAGGCTGACGTTGCCGTCGGGAATATTCTCGGCTCGAATATGTTCAACATTCTGGGGATTGGCGGGCTCACTGCTGCGATTGCGCCACTTCCCGTCGCGATCCCGCTACAGATCCAGTCGTTCGATATGTACGTCATGCTGGCAGCTACGATCGCGCTGATCGCGTTCCGCTGGCAGTTCGGCCGCGTCGGGCGCCTCGTTGGGTTGATGTGGTTTCTCGCGTATTGTGGCTACCTCGGCGTGCTCGCGATGCCGGTGCTGACAGGCGGTGCATGAGCGCGGCTGCTCCACGCGTGGGAGAAATAAGACGATGTCGTTCGACGAAATCAAAGAGAACTTCGGCCTTCTCGAAGATTGGGAAGACCGTTACCGCTACCTGATCGAACTCGGGCGCGAACTTGAGCCGATGCCGCCTGCTCTCAAGACCGATGCAACGAAAGTGCGCGGCTGCGCGAGCCAAGTCTGGCTGCACAGTACACGTCAGGCACCGGCGGGCCATGGCTCCGTAAAGCTCGTTTTCAGGGGAGAGAGTGACGCGCACATTGTGCAAGGCCTGATCGCGGTGCTGCTCGCGCTCCACTCAGGTCATAGCGCCCAGGACATCGCGGCGACGGACACGCTCGCGCGGTTCGCAGAACTCGGCCTCAAGGAGCATCTTACGCCGCAGCGCTCGAACGGGTTGGCGGCCATGGCAAAACGGATCCACGAGGATGCTATCGCCGCGCTCGCCGAGGCCCCACCTGTTCAATGACCGCCTGTTCAATGCCCACCTGTTCAATGACCGCCTGTTCAATGACCGCCTGTTCAATGACCACCTGTTCAATGCCCGGCTATTCAATGATCGTGCAAGGCGCGGCCCAACGGACCTCGAGTTTCGCACAAGCCAGCCGCACGGGCCTGCGGCCTCATGGCGCCTTCACCTCGATATGAGACGCTCCGGCCAGCGCCCGTGCAATAGCGCCAGCGAGTACTGCCGTCTCGGCATCCGTCCACGCGCCGAGTGCGATAAATGGCGGGTTCGCAAAAGAGCCGTCACTGGCGCTGCCATGGCGGTCACCGTAGCAAAGCAGCGTACGTGACACGTCGATGATGCGGCCGCCAGCCTGCCGCAGGATCGCATCGGCCGCAGCGGTATCCCATTCCATCGTCCGCCCGAACCTCGGATAGATGTCGGCGGCGCCTTCGGCGAGCCGGCAAATCTTGAGCGATGAGCCGTAGGAGACCCGCTCCAAGATCGGCAGTTGATCGAGAAACAGTTCCGTTTCGGGTGTTGCATGAGAGCGCGAGGCGACGGCCTTGAGGGCTTCGGGCCTCGCACGAGCCTTGATGCGGCGCGCGTCACTGATCGCTCCAGCGTCGATCTTGAAGTGCCAGGCAGCGCCGTGCTCCGCACAGTAGCCCTCGGCCAATGCCGGCGCCACGACAACACCAGCGATCGGAACACCAGCCTCGATAAGCCCGATGTTGACCGTGAACTCATCCCGGCCGGCGACGAACTCGCGCGTGCCGTCGAGCGGATCGACCAGGAAGAAGCGCTCGCCAACGGTGTGGGGCCGCCCTTCGCGTCCCACGCGTTCTTCCGCAATCACCGGCACGTCCGGGAAATGGCGCGAGAGCTGCGCCAGAACAATCTCTTCCGCGGCCAGGTCTGCCTCGGTTACCGGGCTTCCGTCGGGCTTGCGCGTTGCAGCGCGCGTCGGGTCCCGGTGCGCGAGGATCGCGTCCGAGGCCGCTAGAGCGGCGCGCAGCAGGACGGAATTGAATTGCATGGCCTGGCTCGTCCCTAATCTGAAATCTGAACGTACCCTTACTCTCCTACCGCCGATCAGACGTCCCTGCACCCTTTGCAACACGCGCCGTCCAGAGACTTCTGATCGAACAGCGGTCCGATATCCAATATGGTGCTCTTACCCTTTAGCTTTCCGACGTTCGTTTCGGCGCCTGGCAAGATTCACAGACGAACTTCGGAAAGCGGGTCCTCGCGCCTCGTGGCTAGCGTGCGAAGGCCCAACCGATGGGTGCCGCTGCGGTACTCATCGGCTAAGATGACCTCCGGCGTCGGATGCGACTGGGCTCGAGACGCCGGGCAAACACCTTGCGACGAGGCCCAAGATGAGCACTCACACGACAGACACGAAGCCGACGCGACGCCTCATGCCGCCCGATATCCGCGCCAGGAAAGGCGGAACGCCGCTCGTCATGGTGACATCGTACCTTGCCCCAACCGCGCGCCTTGCCGATGCCAATTGCGATATGCTGCTCGTCGGCGACAGCCTCGGCATGGTGCTCTATGGCGCACCGAGCACCCTCTCTGTCACCCTCGACGACATGATCCGCCATGGTCGCGCTGTCGCGGCAGCCTCGACGCGCGCGCTCGTTGTCGTTGACCTGCCCTTCGCGAGTTATGAGGCAAGCCCAGAACGCGCTTTCGAGAGCGCTTCGCGCGTCCTCGCAGAGACCGGAGCCGGCGCGGTCAAACTGGAGGGCGGCAGCGCGATGGCCTCGACGATTGCCTTCCTGTCGCGTCGCGGCGTGCCCGTGATGGCGCACGTCGGCTTAACGCCGCAGGCAATCAACACGATCGGTGGCTTCAAGATCCAAGGTCGGGGGGCTGGCGCGGACACGATCGCGGCCGATGCGATGGCCGTTGCCGACGCTGGCGCCTTCGCCGTTGTCCTCGAGGCCGTACCGGAGCCGCTTGCGCATAGGATCACCACCGATATCGCAGTCCCAACGATCGGCATTGGCGCGTCAGCGCAGTGCGACGGCCAAGTTCTTGTGCTTGAGGATCTGATCGGGCTGACCGAACGGACCCCCAAATTCGTAAAGCGTTACGCCGACGCCGGCAAAGTGATCGGCGATGCGATCGCGGCTTACGCGGCAGAGGTCCGTTCGCGAGCATTCCCTGGCGACGCGCACGTCTACAGCGCCGAAAGTCCGACCGGATCAGCCAGCGCAGGCAAGCCTTCGGGTCCGCGCGTTCCATGACCGATCGCCCCCAGGAGCAGACCGACGCGGGTCCGAAAGCGGGCGGTGATCCAAGTCTTGACGGTAGCACCCTGCCGGCAGGCGGCATGGTGAGTTCGCGCGTCGTTGGCACACAAGCACAACACGCTCTGGTCAGTGCGGGCCTTGCAATCGGAATGCTTGCGATCGACTGGCTGCTCGGCTGGCACCAGTGGTCACTTTTTTGCGTGTTTGCGCTCGCCGTGCTGTGGCTCATCCACCGTCTCGCAGCCGTGTCGCTCACCCGAGATGAGAGCTGGGCGTTGCAGCGCGCAGAACACATTCACCGGCGCAGTTACGACAGATTGACGATGGAGGCGATGGCCGAACGCCACGGCGTTTCGCGAAATGGCGCCCGGCGTCGGATGCGAAGTGAAAAGATGTCCAGCCAGAAGGTTGCCAAATAGAACCTAAGTCGGCACTTTGCCGCGGGACTGACGCGCCGACCATCGGAATGGTGGCGGGGCGTGGCGGATGGTCATTGCGCCTCCGCTTCTTGATCAACCCGAGGGAGGAAGGGTCATGTCACTTTTGAAGCGCACGGCAGTCGCCGTGCTTGGCGTCTCACTGGCAGCTGGCGGCAGCGCCGGCCTGTTTGGGAATACGGCGGCACAGGCGGCTGAGGTCGAAGGACCAGCGCTCACCTGGAACGTCTCGTTGTGGGGCAAACAGCGCGCATTCACAGCTGGCGTCGAAAAGCTGTCTGAACTCGTCAAGGAGAAGACGGGCGGCAAGTGGAACATCATCGTCCACTACGGTGAGGCGCTGTCGAAGGAACGCGAGAACCTCGACGGGCTGGTGATCGGTGCGTTCGAAGCGGCGATGTTCTGCAATTTCTACCATCCGCAGAAAAATCCGGCGCTGATGGTGCTGACGATGCCGTTCCTGCCGATGGGTGATTGGGACGACAACCGCAAGGCGCGCGAGGCTGTCTACGCCCATGCCGACATTCAGAAAGAAATGAAGCAATGGAATGCGATGATCTACACGTCGTCATTCCTGCCGCAGTATGAATTCATGGGTAAGGGGACACCGCCGGCGAACCTCGAGGACTGGCGCGGCAAAACGGTACGTGCCGGAGGCGGCTTGGGCCGCGCCATGCAGGCACTCGGCGCGACGCCAACGTCTGCGCCAGCGACCGAGGTTTACACGGGCGTCCAGCAGGGCACCATGGACGCGGTGTCATTCCCGATGACGTATAGCCACGTTGCCTACCGCATCCACGAAGTCACCGATTGGTACACGACGAACATGTCTCCGGGCACGACCGATTGTCCGCTGGTTTTCGCGATCACGGCCTATGACGCGCTGCCGCCGCAGTACAAAAAGCTGCTGGATGATGTGAAGGAAGACGTGATCAAGGCTCAGATCGAAGCGTACATCGAGATCGACAAGGTCAATTATCCGATGCTCGAGCAGAAGCTGAAGCCTGTGACCTACACCGACGAGCAGCTCGCCGCGTTCCGCAAAGTTGGCGGCAAGCCGATCATCGATGCCTGGATCGCCGAGAACCAAGACAAGTTCGACGCTCGCGGTCTTGTCGACGCGATCTTCAAGGCGGTTGGCAGCACCTACGAGTAACTCGGCAAGCGCAGCAACTGATAACGCCAACCCACGGCTTCTTGGTGGGTTGGCGGAAGTCCTTCGTCCGGTCCCACCTGAACTCAGGCACGCAGGACGCGGGGCCACTGTCCCCCGTGGAACTGGCTACCGATTGTCCGGCGCACGAGAGCAAGCATGTTCGGCGTGCGCGAACTGCTCCCGAATGCTGAGCACGATGGTGGGCCGATGACTGCGACGGCTGCGCAAGACGGTGGGGGCTCATCCTCCCAGCGGCGATGGCCGTCGCGATCAATTCAGCCAGTCTCGCCAACCGCCTGGCAGCAAACCCTTGCCTGCCGAGGTGTGATCAATCGGAGAACCACCCTCTTGGATCATGGATCGAGTTCGGACAGCATCTACCCCGAAGACCGGTTTGGGCGCGTCGTCTGGTGGATGGACCGGCTGTTGAAGCCGATCGAGCAACTGCTGACGCTGATCGGCGGCCTGTTGATCTTCGGGTTGATGATCATCGGCATGGTTCAGATCGTCATGCGGAATATTTTCCGTGCGCCGATCTTTGGCTACGTCGATATGGTCGAGTTCGCCATGATTGGGTTTGCGCTGTTTGCGATCTCCTACGTTCAGCGCGAAGGAATCCACGTGCGAATGGAGTTGCTCGTCGGCGCGCTCAGGGGCCGCGCCCAGTGGCTCTTCGAGTTCTTGAGCACGCTTGCCGGCGTGGTCATCATTACGATTCTGATCCCCTACACCTACCTGCACTTCGAGCGCTCCTACCGCATCGGCGACAGCACGATCGACATCGAGCTTCCGACTTGGCCTGGGAAGCTCGCCGTCGCTGTCATCCTCAGCGTGCTTCTGGTGCGGCTCGTCATCCAGACGCTTGGCTACCTCAGGCTTGTAATCCGGCCCAATGCACAACCGGTCGCTGTGCCGCTCATCAAGAGCGTGGCCCAGGTCGCAGAAGAAGAAGTTCAGGGGGCCACGCGATGACTGCTTTCGGTTTGGATAATTTCACGATCGGCCTGTTCGGCGTCGGCCTGCTGATCGCCCTCGTCTTGATTGGCGTGCGCGTCTACATCGCGGCAGCGATCGCCGGTTTCGTCGGCATGATGCTGCTCCGAAATTTCGATGTGGCGGCTGCGATCAGCGGCACCATCCCGCACTCGAAGACGGTCAGCTACCCTTTATCGGTGCTGCCGCTGTTCATCCTCATTGGCTTCCTGGCATTCTATGCGGGCCTGACGGCGAAACTGTTCGAGGCCGCGCGACGATGGATCGGCTGGGTGCCGGGCGGCCTTGCCGTTGCAACCGTGTTCGCGACCGCAGGGTTCGCGGCAGTCTCGGGCGCGTCGACCGCGACGGCTGCGGTCTTCTCGCGGGTTGCCATCCCGGACATGCTGCAAAACAAGTACGACACCAAGCTTGCAGCAGGTGTCGTCGCGGCTGGCGGCACACTGGCATCGCTGATCCCGCCTTCGGCGATCCTGGTGATTTACGCCATCATCGTTGAAGAAAGCGTCGGCAAGCTCCTGCTCGCGGGCTTCCTGCCCGGGATCGTCTCAGCGATCATTTACGCTGCCCTCATCGTTCTGATGTGCCTCTGGAACCCGAAACTCGGGCGGCCAATCACGGGTTATACGTGGAACCAACGCCTTGAATCGCTGCCCTCGACCCTGCCGATCTTCCTGGTGGTCGGGATCATTTTCGGCGCAATCTACACCGGCTCGGCAACGCCAACCGAGGCCGCAGCCCTCGGCGCGTCCGTCGTCTTCTTCATGTACCTCTGGCGCGCCATCTCGCAGCGCGAAGTCGGCAAGATGAGCGAGCGCCTAGGCTCGGCGCTGATGGAAACGGCGAAGCTGACTGCGATGATCTTCACGCTCATCTGGGCGGTCCTGATCTTCGTTCGCTTCCTGGGGTTTGCCGGCCTGCCGGCGGCTTTCTCAGACTGGGTCACGAGCCTCGACATGCCGCCGATCATGATCATGATCATGATCCTGCTCGCCTACGCGGTGCTCGGCATGTTCATGGACGCGATCGGCATGCTGATCCTGACTTTGCCGGTCGTGTTCCCTGCAGTCATTGCACTCGGCTACGACCCGATCTGGTTTGGCATCATCGTCGTGAAGATGGCAGAGATCTGCTTGATCACGCCGCCCATAGGGCTGAACTGTTTCGTCGTTGCCGGCGTGACGCGAGACCTCGTTGGCCCAAATGGCGAGAGCCAGGCAATTCCGCTGCAGGATGTGTTCCGCGGCATCTGGCCGTTCTTCATCGCCGACGTTCTGACCGTTGCGCTGCTGCTTGCGTTTCCAGAAATCGTCCTGTGGTTGCCAAACCAGATGGGATGATCCGGGATCCGGGTAGCGACGCTCGTCGCTCGCTCAATCGGTGTCTGCTGAGCGCGGCGACGGTGCTGAGCGCTCGCTAAGGAACTGCGACAGCCGCTTGCGTGGCTCTGGCAAGCCACGACCTTCGGGACCAAGCAGGCGCCTTTCAAAAAAGTGTGCCGTCATCTCGAGCCCGGCGACCGCATCAGGCAGCTCGACGGCGCGGTTGTCCCCCCTCCTGAGGAAACCCGGCAGCACAAACAGGCGATCCGCATAGGCCCGTCCTGCATCCCTGCTGACGGCCCGCCCGGAACGCGGAGACACGTAGACGAGATCGTCTCTCGTGCCCGTTGCGGCGCAGGCCGCGAGGTCGAGGCCGATGCCAAGCTCTTCAAGCAGCGCCAGTTCCCAGCGCACATACATGGCGGGCCAGATCGCCAGGTCGTCGAGAAACGACAGGACAAACTGTGTGACTTCATAAAGGTTTGCGTGCGGCTCGCGTTCGGGCAGCAGCCGCGCCATTTCGGCAAGCGCCAGAAGTCCCGAGACCGCCGCCGGATCGTCCATGAGCGCCGCCGCGCGAGCATCGGACAGCTCGACCTTGAAATGGCCAAGCTGATCAGCGGTTCTGGCGCGCCACTCGACACCGACCTGATTGCCGATCTGAAGGACTGGCCGAAGCTTTCGCGACTGTCCGCCGTGAACGAAGCCCAGGTGACGACCATGCTCTCGCGTGAGAAACTCGGCGACAGCACCGGTCTCGCCGTGGGCGCGCACCCCGATGACGATTCCCTCATCCGTCCACTGCATCCATCGCTCAGCTCGATTAGTTCCGTTCGGGGCGAATCCGGCAATCCGTATCGGCTGCGATCAGTCGCGCGGGAAAGCGAGCCCCATGTTCACGTAGCGTTCTGGATCATCAGCCCAGCGCTCGCGTACCTTCACGAACGTGAAGAGATGCACTGGCCGCTCGATCATCTCAGCAATCTCATGGCGTGCCGCTGTCGCCATGGCCTTGATGGTCTGGCCGCCCTTGCCCAGGACGATCGCGCGCTGGCTCTCGCGCTCAACATAGATCGTAAGCTCGATGCGAACGCCGCGCTTGCCCATCTCGAGCCAGGAACTCGTCTCGACCGTGATCGCGTAAGGCAACTCCTGATGGAGGCGGTCGTAGATTTTTTCGCGCAGAACTTCCGCCGCGAGCAGGCGCATCGGCAGGTCTGAAACATCGTCGGGTGGATAGTGCCACGGCCCGGGTGGCACGAGGGCGGCGAGGCGCAGCGCGAGGTCCGGGACGCCATCTCCCGTTTCTGCGGCGATCATGAACACCTCGTCAAAGCGCCGCTGCGCCTCAATCTCGGCAACGAGCGCGAGCAGGTGAGCTTTGTCAGCCAGACGATCGACCTTGTTCAGCACCAACAGTTCGCGCGCCCGCCCCTTTGGCAAACGCGCAAGGATCGCATCGACCTCCGCGTCGCGGCCCTTGGCCGCGTCAACCAGCATGACCACGACATCAGCATCGGCAACGCTCGACCAGGCCGCGTCGACCATTGCACGGTCGAGCCGTCGTTTCGGAGCAAAGATCCCCGGTGTGTCGAGCAGGACGAGTTGAGCCTGTCCGACCATCGCAATCCCGCGGATCATCGTCCGCGTGGTCTGGACCTTGCGGCTGACGATCGAGACCTTGGTCCCCACCAACGCATTGACCAGGGTTGATTTTCCAGCGTTCGGTGCACCGATGATCGCAGCGAACCCGCAGCGCTGATCCGCTGTCGACAACGGCGGTTGCTCAGCCTCGAGCGGCGGTTCTCGTGTGTCGGACTTCAGGGGCGCCCCGTTGGGGCTGTCTCGTGTCATCACTTGCCTGATTGAAAGAATGCCGTCGCCTACGTTGCGGCCTTGGGCATTCGTATGCAAGTGCTGCACGACGTGGGCGGCCATGATCGGGCGGCAGACGACCGTCAGCCAGCCTGAGACAGTCCAACGCCCTCGCGCTCGAGCAACGCGCGCGCAGCCGCCTGTTCGGCAAGCCGCTTCGAGGGCCCCTCGCCCCGGATCGGCTCCAGCCCCCGAACGCGCACTTCGACAACGAATGTCGGAGCGTGATCGGGTCCGTGCCGGCGCACCTCCACATAGTGCGGGAGTGGCGCGCCCGTGCCCTGTGCCCATTCCTGAAGCGCCGACTTCGCGTCGACGACCGGGGCTGCACCTGCCTCGATTTCCGACCGCCAGAGGGTCAGGACGAGTTCGCGCGCACGGTCGAAACCCTGGTCGACAAAAGCGGCTCCGAGAACCGCCTCGACCGCGTCGGCAAGGATGGTGTCCTTGTCCCGCCCGCCCGTCGAGATCTCGCTTTCAGCAAGCAGCAGATGCTGACCGAGACCGATCGACCGGGCGATCCCGGCACATGTCTCGCGGCGGACCAGGCTATTGAATTTCCTTGCGAGTTCACCCTCGCTGGCGCGCGGCTCATCGCGCCAAAGCCGTTCTGCGATGGCAAGCCCGAGAACGCGATCGCCGAGAAACTCGAGCCGCTCATTGTCGAGCCGCCGATGGGGTCCCCCTCGCGCACTTGCATGCGTCAGGGCCCGACGGAGCAAATCCTTATCTTTGAACTTGATCCCCAGCGCCTTTTCGGCGGCCGAGGAAGCCCATTTTCCTGAAGCGACCACGAGCCTGTCTCAGCGCACCAGGGTGAAGAACCTCGACCATCTGACGTCCATCGGCCACCGCCAAGGCGTGAGCAGCCGGAAGGCGTCGGGGTCGTCGAAGGCTGCAGAGAAAAAGATGATCTCTGCCCGGCCGACAAGATTTTCGTGGGGTACGAAATCAACACCACCCCAAGCGATCCTGCTGTCGGTCGAATTGTCTCGGTTGTCGCCCATCATGAAATAGTGCCCGTCCGGGACGGTGAAAACGCGCGTGTTGTCGGCCGGCCCGTTCTGACGCTCGTCCAACACGTGGTAGACAACGCCGTTCGGAAGTGTCTCGCGATACTTCGGAATGCGGACAAGTCGTCCATCGTCGTCTCGCGTCTCGAAATAGCCGTCGCGCTCTTTAGGAACGGCCTCGCCGTTGATGAACAGCACGCCGTCTCGCATCTGCACCGTGTCACCGGGAAGGCCGACGACGCGCTTGATGTAGTCCGTGGTGTTGTCGCGCGGCAGCTTGAACACAACCACGTCGCCGAGCTTCGGATCGCCAGACCAAATGCGACCGGAAAACAGCGGCGGACTGTAGGGGAAGGTGTGCCGGCTGTAGCCGTAGGAGAGCTTCGAAACGAACAGATAATCGCCGACAAGCAGCGTCGACTTCATCGAGCCCGATGGAATATTGAACGGCTGATAGAAGAACACGCGAACGACCAAGGCCAGAAGGAGGGCCTGGATGATGATTTTTCCGGTCTCCCAGAGACCACTCTCGCGCAGCTTCTTAATATGACTCTCGCTGTTCAGGCTCATGACGCCGCTTCCTGTCCCTCGGCCAGCGGATCACACATATCACGCCTTCTCCAGGATCGTGATGACGATCCGGCCAGGATGGCGATCCGGTCATGGGCCCCGCGCTGACAACTGACCCCGCTATACCGACTGGGGCTCGACGATGCAAACAACCACTGATCTGAAACCGGCGCTCGTTGCAGCACACAACCATCGGGTCTGGCGTCAGGCCAAGCCTCTGGCCAAGCATCAGGTCTGGCATAAGGTCGATCTGAAGCGCGCCGCCCGCCCGCGCGTCGCTCGCAATCACGAACGTCGCAGTTCACGAACGCTCAGCGATCGAACGCCTTCTCAGCGATGGCCGAGATGATGACGATGGCTTGCGCCTGAGGATAATCGTCCGTCAGCGTCACGTTGATTTTGGCTCTGAAACCCGGCGGCGTGATCTCGATCAAACGCTGCGCCGCGCCACCGGTGAGGTGGATGGTTGGCTGTCCGGTTGCAAGGTTGGTCACGCCCATGTCGCGCCAGAACACGCCCGCTCTGAGCCCTGTGCCCAGCGCCTTCGAACATGCTTCTTTCGCGGCGAACCGCTTGGCGTAAGACGCTGCCCGGTTGGCCTTGCGCTCAGACCGACGCTGCTCGACGTCTGTGAAACACCGCTGCACAAAGCGGTCGCCGAAGCGATCGAGCGTCCGCTCGATACGGCGGATGTCGATGACGTCACTGCCGAGACCAAGGATCATAATGCGCCCACCGCACCCTGATAGCCGTGCACGCGTGGGCCGGCAGGACCGATGCGCGCCTCGACAATCAAGGTGCGCATGCGGCGGACGGCATCCCCGAGCCCGCCGAAAATCGCTTCACCGACCAGGAAGTGCCCGATATTGACCTCGACGACTTCCGGTATGCGAACAATCGGCTGAACGGTGGTGTAGGTCAGTCCATGCCCCGCGTGAACCTCCAGGCCGATCTCCGCAGCATGCCGCGCACCATCGCTGAGGCGCGCCAACTCTGCCTTCATCGCATCCGACTGACCCGCAAGTGCCAATTCGCAGTAGCGCCCCGTATGAAGCTCGACGACGTCTGCTCCAAGCGCTCGCGCCCGGTCTAGCTGCGCCGGATCAGGCTCCACGAACAAGGATACGCGAATGCCTTTGTCACGCAGAGGTCCGATCACGCGCGGGAGCGTGTTGCTCGCAGCAACCACGTCGAGCCCACCTTCCGTCGTCCGCTCCTCGCGCCGCTCTGGCACGATGCAGCAGGCATGCGGCACGTGCAGCAAGGCAATCGCCAGCATCTCGTCCGTCGCTGCCATCTCAAAGTTCAACGGTCGCGTGAGATCGCGCTTCAAGCGCGAGATATCAGCATCAGAAATATGCCTGCGGTCCTCTCGAAGGTGGGCTGTAATCCCGTCTGCCCCGGCCTCGACGGCCAAGTGGGCTGCGCGAAGCGGATCGGGGTGCAGGCCGCCGCGGGCGTTCCTGATCGTTGCAACGTGGTCGATGTTCACGCCGAGCCGCACGTGAGTTCCCGAGACCATGGTCAGAATCTCCTTACTCAATCCTCGAAACAAAAGCAGAACAACATCCCTGTTGCAAGGCCCGCTGTTGCCCACCTGATGCTTGCCCCCAAAGTGCCAGCACATTTCGAGACCACGCTTCGTCTGAGTGGGCAACCATCTGACATGGATTATGAATTTTCCTGTTTTGCCGCCCCGCAGCAGACAATACCACAGGCCGCGGGCGGGGTCTCACGGTCAAGGCGCCACGTCGTCCAGCTTTATGAACGTGCGCTCAACCTCGCTGACCTCCGCACAATGCCGCAGTTCGCTGATTATCGCGAGCAGATGCTTCAAATCCCAGACTTCGAGTGCGATCATCATTTCGGTGAAATCGGATGCGCGTTTGGTCATTTTTAGGTTGTCAATGTTGCCGTCATGCTCGGCGATGACGCGCGCGATCAGCGCCAGGGCACCAGGTTCGTTTCGGGCTGTTACCCGAATTTGAGCCGGAAACCTCTGTGGTCGCTCGGGCGCAACGTCCCAGGTCACGTCGATCCAGCGCTTGTGCTCGTGATCCTTGAGCTTCGGCGAACTGATTTGGAAGATGCGGATGCCGTCACCCGGCATCAATACCCCGATGATCCGATCTCCCGGAACCGCGCCACCGTCATCGAACGTCACCGGCAGGTTCTCATTGACGCCCCGGATCGGAATACCCACCGGCTGAGTACCAGCGGACTGCTCATCCTTGAACTTGAGCCCCATGACGCGCGTCAGGTTGAACCAGCCATCCTGCCCTTGACCATGATCATAGCGATTGCGCGGGCGATAACTGAAGCTGCGCTCGGGAAAAACCACGTCTGGCGCCAGGATACGCAGCGCGGCATCGACTGAAAGTTCGTTACGCCCGATCGCGGCAAGGGCGTCATCGAGGGAACGATGGCCGAGACGCGGGAGTGCTGCGACCATCGCCGCATCCGAGTAGGATTTATCGACCTGGGCCAGACGCTGAATCAACAGCTTGCGACCGAGCTCGGTGTACTGTCGGCGCAAGGCATCGCGGGCTGCCCTGCGGATCGCTGCGCGCGCGCGGCCCGTTGCAACTTTATTCTCCCAGGCCAACTGAGGGGTCTGGCCCTCGCGCGTCAGGATCTCGACCTCGTCGCCGTTGCTGAGGACATCGGTCAGGGGCACATTGCGCCCATTGACGATCGCGCCCACGGCCGTGTTGCCGATATCGGTGTGCACGGCATAGGCGAAATCGATCGCGTTCGCTCCGCGCGGCAATGCAATAAGTCGCCCATGCGGCGTGAAACAGAAGACCTGATCCTGGAAAAGCTCGAGCTTGGTGTGCTCGAGAAACTCCTCTGGCGTATTGCCATCGAGGAGTTGCTCGACCGTGCGACGCAATCTGACATACGGTCCGCTTTCGTTTGCGCCCTTGCGCCCGTCGCGGGGCTGCCGCGCAGCATGGCAAGGCTCGTTGGCGCTCGACACGTCTTCAGGATCGGACCGCAGATCTTTGTAGAGCGCATGCGCGGCGATGCCGTACTCGGCGACCCAATGCATCTCGACGGTCCGGATTTGCAATTCGACCCGTTGGTGACTTGGTCCGATGACGGTGGTGTGAATGGATCGGTACTCGTTGCTCTTTGGCGTCGAAATATAGTCCTTGAAACGTTGCGGAACAGCGGACCAGCGGGTATGGACCGCCCCCAACAACCGATAACAGCTGGCAATATCTCGCGTTATCAGCCGGAACCCATAAATGTCGGACAATTGCTCGAGGGAGATCCGCTTGTTCTCCATCTTACGCCAGATCGAGTAGGGCCGCTTGGCACGCCCCGAGACTTCGGCTTCGAGGCCAATTTCGGACAGCAGGGTTCTAAGCTCGCTGCAAATTTGCTCGACGAGACCCGCATTACGCTGATGCAGCGCCGCAAGCTGATCACTCACCGCCCGCCAAGCTTCCGGCCGGAACCAGCGGAAGGCATGTTCCTCGAGCTCCTCACGCATCGCGTGCATCCCCATGCGACCCGCAAGAGGGGCATAGATCTCAAGTGTTTCGGCTGAAATGCGCTCGCGGCTCGATGGCTTCATATGCTCGAGCGTGCGCATGTTGTGCAGGCGATCGGCGAGCTTGACGAGCAGAACTCTGACGTCACGAGCGATCGCGACCAGGAGCCGACGGAACTCTTCAGCTTGCTGGGCTTCGCGGGTCACGAGATCAAGACGCTTGATCTTGGTCAGCCCGTCGACCAGGCCACCGATCTCAGCGCCGAACATCGATTCAATTTCAGTATGCGTTGCCTCGGTATCCTCGACAACGTCGTGCAGGAGCGCCGTTGCAACGGTCGCATCATCAAGCCTCAAGTCGGTCAGGATCGCCGCAACTTCGAGTGGATGGGAGAAATACGGGTCACCGTTGGCGCGGCGCTGAGCGGCATGCGCCTTCATCGCATAGACGTAGGCCTTGTTGATCAGGTCCTCGTCAGCATCCGGATCGTAGGCGAGAACTCGTTCGACGAGTTCGTATTGCCGCATCAACGCTGCACCTCCGAACCACGAAGGTTCATCAAGGCGGGTGTGAATTAGAAGCCCATGAGTGTACCGTCGTCCGCCGCAAGAGCAATCCGTATCCGTGTCGGCAGGCAAAACGACGGATCGGGTCCGGCGCGACTGCTGACCGGAAACGGTCTCTGGCCCGGTCAGCGAACTGGCCCGACGATCGAACGCCTAACGATCGTTCTGCCCGCGTTGGCGTCCCGAGCGTCAGCGTCCGCCGCGCCGCTCATTGGTCGGAGGATTGCCACCGAGAGCCGCCGAAGGCTCCTGTGGCGTCAAGCTTTCCATGGCCCGCAGAAGCTGTTCCTCGGTCATAACGTCGACGCGGCGATCGAGGTCCTGCGTGTCACGTCCGAGCATCGGCCCGCGCCGATCTGCGGCAAGCAGCGGTGCAGCCTCGGCTTCAGGTTCGTCGACCTCCACATTCTTCTGGATCGAATGAATGAGGCCCTCACGCAGATCGTCGGGGCTCAACGTTGAGTCAGCGATCTCACGCAGCGCCACGACAGGATTCTTGTCGTTCTCCTGCGGGACCGTCATCGGGCTGCCTGAGGCGATAGCCCTGGCGCGATGTGCCGCCAGAAGGACCAACTCGAAACGGTTCGCAACCTTGTCGACGCAATCCTCGACGGTGACACGTGCCATGCGTTTCGCGCTCCCAATCAACAACCGCCAGATACCGCATCGTCTACCGCAACAGCAAAAGGGCCAGACACCTGTCGATGTCTAGCGCTCGTGGCTCGTCCGGCTCAAAATGCCCTGATGAGGTCTATGCCATGCTTGGTTGAACTTGCAAAGCCCCACCGCACCTGCTCGACCTCGAATGCCGCGAAACCTGACACCGAGGCAGTCGCACGCGCAGGGTGGGCTAAGTCACACCATTTGATCGCAGCGCGGAACCCGATTAAGTGCGGGGACCGGAACGGCGCGCCGTGGTCAGCAGGCCGCCGGTGGACAGGTGGGTGTCACGTCGCTGAGCGGTTATGCGGATGAGCGCAGCGTGATGTGCTCGCCATTGATGCTGAGGACGAAGCCCGTGGAGACCGGCCGATTGCACGCGACGGACATCATTCATGCATCGAGCGCACCGGCGCTCGAGACGCCAGCAGAGCCGCAGGCAACACCCGACCCATGGCAAGCCCACCCGGGACCACCGCACCCCGAGGCGCGGTCGCCGTCTAGTCCTTGCATGGTGTTTGGCGCCGATGCACCGCCCCTCAAGCTCGATTGCGGCAAGCTCCTTTCGCCGTTCCAAATCGCGTACCAGACCTATGGCGAGCTGAACGCCAGCCGCTCGAACGCGATCCTGATCTGCCATGCCCTGACGGGTGATCAACATGTCGCGAACCTCCACCCCGTCACCGGCAAGCCTGGGTGGTGGCTGACGATGGTCGGGCCGGGCCGGCCGATCGACACCGACCGGTTCTTTGTCATCTGCTCGAACATCCTCGGCGGCTGCCTTGGCTCGACCGGGCCGGCATCGATAAACCCCGCAACCGGACGCGCCTACGGCGTTGATTTCCCGATGATCACAATCGGCGACATGGTCGATGCCCAGGTGCGCCTGATCGACGCACTCGGAATCGACCAGCTGTTCGCCGTCGTCGGCGGTTCCATGGGAGGCATGCAGGTGCTCGAATGGGCCGCACGCTATCCAGAGCGGGTCTACTCGGCCGTGCCGATCGCAACCGCGGCCTGGCACTCCTCGCAAAATATCGCGTTCCACGAGGTCGGGCGCCAAGCCGTAATGGCAGACCCCGATTGGCTGGAGGGCCGTTACCTAGATTCCGGGCGCATTCCTCGACGCGGGCTCGCGGTTGCGCGCATGGCAGCTCACATCACGTACCTCTCGGAGGAGGCGCTGCAACGGAAGTTTGGACGCAACCTTCAGGATCGCGAGGCGATGAGCTTTTCGTTCTCGGCTGATTTCCAGGTCGAGAGCTATCTGCGTCACCAGGGATCGAGTTTCGTCGATCGGTTCGATGCCAACAGCTATCTCTACATCACGCGCGCCATGGACTACTTCGACCTTGCCGCACCCCATGGGGACGTTCTCGCAGAAGCATTCCGAAACACAAGAACACGCTTCTGCGTCGTCTCGTTCACGTCGGATTGGCTCTATCCTACACGCGAATCCAAGGAGATCGTGCAAGCTCTCAACGCGGTCGCAGCCAACGTGTCCTTTGTCGAGATCGAGAGCGACAAGGGCCATGATGCGTTCCTGCTCGATGAGCCCGAAATGTTTGCAACCGTCAGCGGTTTCCTCGATTCGGGGGCGCGCCGGCGGGGGCTTGCGATGCGTTCCTGACGCAACGCGATGTCGGCCATGCCGGGCCGGACGATTGCCCGAAGGCTGCGGCACGATACGATCTCGGCGCCCGATCACCGCCAAGCAAAGCGCAAGCGTGACCGCCGAACAGTGAGCCCAACAGACTCAGCGAGCGATGAGCCAAACGATGCTGCAACGCGCCGACATCCAGAAGGACGGCCATCGCGCCGACCACGTGCTGATCTCGGAGATGGTCTCTCGCGGCGCGCGAGTCCTCGATGTCGGCTGTGGTGACGGCTCGCTCCTGCAACTGCTCGAAGCGCGCTGCGACGTCGACGGACGCGGTATCGAGATCAGCCGCGAGCGCGTTAACGCATGTGTCGCCCGCGGCTTGTCCGTCATCCAGGGCAACGCCGACAGCGACCTTGCCGACTATCCGGACAAAGCCTTCGATTATGCGATCCTGTCACTCACGATCCAGGCAACGCGCGAGCCGAAGCCAGTGCTTGAGAACCTGTTGCGGATCGGGCGGCAGGCGATCGTATCGTTTCCAAACTTCGGGCACTGGGAGATCCGTTGGAAGCTGTTGACCAGCGGGCGGATGCCGCGGACGCGCAACCTGCCGGAGCCCTGGTATCTGTCTCCCGACTCACACCTGTGCACGATCGCCGATTTCGTTGACCTCGTCGCCATCGTCGGCGCCGACGTGAAGCAGGCCGTCGCGTTCAACTCGGCCGGCCGGCGATTGCCGATCAACCGGTCGCTCGGGCTGCAGAACGTTTTCGGCGAAAAGGCCGTGTTCGTGCTCGAGCAACGCGCCCGGTGAGACGCCGCCGATCCGAGCACCTGCCGGCCGCACAATCGGGAGCCGAACCAGTTCGCCAAGCGCCGGCGCCTTTGCGGTCGGCGCCATCACAGGGCCGCGGTGGCGCGTTGCCTCAAGCATCATGACGCCAGCGACACCGGGCCAGATGCGCGCGCCGACGCGTTCGAAGGCAACCGCCGAACGCAGGACGAGGCTTTTATCGACCGGTGGCATGTGGAGCGCGAAGTGACACGCAACGGGCTCGAGGTTGGCTTCGCGCGTCAGGTTTTCAAGCTGCTGGCGGGAAAACGGGCGGCCAAAGCCGAACGGTGTCCGGTCAACGCGGGCCCAGACGCCGCTGCGGTTGGGCACGATCAGCATCAAACGACCCTGGTCTGACAGGACGCGCGTGAACTCCCGCAACACCGGTTGGACGCGCTCGACGTGCTCGAGACAATGCAAGACGATCAGCCGGTCGACGGTGCCATTGGGCAGCGGAAGCGCCTCGGCATCGACGAGCGCCGTCATGCTGTCTCCCGTCGCGGGCCACACCATTGCTCCCTGCCCCACGGGCATCAAGGCCCCGAGGCGGCGAGCCTCGCCCCGGAAGGAGCCGAGCAGCGGCGTCGCATAGCCAAGACCGATGACTGTCTCACCCTCGACGTGGCGCCAATACGACCGCAAGCGCCCGCCGAGCAGACGGCGCACCGTATGCCCAAGCGGTCGCTTGTAGAAATCCCAGAGCTCGGCAACGTCAATATACATGCCTGACAGGAATAGGTTCTCTGGCGCTCTGCGCAAGGCCATGGTCGCGCGACGACGAGCCTTGCCCGACTGCGTTGCGCCTGGCGGGCTGGCGGGCTGGCGGGCTGGCGCAACGAAATCGCCGACCTGCTTCAGGCGCAAGCCTTGTCAAACGATTGGACGTCATGCGAGGCAGCGGGAGGCCGGCTGCGCCACTGACCGAGGAGAACCGCGATGACCGAACTCGAAATCCACCAGTTCCCGTGTCTCAAGGATAATTTCGGTGTTCTGATCCGCGATCCATCGACCGGGGAGGTCGCAAGCATCGATGCGCCCGAAGCAGCGGCGATCGAGGCCGCCCTTGCCGCCAAAGGCTGGCGACTGACCCATATCCTGTCGACGCACCACCATTGGGACCATACCGACGGCAACCTTCCACTGAAGCAGGCGACGGGCTGCAAGATCATCGGAACGCGCCACGAGGCGGAGCCCATCCCGGGCATCGACGTCGCGGTCGGCGACGGAGAAGTTTTCTCGTTTGGGACGTTCGACGTCCATGTCCACCACTGTCCAGGACACACGAAGGGTCACGTGATCCTGCATATGCCGGCTGCCAAGGTCGCTTTCGTTGGCGACGTGCTGTTCGCGATGGGGTGCGGACGCGTCAACGAGGGAACGATGGACGAGATGTGGGCGAGCCTCTGCAAGGTCGCAGCCTTGCCAGCCGACACGGCGCTGTATTTCGGCCACGAGTACACGGTGTCGAATGCGAAGTTCGCCCTGAGCGTCGAACCGGGCAATGCGGCCCTCATTGCACGCGCCGCCGAGGTCGAGGCAGCGCGCGCCCGCGGCGAGTGGACATCTCCGACACGCGTCGATCTCGAGTTGGCGACAAACCCGTTCCTGCGGCCATCGAGCCCTGAGATCCGGGCCCGCCTCGGACTGCAAGCAGCAAGCGATGCGGCAGTGTTCGGCGAACTGCGCGAGCGCAAAAACCGAGGCTGATCGAGGGTCCGCCGACACGGCAGGGCGGCGCGAACGCAGCGCGGCCCTGCACACCTCAAGCTTGTTGAAAACGTGTAGAACTCCGCGAAAAGGCCCTAGTGCGGCCCACCCGCGCTTGCGGCACCCACCCGACTCGCAGACGGTCCGGGCCAAGTCGATGTTCCGACAGTCGGTTCATATTCGGGGGTGGGGTCTATGATGCGCGAGTCGCAAGGCGGCATCTTGAGCGCGGTGTTTGTCGACTACGACAACATCTATCTCTCGCTGAAGCGTAAGAATGAGGAGGCGGCCAAGCGTTTCGCAAAGGACGCAGGCCGTTGGCTCGCAGCCATACAGTCTGGCGCCATCGTAAAGGAAGCCCCACACGGTATGCCCCCTGCGCGCCGTCGCATGGTGATGAACCGGTGTTACGGCAATCCAGTGCCACGCCGTAATCAGTCGGACAATTCGACCGACATGAACTCCTTTCCATTCGTGCGGCACCACTTCCTGCGCGCAGGGTTCGAGGTTATCGATTGCCCGCCTCTCACGGCGCAGCTCAAGAATTCTTCAGACATCAAAATGGTCATGGATCTCAGGGATTTCCTGACTCATGCGACCCATTTCGAAGAATTCATTATTCTGTCGAGCGACGCTGACTTCACGCCGGTTCTCCACAGGTTGCGGGCACACAATCGCAGGACCGTCATCTACGCCAACGACAACACAGTCGATCCATACAAAGCCATCGCTGACGCGGAAGTGCGCGAAGCCGACCTCATCGCACTGCTCTTGGATGTCATGGCGAGCGCTGATGCCACACGCGATATCGCTGCCGAAACGACGCTTGCCATTGCGACTGAGGAGCATCCGCCAAAGGCTGCAATCGCCAGTCAGCACAAATCGCCCAAGATCAGCGAGCATTCGGTGCAGGCGCCCGACATCACTGCGAAGATCATGGAGATCGTCGTGGCGGCTGTTCGCTCGGCCCCTGCTCCAATCCCGGTTCTCTCGGTCGAAGCCCTCGTGATCGAGCAAATGGGCGACGCAGAGATCATTGCATCGAACTGGGCTGGCAACGGCTCGATTGAAGCGCTCCTGAGGACGACGTTGCCTGCAGATATCGCAATCTCCAAAGGTGGCGCGCCTGTTCTGTACGACCTGCGGCGGGCCCAACGCCGTGAGCCTGCTCAGGCTGCGGCGCGACCCGCTCAGACCGCAATGCCGTTGCGTGCAGTGCCTTCGCCAGCGAGACTGCCAGAAGCAGAGGCCGCTCCCTCCACGCCCCCGCCGCGTGCACCAGCTATTGCCCCTGCTCAAGCGTCTTCCGTGCAACCTCCAATCGCTCCAACACAGCCGGTGCCGCAGCAGCAGGCAAGGACGGCACCGCAATCTGCGCCAGCAACAGAAATCCCGCGTTCACTGGAAGGCGATCGTCCCGTCGGAGTGTCACGCGGTAACTTGCCGGAGGCGCGGGCGACGGACACCGAGGCTGACATCGAGGCTCGATCGGCTCGGGCCTTGCAGCAATCGATCTCCAAAATTCACGGCGCCTCGAAGGCTCCGCCGCTGTCGCCACCTGATTATCGTGCATTATTCGAAGAACTCGCCATCGAGATCACGGAAAACGAACTGCAAGGTGTCCAAACGATCAGCAATGTGGTCGCGCGCCTTGCCGGACGTGGAGTCGATATTCGTCGAGAGGATGTCCGGTTTGTCCTCGACGTCATCAGCGACAGCGATCCCTGGTTCGAGAACGGCGCTTCGGCAAATGTGTTCGCTGGACGCTTCCATAACTTCGTTGTTCAGAGCTGCCGGTCCCGTGGCATCGAACTCACAAGCAGTGAACTCGATCTCATACAGACTTGGTTCGCGAGCGGTTCCACGACTGTTCGTCCTATACCGCGGGTTCCGGCCAGCCAGTCAGAGGCTGTCACTGGTTACGATGCGCAGGCCACGGCTGAACCGGTTGCGAATGCCGGCTCGACACAGTGGTGGGACGATGACGGCCGCATTAGTGACGGTTACGCGTCCTCCGAACCGATGCCGCGGGTCCTGAGGCCTCAGCCAAGGGCTTGACCATCCTGAGGCTGTTTCGATCTTGCTGACGGGCGCTTTCGATCGACGATAGCGCCCGAGTCATTTGTCATGACATCTTGACGATTGGGGGATGCAGTCCACATCCCCAATCCGAATGCACATCGCAGCTGAAGCGCGGCGACGCAAATAGAACCGGCCTCGGGCCGTCCACCGAGACCTGCGGGCGCACCACGCTCACGAACGGCCACGCCGGAGGCCGGCGCGGCCTGGAGGCGAGGGTCCTTTGCTTACTCCCGCCTGAGGCGCAATCTATCGCATCAGCTCATATACTGCCCGCCATTGGCTGCGAGCGTCGAGCCGGTGATGAAACCTGCCTCATCGGAGGCGAGAAAGACGACGCAGCGCGCGATTTCTTCCGGCTCGCCCAGACGGCCGACGGGGATCTGCGGAATGATGTTCTTCTCGAGCACCGCCGGATCAATCGCCCGCACCATTTCTGTCCCGATATAACCAGGACAGATCACGTTGACCGTGACACCCTTCGCGGCGTTCTCCTGCGCGAGAGCCTTCGTAAAGCCGATGTCGCCAGCCTTTGAGGCTGAGTAGTTCGTCTGGCCGAATTGGCCCTTCTGCCCATTGATCGACGAGATATTGATGATCCGTCCGAAGCCACGATTGCGCATGCCTTCAATGACCTGACGGGAAACATTGAACAGTGAGTTGAGGTTGGTATTGATCACCGCATACCACTGATCGGGCGTCATCCGGTGGAATACGCCATCACGCGTGATGCCGGCGTTGTTGACGAGTACGTCGACGGGGCCGAGGTCTTTCTCGATCTGCGCCATTGCCGACTTGCAGGCCTCGAAATCGCCGACGTCGAATTTGTAGACCGGGATTCCGGTTTCGGTCTGGAACTTCTGTGCGGCCTCGTCATTGCCAGCGTAATTTGCAGCAACCCGATAGCCTTTGGACTTCAGTGCCTTCGAGATCGCGGCGCCGATCCCGCGGGTGCCTCCCGTGACGACTGCAACTCTCGCCATGCATTATCCTCCTGATTGTTGTGAGATTCGACATCTTGACGACATCTGGGCGAAGGCCGGTTCGGGACCCCACGGCACGACCTGACATCGGTCCGGCCGCGCAGTGGTGCAGCCGGAGCCGGTCTGGCCGGGACGCGGGGCGCGTGAACGCCGTGTCAGACGCGCTCGACGCACATGGCGATCCCCATGCCACCGCCGATGCACAGCGTCGCAAGGCCCTTGCGGGCATCCCGCTTTTTCATCTCGAACAGCAGTGTGTTGAGCACCCGCGCGCCGGATGCTCCGATCGGGTGGCCGATCGCAATAGCGCCGCCGTTGACATTGACCTTTTCGACGTTCCAGCCGAGGCCTTTGTTGACTGCGCAAGCTTGCGCTGCAAACGCCTCGTTGGCCTCGATCAGATCGAGATCGTCGATCGTCCAACCGGCCAGTTCGAGCGCGCGTTTCGATGCCGGGATTGGTCCCGTGCCCATGATCGAGGGATCGACCCCGGCGTTGGCATAGGACACGATCTTTGCCATCGGCGTAATGCCGCGACGCTCAGCCTCGGCAAGCGACATCAGCACCACCGCGGCCGCGCCATCGTTGATGCCGGAAGCGTTGCCGGCCGTCACGCTCCCATCTTTGGCGAAGGCCGGACGCAGCTTCTGAAGGCTGTCGAGTGTCGCTCCGTGGCGGATGTATTCGTCCTGATCGACGACGATGTCACCCTTCCGGCTCTGGATGGTGACGGGTACGATCTCGTCCTTGAATTTCCCTGATTTTTGAGCTGCTTCAGCCTTGTTCTGCGATGCGACGGCGAAGTTGTCCTGCTCATCGCGGGTGATTTGCCACTGGCGCGCGACGTTTTCCGCCGTCGTGCCCATATGGTAGCCGTTGAACGCATCCCATAGGCCGTCCTTGATCATCGTATCGACGAGTTGGAGGTCGCCCATCTTTTGGCCGGCACGGAGATTTTGGCAGTGCGGCGCCTGGGTCATGCTCTCCATGCCCCCGGCTATGACAACCTTACAGGCGCCGGTCTCGATCTGCTGTGCACCGAGCGCGACGGCACGCAGGCCCGAACCGCAGAGCTGGTTCATGCCCCACGCTGGCGAATCAACAGGAATGCCGGCCGCGATGGACGCCTGGCGGGCTGGGTTCTGACCCGCGCCTGCAGTCAGGATCTGTCCCATGATGACCTCGTTGATATCCGACCCGTCGATCCCTGCCCGCTCAATGGCGGCCTTGATCGCGACGCGGCCGAGTTCATGGGCCGGCAGGCTTGCGAACGCTCCATTGAAGCTGCCAACGGGTGTGCGCGCTGCGCTTGCAATCACAACGGTGGTTTCGGCGGTGCTCATGAGGGTCCTCTCGTAAAGCTGTGGATCTGGCGGCAAGACGGGTAGCGATGTGGGCGTCGAAACGGGCTTCAAGGCCGAGCGATCGGATCGAACCTGCCGAGATCGTCGCAGAGGTTCGGGCCTGCACCCGATCGGTCGCATGCACAATCAGACTGATGTCGCGACGGTTACGGTTGCGGTCACAGGCGGTGTGTGCCGTCACCGGAGCAACACCACACACCCCTTGTGCCGACCGGACCCTGAATCCGCGGCCCAGCAACGGCGGCAAACGAACTCTGAGCTTCGGCCCGAACGGGCCAGCAACCAAGCGACGGCCGCCATCTTGCGGCGCACTCTAGGGTGCGGCGCGCAATCAACAATTACCCGTTCAGATGAGAAATGGGTTGGAGCCAGATTGCTCAGCAATCTGATTTTCACTGGATCAACCGAATCATCTGGCCCGTCGCGCCCAAGAATCGCTTCTTTAGCGCGCGCGCCGTACTATTCTCGCGCCGTATCATGGCCACTTGCGGCATCGCTGCTGAGCGAGGCGCTTGTCGCACCTCACGAGCTCAATCTGGCCTCGCTCTGCCTGATCTGGATCACAAGTCAGTTGAACCAGACGTCAACTCTTCGAGACACTTGGTGGCGAGCGCCACAACTGCTACCATCAGGCCAACATCGCGAATGGCTGGGCGACCGATTACGCACAAGGACGCAACTCACATGCTTGACCAACCCCGGAACTTGAAACGTCAGGCCGAGCCGGTGGTTGTGAAGAAATATGCGAACCGGCGCCTCTACAATACCGAGACCAGCACGTACGTGACGCTCGAAGACCTCGCAGCGATGGTACGCAGCGACCGTGAGTTCGTCGTCTATGACGCAAAGACCGGGGATGACCTGACCCATTCGGTTCTGACACAAATCATCGTGGAAGAGGAATCCCGGTCGAACAGCCCCAACTTGCTCCCGACGCCCTTCTTGCGCCAGCTGATCCGCTTTTATGACGACATCGGCGTCAGCAAGATGGTGCCAGGTTACCTGCAAATGAGCCTCGAAACGCTCGCTCAGGAGCAGGAACGCCTGCGCGCCCAATTCGCGAAGTCGGGCTGGCCACCAAACCCGTTCGAGCTCTACCAAGAGCAGGTTCGCAAGAATATGGAAATCTTCAATCAGGCCATGGGGATGTGGGCGCCCTGCCGGGCTGGCGAGGACGTCGCTGGGGATGACGGCAAAGCCAACGCATCGGCCCGAACGGGTGGAGCTAGCGAGTTGCAAGCGGCGCCGAGAGCAGATGCACGAACCGATGATCGAAGCGCGAGCGGTGACGTGTTGCCGGTCACCTTCAGTGGTGACGAAAAGCATTCCAGCGCAGAGGGATCGAACGGTCCAGCGAAACGCCAGGAATCGGCTGAGCTCACCGAACTTCGGCTCCAACTCGCCGAGATGCAGCGTAAGATCGAAGAACTGGCGAAGACAAAGCCTCGAACGTGAGAGTACACCGGTTCTGACACCAGAAGCCCGACGTTCAGCGACCGGTGTCGTACCAGCGCGCAAGGGTTATCGGCGAGACTCCTACGCGATGCGCGACGTGGAGGCCCACCATCAGAGCCATGGCCCGCATTGCGCCAGCCTTCTTGAACCTGCGCGCCGAAGTCTCGACACAAGCGCCGAGTTTCAGGAACTTGCCAGCGCGCCTCAACCGCCTGCGCAATTCGACGTCCTCGAACAGCGGCTGTAAGGGCACCCCTCCAATGGCCTCCAGGGCGTCGCGGCGCATGAAGAAGGCTTGATCCCCAAACGTGGTCAGCGCCGATTCGAACCGACTGAGCCAGGCAAACAGCGCGAGCCCCACACCGGTGTCATCGAACGCAATCCGAAAGCATCCGGCCACAACCCGCCGATCCGCAAGCGCCGCGCGCACCAGGTCAAGTGCGCCAGTTGGCAGCCGCGTGTCGGCATGCAGGACGATCACGATCGGCGCTGTCGTCACCGCGACGCCCGCGGCAATCTGCTGACCACGCCCACGCTCACTGGAGATCACGCGGACATGCCGTGCGCGGCCAGCCAGGTGCGGGGTGCGATCGCTGCTGCCTCCGTCGACGACCACGATCTCGGCTGCGCCAAGTCTTGCCAAATGCTCGAGAAGTGACGGGAACTGGCGTTCCTCGTTCAAAACCGGGACAACGACGGCGATGCCGGGCTCTGCCCGAAGGGCGGGCCAGCGCTGACGCTGCGCGCTCACGTCGGTGTCGTCCGGGCGGGCGATCCAACATGCCAGCTCGGCGTGTCCCGATGCTCGACCCTCACGCTGGAGAGCGATACCCTGCCTGCAAGGCGACAGAGAGCACCAGAACACGCCCAAGCAAGGAAACGACCCGTGGCCAGCAACCGCAGAACCCTCCTGTTAACCGACTCACTCGCGCCGGAAGCACGTGCACTGCTCGATACGCGTGATGAGGTCACGCAGGTCTATTTCCCGCACCTGATCGCCAATGACGCCTTCACCGACCTGATCGCAGCCCACGCCCCGGTCCATGGCTGGGTGCTGGGCTCGACACGGATCGGCGCAGCCGAGATCATCGCAGCGCAAGAGCTGGAAGTCACAGCACGGATTGGTGTCGGTTACGACGCGATCGACGTCCCTGCCCACACCGCCGCGCGCGTTCCCGTGATGACGGCGGGAACCGCAAACTCGCCCTCGGTTGCCGAGCACGCCTTGACGATGATGGTGATGCTGGCCAAGCGCACGGGCGACCTCGATGCCCTCGTCAGGGGGCACCGTTGGCGCGATCGGATGCAGGTCGTACCCGCCGATCTGTTTGAAAAGTCCGTTCTGGTCATCGGCTTCGGTCGCATCGGGACGCGAACGGCCAAGCGCTGCCTCGCGTTCGAGATGGCCGTGAGCGTCTATGACCCCTATGTCGATCAGGGCACGATCAAAGCGGCCGGATATGAGCCTGTGAGTGATCTCGACCAAGCCGTCGCAACAGCCGATTTCATTACGATCCACTGTCCCAAAACGCCCGAGACGATCGGCATGTTCGACGCTCGCCGCATCGGGCTGATGAAGCCGTCGGCCATCCTCGTCAATACCGCCAGGGGCGGCCTGGTCGACGAGGCCGCGCTCTATCAGGCGCTCCGTGCACATCGGATTGCCGGTGCAGGCCTTGACGTCTTTGCCGAAGAGCCTGTCGATCAAGACAATCCGTTGCTGAAACTCGAAACGGTCGTCACGTCGGCACACATGGCGGGCAACACCCGCGAAGCGTTGCGACGGATGGGCATTGCGGCCGTTCGGAACGTGTTGAGCGTGCTCGATGGCACACCGCTGCGCGAGAATGCAGTAAACCCTGAAGTTTTCAATTAGAGCATTTTAATCCGTCCACTTGACCGCGCATGCGGCCACGTGCTGTCGGATCATGCTCCAGTGCCCGCTTTCCTCGGTTCGTTTCGGCGTCCGACGAGGGCGACAGACGAACTCCGGAAATCGGGTGCTAGTCCATCGACTTGACGATTTCCTCGGTCATCTTCTTGGCATCACCGAGGATCATCATCGTGTTGTCGCGGTAAAACAGCGGATTGTCGATTCCCGCATAACCCGACGACAATGAGCGCTTGTTGAACATCACAGTGCCGGCCTTCCAGACCTGAAGCACCGGCATGCCGTAAATCGGCGACGACGGGTCTTCTTCGGCAGCGGGGTTCGTCACGTCATTGGCGCCAATCACGTAGGCAATATCGGCCTGCGCAAACTCTGAGTTGATGTCCTCGAGCTCGAACACCTCGTCATAGGGCACGTTGGCCTCGGCCAGCAGCACGTTCATGTGGCCTGGCATGCGGCCCGCAACGGGATGGATCGCGTATTTCACCTCGACGCCGTGCTCCTTCAGCGTATCGGCCATCTCGCGCAGCGCGTGCTGAGCCTGCGCCACCGCCATGCCGTAGCCGGGCACGATGATGACCTTGGAGGCGTTCTTCATCAGGAACGCCGCATCGTCGGCGGCACCCTGTTTGATCACGCGCGGAACACCATCGTCCGTTGACGGGCCCGAGGTCTCGCCACCGAAGCCGCCAAGGATCACCGAGATGAACGAGCGGTTCATGCCCTTGCACATGATATAGGACAGGATTGCACCGGACGAGCCGACGAGCGCTCCCGTGATGATCAGGGCGATGTTGCCAAGCGTGAAGCCGATCCCTGCCGCAGCCCATCCCGAATAGGAGTTGAGCATCGAGACGACGACGGGCATATCGGCGCCACCGATGGGAATGATGATCAGAACGCCAAGAACCAGGGCCAGGATCGTGATCACCCAGAACAGGGGCTGCGAGCCCCCGCCATAGCAGAACCACGCCACGAGGATCACAAGAAGTGCGCCGAGGCCGGCATTGATCAGGTGCCGGGATGGCAGCAGGATGGGCTTCCCGGACATGCGGCCGGAAAGTTTGGCGAACGCGATGACTGACCCAGTGAACGTGATCGCACCGATCGCGGTGCCAAGCGACATTTCAAGCAGCGAAATCCCAGGGATGTTTCCTGAAGTCCCGATGCCGAAGGCTTCCGGAGATGTCAGCGCTGCTGCTGCCACGAATACGGCGGCAAGCCCGACGAGCGAGTGGAACGCGGCGACCAGCTCCGGCATCGCCGTCATCGGGATCCGTTGTGCGATCGTCGCGCCGATCCCACCGCCAACGGCAAGGCCGGCCGCAATGAGCGCCCAGGTCCAGAAGCTATCCGGCGCCGAGAGCTGAAACATCGTGGTCAGCACGGCAATCGCCATGCCGATCATGCCATAGTTGTTTCCCTGACGGGACGTTTCAGGGCTCGACAGGCCGCGGAGGGCGAGGATGAAGAGGATGCCCGAAATGAGGTAGAGCAGAGCAACGATATTGGGGTTCATGGCGCAGGGTATCCTGTCGATCGTTCATTTCGATGCTCGGCCCGACTGGCCGGCTCAGGTTCAGGAAATCTCAGCGGGGCGATGTGGTTTCGGGCACTGGTGCGGCGACGATGCGGGCAGTCATTCGACGGACCAAGGGCGCGATGATGAGAACGCTCGGGAATGCGATCGCCCAAGCAGCAAGCCAGCTGGTCATCCAGACACTCACGAGGTTTTCAACGAAGCCCAGCGCATAGAGCGTCGCGATGCCAGTGGTGATCAAGGACATGAGGCCTGAGAGGAGGAGGCCGAAGACGAACGGCTCGGTTGCGCGCGGCAGCTTCATGGCGAGGCTCGCCTCACCGCTCTTTCTTCTTGTACATCGCAAGCATCCGTTGGGTGACCAGGAAGCCGCCGAAGATGTTGATGGCTGCCATCACGAGCGCGAGGAACCCAAAGAACTTGGACAGGGCAGCGCCTTCGGTTGCGAGCGACACGCCGACCGCGAGAAGAGCGCCAACAACGATCACGGACGAAATCGCATTGGTGACGGCCATCAGCGGCGTGTGCAGCGCCGGCGTGACAGACCAGACCACGTAATATCCGACGAAGATTGCGATCACGAATACCATCAGGCGGTAAATCGCGGGATCGACATCGTCGCCAATGCCAGCGGCCGCAAACGCTGCCGTCGGCAACGCCACGAGCAAAGCCGCAGCAAAGAGCGCAGAGCAGAAGTTACGCATGGGCCGGCTCCTCCTTCGGCAACAGGTTCGGGTGAACAACCTTGCCATCGCGCACGATCACCGTGCCTTTGACGACGTCGTCGTTCCAATCGATCTTCAAGGTCCCGCTCGCCTTATCGATCAGCGGCTGCAGGAAGTTAAACACGTTCTTGGCGTAAAGCGTGGAGGCGTTCACCGGCACGGTCCCTGCCAAGTTGAGCGGACCTACGACGCGAACGCCGTTGATATCGACCGTTCTGCCAGGCTCGGTGACCTCGCAGTTGCCACCGCGTTCCGCAGCGAGATCGATGATCACGGCACCAGGCTTCATCGTCTCGACCATGGCGCGCGTGATCAGGATTGGCGCTGGCCGGCCAGGAATGAGGGCCGTCGTAATTACGATGTCTTGGGCCTTGATATGGTTCGCGACGAGGTCGCGCTGCTTGGCCTGATACTCCGCCGACATGGGCTTGGCGTAGCCAGCCGCTGTCTGGGCCTGCTTGAACTCGTCGTCCTCCACCGCAATGAACTTCGCGCCGAGCGACTGAACCTGCTCCTTGGTGGCCGGGCGCACATCGGTCGCCGTCACGACCGAACCAAGCCTGCGAGCCGTCGCGATCGCCTGCAGACCCGCAACCCCTACGCCCATGATGAAAACGCGGGCGGCCGGCACCGTGCCTGCCGCCGTCATCATCATCGGTGTCGCTTGCTCGAACATTGAGGCCGCGTCGATCACAGCCTTGTAGCCCGCGAGGTTCGCTTGGCTCGACAGCACGTCCATCGACTGGGCACGTGTGATCCGCGGAATGAATTCCATGGAAAACAGGGCACGGCCGTCTGTTGACTGAGCGGCCAAGGTGTCTGCGTCCTGATAGGGGTCGAAGATCGCCAAAATGACGGCCCCTGACTTCGAGGCCGCGATCGTCTCAGGCGACGGTCGGCGCACCTGAACCAGAACATCAGCACCGGCAATCGCCGTCCCCGCGTCGGCGACAACCTCAGCACCAGCAGCTGCATAATCCGCGTCCGAGAAGCGCGATCTTAACCCAACGCCACGCTGAACCTTGACCTGACACCCGAGACCAACGAAGCGCTTTGCCGTTTCAGGCGAAATTGCAACGCGCGATTCGAACTCGGACTCGTGCGTTGTCGCGATGGTCACCATGCGGGAACTCCGAGTGGGTGCGAGGCAAAAAAGAAGGGAGCGCAGACCGGTTCACCACCGGTCACGCTTGGGTGGGCAGTCCGACACCTAGCAATTCGTCTAAACCAACGTCAACGCCATCACGATGAGAAGCAGTGATATGGCGACGACGACGATCTTGGTGAGCTGCATGAAGCCGCGATAGGTGCGCTCATGTTCCGCATAGTCCATGTTTCGATTGCCGTTCGACGTGTCGACGCTCATCGTCAGTCTCCCGTTCTTGGGCGCAGGCGGGCATCAGACACACCGCCAACCGTGGTTAGGCCCATCTCGTCCTGCCTCACAAGAGCCAAAGCCCCATGCAGGCCAAGCCGCAGGTGGCGTGTCGGATAACGGGCCGAAACGCCCGCTGAGGTCGGCGATGCGGTAGCGCGCGCACCCGAACGCGTTGCACGCCACCTTGTCCATAGGACCGTCGTCGGAGTTCAGTCAAACCTCGACGCAATTTTCGGCTGAGCCCCACGCCGTGGAGGCGCGTGACGGTCGCACTTGCGATGCTGATTGGCAACGCTTGAAAGTTACGAACACCTTCTCGACAGCCGTCGCGATGATGACGCATTGGGCAGGCCACTAACCCGAATTCGCGGGCGTGCGGGGTTTAATCTCAAAGTTGGCCCCAGCGGCAACGCGATGCACGTGCCTTCAGATGGCGGGCGGCAAGCCACGGATCACTCTGACCCTACTCATGATTAGCCTCCCGAGGCTCAGCCACGGCGGCTCCAGTTTGAGAGGTCCCCCGACTGAGCCCGGTTGTCGTCCGCGACACGCCAATACCTTCAACGCCGTCTAAGCTTTCCACTCCAAGATCATCGCACCCAGGATCATGATACGATGACACATCGCCCCGTGGTCGCCGCCCTCGGCGCATTCGCCGTCGCACTCCCTCTCGCTTTCGGCACACTCGTGCCGGTACAGGCGCAGGGTATCGAGGCTGCCTCTGACGAAAAAGCGCGCCTGAAAGCGTGCGAAGAACAGCTGTGCCGCGTCGCCATCGCGCCAACCAGTGCTGATGCGACCCCGCTCGCCTGCAGCCTGACGAAAACGTGGCAAAAGTCGTCGATCGTCGATGGGGTGCGCGAGAAGAAGGTGTCATGGACCTTCGGCGACGCGCGCTGCGATCTCGATGTCTCGATGAGCCGCGACGCGTTCGCCAAGGCACTAAGCTCGCCAAGCCACGACGTCGTGTTCGAGCCGCACAAGGTGTCCTGCAAGATCGAGCGCGAAAGCGAGATCACCGACGTGGCGATCACGCTGGCACCGAAGATCTCGTTCAAGGATGGCAAGGCCCACAAGGCCTACCTCAATGTCTCGACCGTCGAGGCGCCAACCATCATCAAGGGCGCCATCTGGACTGTGAGCCAGATCGAGGATCGCGTTGGCTTGTTCCACGGCGAGATCATCGAGCAGATCAATAAGTTCCTGTTCGAGAAGTGCCCGCAGCGCTACTCGAGCAACTGACGGGCCCGCTCTCGCGCTTCGGCTCTGCGGGATGGCAGCGGCGACGTTGTCATCCGGGCTGAGCCGCAGTGGAGCTGGCGCCCGCGCTTGGACCCGGCCGCCCGAGGCGTCGCAGAGGTCAAAGCAAACTCGAGCAAGGTCCGATCTCGCGGAATCTCCTGTACGATCCGCAGATCGGATAAAGTCGCTCCAGTGGCCTGTCTCGCCCAAATCGCCATGCTGGCCGCAACCGCTGACGCGTTAGGCGAGATTATGAAGGCCACGAGCGACATTAATGGCCCTGGCCGTATGGCCATGACCGAAATGACTTGATCGATCCAGGCGAAGGGTCATTCGCCACTGACGTCACCGCCGCGCGCCAGCCCGATACCAGTAAATGAACCCGACGGTCACAGCCGCCGTCAGGATCATCGTCGCCATGACATCGGTTTTCTGGATGAACTGCATCCACAGCGTGTAGCCGCCGAACCAGCCGCCATTTCCGGTCAACACGGTGTTCAGTGTCAACACGACAAGGATGGCGAATGCCGTCAGCCCAACGCCCATCGCAATTTCGAGGGCTCGCTTGAGCACTTTCGGCACGGACATATTCGTCTTGCCGATATGGAGTTGCGTCCGGTCGGACATCGCTTGGCTCCTTGGCTCCGATCAATCATTGCGAGCATTTTTCAGACTGGCGATTGCACGAATCGCGCGACCAAAATCTGAGCCGCATTTGTGGCGCTCGGCGGGACAGGCCGACGACGACCGGCACGAGCCGCATGGGCGATGCACGGATGCAACGGTCCCCAAAAGAATGGACCCGTCCGTTCAGAGGCGGTCGTAGATGAGCAGCGTGGCTTTGTGGTCGTCGCGCGGGTCTGGCTCAATCTCGATGCGATCAACGAGCTGCCACGCATGAGGTTCAAGCGGATCGAACCAAGCGTCGCCGCGCGGTTCGGCCTCGACCAATGTCATGTAGATCCGGTCTGTCCGAGCCCGCGTCGCGCGATAGATTTCTCCGCCACCGACGATCGCGACTTCTTCAAGACCCTTGCCGGAGGCCTCCAGCCTGGCGGCTTCAACGGCGGCGTCAATGTCGGTGAAAACCAGGACGCCTGCAGGCTGGAACATGACATCACGCGAGACGACGTAACTGGTGCGGTGTGGCAGCGGGCGACCGATCGCCTCGAACGTCCGTCGCCCCATTACGATCGGCTTGTGGAGTGTAAGACGCTTAAACACCTTGAGATCGCTCGGCACCGACCACGGCAGGCGCCCCGCAACTCCGATCACACCATTACGAGCAACAGCGACCACCTGAACCAGCCTGGTGCGATCCGACTGCAGGCTCATACGGCCACCGGCGCTTTGATATGAGGATGCGGGTCATACCCGTCGAGAGAAAAATCCGAGAAGCGGAAGCCAAAGATGCTCTCGACCTCGCGCTTGATCGACATTGTCGGCAGCGGCCTCGGCTCGCGCGCAAGTTGCAGTTCGGATTGCTCAAGGTGGTTGAGATACAGGTGAGCATCGCCAAGCGTATGGATGAACTCGCCGGGCTCGAGGCCGCAGACGTGTGCCAACATCTCGGTCAACAGCGCGTAGCTTGCGATATTGAACGGGACGCCGAGGAAAATATCCGCCGATCGCTGGTAGAGCTGACAGGAAAGTCGGCCGTCTGCGACGTAGAACTGGAACAGGCAATGACAGGGCGCGAGCGCCATGTGCGGCAGGTCCGCCGGGTTCCAGGCCGATACTATGATGCGCCGCGAGTCGGGGTCGTTTCGAATCAGGCCGACCGCGTTTGAGATCTGATCGATCGTCCGACCGTCAGGCGCCGACCAGGATCGCCACTGGTGACCGTAGACAGGTCCGAGATCGCCGTTGGCATCAGCCCACTCGTCCCAGATGCTGACCCCGTTGTCCTTGAGATACGCGATATTGGTGTCGCCGCTGAGGAACCAGAGGAGCTCATGGATGATTGAACGGACGTGGAGCTTCTTGGTGGTCACCAACGGAAAGCCCTGGGCGAGGTCGAAGCGCATCTGGTGGCCGAAAACGCTCAGCGTCCCAGTTCCGGTACGGTCCGTCTTTCGCGTGCCGGTCTCGAGAACGCGGCGCATCAAATCGTGATACTGTTCCATGTCCTGCTGCTCTGTTCGCCGACTTGTCTCGAAAGGCCCGAGAGCGCGGAACCTCAATTGCGGCACGACAGCTTAACCTTGACTGGGCGGCGGCCCGACCAGCGGTTGCGCGCTGGCCATCCAGCGCAGCACAATAACTGGATTCGGTCGGACCGTCGGCTATTGGTTCAGCACGAACCCCATGATGCCCACAGCAATCGAATTGTAGAGGCAGTGGATGAGGATCGGAAGCCGGACCGAGCCCGACACGCGCAGCGCCCACGACATGATCAACCCAGCCAGGAACACTTCGAAAAGTCCGATGAGAGAGTAGCCATAGTGCAGCGCCGTCCACATCAGACAGGTCACGACGGCCGCGGCCCAGAAGCCGACACCAGCCCCCTCGAGACGGCGAAGCAGCAAACCGCGGAACAACAGCTCTTCTGATACTGGCGCCCCGATCATGATCGACAGCGCGGCAAGCCACCACAAGTCGTTGGCGAAAAACGGCGCGAACGTGCGAATATCGCGCTGGTAGGCCTCTTCGAACAACGTGAACGCCAGAGCCGTCGTGACGACAATGAACCCGACCGTGAGGCCGAGAACCTTTGCGCCATCCGGCGCGGTGACTCTGGGCTCGGTGAGCGCGAGGCCCACCACCGGGCCTTCGCGAAGGGTTACAAGCAAACACAGGATGATCGTCGTGACCTGCAGGGCGACAAGGCCGACCACGGCCGCACCGGTCTGATCGGACCCTGGCAGCAACACCAGATACAAGCCGGCAGCGGCTTGCGCGGCGATGATCGCAACCCCGACGATGAACACGCCGAGAAGCAGGATGGACACCCGATGCATCCATGTGCGCCAAACGGCGCGGGGCGTGACGGATTGCTCGGGCAAATCTGGTGGTGGGCGATCGGTCATGCCCTGGGCTAGCATAGCTCTGCTCGAGGGTTACCTGCCATAAAGTCTCAGAGCGCGGCCCACACTCTCAGCCGACGTGGTCACCACGCCCAGTGGCTCGCCCGCAATCGCGCACGATGCAAGCCCCGTGGAGCAAACCGACTTGAGACCTTTTTTTCCCGAGAACATTTCTCTATATATCGGGAGCCGGAGCAATCCGGCTATGGCGATAAATGGCCGTTGGAATAAGCTCATCGGACCCGGGGGCAGTACCCGGCGCCTCCACCATCAGCGCATGACAGCCACGCGGTCGCTTGCATGGCTGCTAATTTAGCAGTGTGCTGATGATGGGGGCGAAACAGGATCGACGAGGGTGTAAAGAGCGTGCTTTTGCCCGGCATGATACCGCCGTTATCGGGTCAAACCTATAGTTGCCAATGACAACTATGCTGGTGAAGCGGTCGCTGCGTAAGCGGTGCCCAATTCACACCCAAAGCCCTGACCGTTAGCCCGGTCAGGCGCGGTTCGGAGGGCACCGGGCAACAGAAGCCCTCCACACAAAAAAGTTCAGCCGGTGAGGTGCTTGCGCACTCGTCCGGCGCTCGCCATGAGACGATACTGCTGAACCATTGGCGGCCCGCGCTCTGTTGGCCGTCGTCCTTCGAAAAGATCAGACGGCTGCATGGCATCGCTGGGAACAATCGACTACGAGGCTCTGGCCCAGGACGCCATGCGTGGCGTCATCCGTCGCATTTTGCGCGAAACCGCGGAGAATGGTCTGCCGGGCGAGCATCATTTCTATATCTCGCTCTCGACCCGGGCGCCCGGTGTCGTGATCTCAAAGCGGCTGCGCGAGCGCTACCCCGACGAGATGACGATTGTCTTGCAGCATCGGTTCTGGGACCTCGTCGTCGGGGACGAACGTTTCGAGGTGAAGCTGACGTTCGACAGCATTCCCGAGCGTCTCGTCGTGCCATTCTCGGCAATCAAAGTGTTTTTCGACCCGAGCGTTCGGTACGCGTTGCAGTTCGAGACACCAAGCTTCGACACAGGCACAGATGCCGATGCCGGCTTGGGCGCGAGGGACGCGACGAAGCCCGCAGCGCGGGACGGAGCCTCACGCGGCGGCCTACAAACCCGGCCAACCCATGGTCTCGCGCCCGTGCAGCCACGTCCTGTTACCGTCTTCGAGCCACGGTCGAAACCGGGCACTGTCGAAACCGCAGGAAGCGTCGGGCTTGTCCCATTTGATGCAGGCGACGTTACGGACGTCAGCGAGGAGGAGGTCAAGGTCCCATCCCCCGCTGGCCCTGCACAAGACCCTCAAAATCCAACCGCGAAAGACACCGCCAAGCCCACCGATGAACCGGCCGGCGAAAACGATGCCGAGGAAGGCAAAGGCGGCGCAGTTGTGGTCAGCCTCGACCAGTTCCGCAAGAAATAGCGGCTCGCCACTGGACAGCTCGCCAAACACACCCGAGGCTTGGGCGCATCCAACACAAAAAACACATTGGGTGCGCGCATGATGCAAGTCGAAGCAAAGGCAACCCGCTCACTCAGCCTCTTCATGGGCGAAACGGCCCTAGTGACTGGGGCTGGCTCAAACATTGGGCGCGCGATTGCGCTGCGGCTTGCAACAGAGGGCGCCCACGTCCTGTTGACCGACATTTCGGAGCAGAACCTTGCTGCGACGGCATCGGCCATTCGCTCAGCAGGTGGCGCGAGCACCACGATCGTCGCGGACCTTTCGACGGTGGACGGGTGGCGCGAACTTGATACCGAGGCAGCGCGGCATCCGGTTGCGATGTTCGTGCACTCGGCTTGCCCGCGCCGGCACGAAATCGACACTGTGCTGGCAGTCGAGGAGGCGACCTTCGACGCAATGCTCACAACGAATGTGCGCTCTGGTTTCCTGGTCGCCCGCGCGCTGGCGCGCCGCATGATCGAGGCCCGGATTCCGGGCCGGATGTTGTTTATTACGTCGCTGCACGCCCAAACGCCGCGCAACCTGCCCCACTACTCGGCATCGAAGGCTGGCATGACGATGCTCGTCGCGGAACTTTCACGCGCCCTTGGCCCGCACGCGATCCGGGTCAACGCGCTTGCTCCCGGTGCGGTTCCCGGCGGAGGCGCTGCAAACATGGACGATAGTTTTGGCGTGACGGAAAAAATAGCACTTCAACGGTTTGCAACCGCAGACGACATGGCCGGGCCAGCCATTGCCCTTCTATCGAATGATTTGATGGGTTACGTGACAGGGGCGACGCTCGCCGTTGATGGCGGCCTGCAGCATTTCAACTGGATCCCGATGCCCCAGACCGCTGCCCGGAGCTGAGGCGATTGCGTTGGGCTGCGATCGCCCCGACGGCGGGCCACCAGGACCGCTTGATTTCCGAAGTTCGTTTCGGCGCCGGACAAAACGGACGAACGAACTACGGAACGCAGAGGGTACGAGCAACCCATTGGACCTCGTACCGCTTTTCGATCAGAGGTCGCTGGCAGGCGCGTGTTGCGGATGGTGCAGGACTTCTGATCGGCGGCACTCGTGTTCCCTGTGTCTCCGACACGTGGTCAATCGGGTGCTGCAAAGGAAACCAAACGTTAGTGACGCAACGCTAGAGCACGATCCGACCACACGTGAACGCATGCGCGGTGACGTTGTGAGATGAGACTGCTCTAACGGGACATCAAACGAGCCGGCTTTGATCCACGGCTGCCGCGATGAAACTCTTGAACAGCGGATGCGGATCGAACGGGCGTGATTTCAGTTCTGGATGGAACTGGACACCGATGAACCAGGGATGATCGGGATATTCGACCGTCTCTGGCAAGACCCCATCCGGCGACATCCCGGCAAACCGCAGGCCCGCAGCTTCGAGCTGTTGTCGATAGGCCGTGTTGACCTCGTAGCGATGCCGATGCCTGTCGCTGATCCGGGTCGCACCGTAGATGCCAGCGATCCGGCTATCTGGTGAGAGAACCGCTTCGTAAGCTCCCAGGCGCATTGTTCCGCCGAGATCGCCGCCCGTGTGCCGGCGCTCCGTTTCATTGCCGCGCAGCCACTCCTTCAAGAGACCGACGACAGGCTCATCGGTTGGCCCGAATTCGGTTGAACTCGCCCGCTCGAGACCTGCAAGGTTTCTTGCGGCTTCAATGCAGGCCATCTGCATCCCAAAGCAGATGCCGAAATAGGGCACGCGGCGTTCACGTGCAAATTTCGCGGCGAGCACCTTGCCTTCGGAACCACGCTCCCCGAACCCTCCAGGCACCAGGATCCCATCCACATGCTCAAGGTAGGGCGTTGGATCCTCGTGTTCGAACACCTCGGCCTCGATCCACGCGATCTCGACACGGACCCGATTGGCGATACCGCCATGAACGAGCGCCTCGATCAGAGACTTGTAAGCGTCCTTGAGACCCGTGTACTTACCGACGATCGCAATCGTCACAGATCCTTCGGGGTTAGCGATCGTTTGCGCAATGGTCTGCCAACGCTCGAGATCAGGCGCCTGAGCGTCGACCAAGTCGAAGGCTGCAAGCACCTCCCGATCGAGCCCCTCGCGGTGATAAGCGATCGGAACCTCGTAGATCGAGGCAACGTCGAGTGCCTGTATGACCGCCGTTTCACGCACATTGCAGAACAGGGCGATCTTGCGTCGCTCTGACATCGGAATTTCGCGATCACACCGACAAAGCAGAATATGCGGCTGGATACCGATCGAGCGCAGCTCCTTGACCGAGTGCTGGGTCGGCTTCGTCTTCAGTTCTCCGGCCGATGGGATGAACGGCACAAGCGTCAAGTGAATGTAGACACACGTGCTCCGCGGCAACTCGTTGCCCAATTGACGGATCGCTTCGAAAAACGGCAACGCCTCGATGTCTCCGACCGTGCCGCCAATCTCAACCAGCACGAAGTCGACGTCCTCGTTGCCAGCGAGCACGAACTCTTTGATCGCGTCGGTGACGTGCGGAATAACCTGCACCGTGCCGCCAAGGTAGTCGCCGCGCCGCTCCCGCGTGATGATCGTCTGATAAATCCGGCCCGTGGTGACGTTATCGTTGCGGCTGGCTGGAACGCCCGTGAAACGCTCATAGTGGCCGAGATCGAGGTCGGTTTCAGCACCGTCGTCGGTGACGAAAACCTCGCCGTGCTGGTAGGGGCTCATCGTCCCCGGATCGACGTTGAGATACGGGTCAAGCTTGCGCAACCTGACACGATACCCGCGCGCCTGGAGCAGCGCGGCGAGCGCGGCAGAAGCCAGTCCTTTTCCGAGCGAGGAGACCACGCCACCGGTTATGAAGATGTACCGCTGCATGGGGCTAAAGCTTAGCGCTGCACGCGCGCGATTCGAAGTTGAAACTCAGCATAACCCCCACCGATCGCACAACGGTCTGTCAAACACTACTGACCGGATGGCACCGATGGCAGTGGCGCCAAGCCGCGTCCGCTCTGCAAATCATCAAGCAGCCCACCTCCGCTTCCGGGTGTTGTGGGAACGTTCGGCTGCTCCTGCTGAGACGCCGGAACCCGATCGAACACAGAGCCTCCATCGCTGGTCCGGCCCGCCAGGATCGCGAGAAGCATACTTGTGCAGAAGAACGCAACCGCCAGGATCGCAGTCGTGCGCGTGAGCAGGTTCGCAGTCCCGCGGCCTGTCAGAAACCCGCCACCGCCCCCGCCGCCTCCGCCGATGCCGAGAGCACCGCCCTCCGACTTCTGCATCAGAACGACACCGACCAAAGCGACGGCAATCAACAAGTGAATGATGAGGACGACAGTCGCCATCGGACGTCTCCGGCAGAAACTCTGTTGAGGTCAAGGGACTTACGCGGCGAGGCCGCACGCCCGCGCGCCATCTTCGGGCAGCGGACCAAGCGGCGCATCCCGATCGCTGCCGGTTCCTTACGCCAAGCATCGACGGAAAGCCACCCCCTGGCGTCGACGACTGCGCCGCAAGCAGTACGACCCTATCGATCGCGCCCGAAGACGTCCCGATGCCAAGCCTGGTCGGACGCTGTCATTCCGAGCGGGAGCTCGGCAGCCGCGTCATCGCCAGGCAGAGCCGATGCCACCTGTCCCGTCGCGCTCGTTGTGACGGCGCGACCCCGATTAGACTGCGCAGCCGTATCAGCCGCTCGCAACGTCGGCGCCGCAATGACTGGATCGGCACTTGCACCATCGCCCGTCGTTGGCCGCCGGCTCGGCCGCGGCACGGAAGAGGGTGAGCCGATCGGCGCATCACCCACTGGGCTATTCGAGCGTGCGTCGCTTGGCCCATCCGCCGCAGGTCGTCTCGCCGGCAGTGGAACCGTCACGGTCGACCGCGCCGCCTCGGAGAGACCACCATCTCCTGTGCGGGCGGCGTCACGCGACGCTGAAACGGCCGCCTTCGCAACCCGGACGGCGGTTGGCACCGGAACAGGTGGCGGCGGCACGAGCCGCGTACCGGACCGAATGGCGACCATGACGGCATTGTCGAAGCCGATCGGGCATTCAAAGCGGAGGCGTTCCTCGACGCTGATATAACGGCGTACAGCCTCGATCTCAGCAGCAGAGAGGTTGTCACGCGCCCAGACCGGACCGCGGGCGATATGCTCGGGCACACGGTTTGCCTGCAACTGAGCCCGCTCGGCGTTGAGTCTCAGGCACGTGTCCTGGTCGAGGGTCTGCGCACTCACCGATCGGCTCCAAACGATCGCAGCACCGACGATGCAGACTCCGAGCACCAGCCGATGAACGAACCTGCCTGTCTCGCTGGCTGCAGTGGCTGCGGTCATGCAAGATGCCCTCGACGGTTCCGGGCGATTTCGGCGCCAGCTCGAATGATCGATGCGAAATCGGCAGCCTTGAGGCTTGCGCCGCCAACCAGCGCGCCATCGACATCTGGAATGGTGAGCAGTTGGGCTGCATTGTCGGGCTTGGCCGACCCGCCATAGAGTATCCGCACGGCGGTCCCCGCATCGCCGAAAAGCTCGATGAGTGACCGACGCAGCTGCACGTGAACGGCGGCGATGTCTTCAGGTGTCGGCGTCAGGCCCGTCCCGATTGCCCACACAGGCTCGTAGGCGACCGCGATGTTGGTCACGTTCTCGGCATCACAACCTGCAAGGCTTGCCTTGAGTTGCCCAAGCACGACGTCAAGCGTGCGGCCCTCTGAGCGTTCTGAGGCTGTTTCGCCGACGCACACGATTGCAAGCAAGCCGGCCGCAACTGCCGCCGCAGCCTTGGCGCTCACCATCAAATCGGTCTCCCGATGATCGCGCCGGCGTTCCGAATGCCCGACGATCACGGCGCGCGCGCCAGCGTCGTGGAGCATCGTCGCAGAGATATCACCCGTGTGCGCGCCGAAGACGCCCGAGTGGCAGTCCTGGCCGCCAATCACCAGCGTGGATGTGAACGTCAGACGGGCCGCATCTGCGATCAACGTTGCTGGCAGACAGAGGAGAACGTCCACCGCTCCAGCCTCAAAATCGGCGACCGAGGCGATAGTTGCCACCGTATCAAGGTCGCCCGCAAGCCCGTGCATCTTCCAGTTGCCAGCGATCAGAGGTTTGACCATTGCAGCCTCATGAATGCAGGAGCGGTTTCGGGATGGCGGCGGGGCAGCAGGTGATGAGTGCGGGTTGCATCGAGGCGCGTACCTCCGAACAGAAGTCCCTGCACCATCCGCAAGAGGCGCCCGCCAGGGACTTATGATCGAAAAGCGGTACAAGATCCAATATGCTGCTCGTACCCGCTTTCCGTAATTCGTTTCGGCGTCTGACGAGCGTGACAGACGAACGACGGAAAGCGGGTACGAGCAGCGCGACGGGGTGTTTCGCTGCGTTGGCGAACCCGAGCGCACGGTCAGCGTCATACTGGAGTTTGTGACGATTCCCATATGCCGAAAGCGGAATTGCCACGCAATGTGTGACGGCATGGCGACAGTGGCGTCTGCCCGCCTCTGGCTCTCGGGCGGTGTTCTTGTTCCGACATTTGCTTCATTCAGCAGAGCGGCTAAGAGCAACGGACAGAGCGCAAATCCGAACGGCGGGTGACGCGAGAAGCCCCCGCCAAGACCCCACGAGCGACGCTGCGGAACTCTTATGCCGCAGAAACACAGAAGAGCACCGCCACCATGTTGGAAGCCATTCGCAAAGGCGCATCGAGCTGGATCGTCAAGGTCCTGGTCATCGCCCCCCTGATTGTTGCATTCGCGATCTGGGGGATTGAGGATATGCTGCGCACGACGAGTGCGACGACGATCGCCAAGGTCGGCGACCGCGAGATCGGTGTCGAAGAATTCCAGTCGACCTACAACAACCAGATCGAGCTCTACTCTCGCCAACTCGGGCGTCGTCTGACACCGCAGCAGGCGCAGGCATTCGGCATCCCACAGCAATTGCTCTCGAACCTCATTGCGGCCGCAGCAGTGGACCAACACGCTGATGCGATGTCGCTCGCACTATCCGATGAGGCGATCGCACGTGATATCCAGCAGGACCCCGCATTTCGTGATGCAAGCGGGGCCTTCAGTCGCGCACTGCTGAGCCGCGAACTTGCCAACCTCGGCATGTCCGAACGTCGCTTCATCGACGAGCGTCGCCGCGATGCGCTTAGGAATCAGCTCGCCATAAGCCTGATCGGTGGCACCAATGTCCCCCCGCAACTCATCGACCTCAAACACCGCTACGATTCGGAGGGGCGGGTTGTGAGATACCTCGTTCTTCAGCGTGATCCGACGGACTCGATCGTTGAGCCGGATGAGAGTGTTCTCAAGTCCTTTTTCGAGGCGCGACGGTCCGATTTCCGAACGCCCGAGACCCGCCACATCACGGTACTCGAACTGACGACCGAGGCCGTCAGATCAGCGATGACGATCGATGAAGCGGACCTTCGACGGAGCTACGATGCCAACATCGCCCGGTTCACGACGGCCGAACGGCGACGCATCGAACAGATCCGCTTTCCCGATCGGGCCGCTGCGGAAGCGGCGCGTCAGGCTCTGCTGACCGGCAAGTCCTTTGCGGAAGTAGCCGAGGCTGCAGGCGTCGCGGAGGGGGATCGCCAACTCGGATTGCTCACGCGCGCTGCAATGATTGACACCAAGGTCGCTGACGCAGCCTTCGCACTCGAGGCCGAGGCCATCTCGGACGTCGTCGAAGGCAATTTCGCAATCGTCATCCTGCGCGTCACCGAGATCCAGGCCGGAGCTGTGCGCAGTTTCGATGATGTAAGGACTGACTTGCGAGATGAGATCGCATCACAGCGCGCCGGGGCTGAAATCGAGCGGCTCCATGACCTGATCGACGAGGCAAAGCTTGCGGGGCGTAGCGCTCAGGACATCGCCGAGGAGCTTAAGATCAGCTTCAAGGACCTCACTTCCGTCACGCGCGACGGGGCCGCACCTGACGGCACGCTGCTCTTAACCGGCGCCGATGCGCGGGCGACCCTTGCGGCGGCGTTCCAAACAGGGGTCGGCGTCGAGGCCGAACCAATCAGGCTTGCCGCCGGCGGTTATGCCTGGGTCAACGTCGTCGCGATAAACGAGGCCAAGGACCGCGACTTCGAGGAGGTACGCGCCGATGTTCTCGCGCGATGGCGTGCGGACGAGGCCGATAAGGCTCTGCGCAGCCGCGCTCAGGCGCTCGTCGACCAGATCGCTGGCGGAGCAACTCTTGAGTCACTTGCCGGCGAAGCCGGCCTCGACGTGCTCGAAACCGAGAGTTTTGTGCGTGGGGCCAACGTGCCCAATCTGCCGTCCAGCGTTGTGGCGCAAGCCTTCACGCTCGGTGTGGGTGGCGCATCGGCCGCTCCGGCCGACGACCAGCAAAGGCGCATTGTCTTTGAGGTCGCGAGCGTCACGCCCCCGCCGGCCCTTGAGGCGGATGAACGAGAGAAGATCGAGGATGAGCTGCGTCAGCAGTTGAGTGGCGATGTCGTGGCACAATACCTGTCGGCGCTGCGACAGGATTTTCCGGTGACGATCAACGAGGCGGCCCTGAACCGGGCGCTCGGCCTCGACACTCCCTGATGGCTCACCGCCCACTGGCACGCGTGCAAGGCTCGCACGACCCTGTATGCCTGCTCCAAGCTTAAGCAGCCCGCTTGCGCGCCGTGCCACCTGCTGCGCTCTGCAAAGGTTGATCCGACGATGGCCAACGCCTTTTCCATCCTGCCAACGCCAAGCGCGTTCGAGGCTGCCTATCGCTCAGGACGTCCTCAAGTCGTCTGGACGAAGACCGTAGCCGACCTGGAAACACCCGTTTCGGCCTACCTCAAACTCTCGTCGGATCCATCACCGTCGTTCCTGCTCGAATCGGTCGAAGGCGGCGCGGTTCGCGGTCGCTACTCGATCATCGGGATACGACCCGACATCGTCTGGCGCGCGTTCGGTGACAGAGCCGAAATCAAACGCGATGCGCTCTCCTCCTCGGCATCTTTCGAGGCCGAGGTGGCACCAACGCTTGAATCGCTGCGCCTGCTGCTCGACCAATCGGATATTGAGATTCCGGAGGGGCTCCCGCCAATGGTCGCGGGCGTGTTTGGCCATATGGGCTACGACACGGTGCGCTTGGTCGAGCGACTGCCGAACATCCCGCCCGACCATCTGGGCGTGCCGGACGCCATGCTCGTCCGACCGACCTTGATGGCGATTTTCGATACCGTGAAGGACGAAATCACCGTCGTCACGCCCGTTCGGCCCCAGAGTGGTATCGATGCAGAGGCTGCGCGGCTGGCAGCAGTTGCGCGTCTGGAAACGGCACTTGAAGCCCTGGCTGCACCCTTGCCGGCCGCAAAGGAAGATCCGGCGCGCGCCCAGCCTGAGTTCGCCGACCCTGTCTCGAACACCTCTGAAACGCGGTTCCTCGAAATGGTGGGTGCCGCAAAGGAGTATATCGCAGCCGGCGACATCTTTCAGGTCGTACTGTCGCAGCGCTTCACGACCCCGTTCGCGCTTCCGCCCTTTGCGCTCTACCGCGCGCTGCGCCGGCTCAATCCATCGCCGTTCCTATTTCACCTCGCCTTCGACGGCTATGCCCTCGTTGGGTCGAGCCCCGAGATCCTCGTGCGCGTACGCGACGGCGAGGTCACGATCCGCCCGATCGCGGGAACGGCCCGACGGGGCACCACCCAAGCCGAAGATCACAGGCTCGCCGAAGCGCTACTCGCCGACCCGAAGGAGCGCGCAGAGCACCTCATGCTGCTCGATCTCGGGCGCAATGACGTCGGGCGCGTCGCCGAAATCGGGACGGTCAAAGTGACGGAGCAATTCGTAGTCGAGCGCTACAGCCACGTCATGCACATCGTCTCCAATGTGATCGGGCGGCTCGCGGCCGGACACGATGCAGTCGATGCACTCATGGCGGGATTTCCAGCTGGAACGGTCTCTGGAGCACCGAAAGTGCGGGCGATGCAGATCATCGACGAACTCGAGACGTCGAAGCGTGGCCCCTACGCCGGTTGCGTTGGATACTTCTCCGCCGACGGGAACATGGACACCTGCATCGTATTGCGCACCGCGCTTGTGAAAGACGGCTTGATGCACGTTCAGGCCGGAGCTGGGATCGTTTACGATTCAATCCCCGAGAATGAGCAGCAGGAGTGCATCAACAAAGCCAAGGCGCTTGTCAGGGCTGCCGAAGAGGCCGTGCGGTTTGCCGGCGGCAGCGGTGTGACTGGCGGCGGCCAACGCCAGGGCCCCTGGACGTGATATGCACCCCAATGCACCCCACATTTGCGGGATCGCTTAAGGACGTGCGTCGCGGTCAGAGAGGGTTTCGCGTCGCTCGCGCGCCGCGCCGTCCTTTGTTCTGGCCCTGCGCGAAGGCGGCAATCGCGTCGCGCCGCGGCCGCACTGGCTGGCCCTTCGCTCACGCCGTTTTGGCAAACAGCTCACGGCCGATCAGCATGCGCCTGATTTCGCTCGTCCCAGCACCGATTTCGTAGAGTTTGGCATCCCGCAGAAGCCGGCCGGTCGGATAATCGTTGATGTAGCCGTTGCCGCCGAGCAGTTGGATCGCATCGAGCGCCACCTTGGTTGCTTGCTCGGCCGCGAGCAGAATGGCGCCGGCCGCATCCTCGCGCGTCGTCTCACCACGATCGCACGCCCTGGCGACCGCATAGACGTAAGCGCGGCACGCGTTTGTCATGACATACATGTCGGCGAGCTTTCCCTGTACGAGCTGAAACTCACCGATTGGTCGGCCGAACTGCTTGCGGTCATGGACATAGGGCATGACGACGTCCAAGGCCGCCTGCATGATCCCGAGCGGGCCTGCAGCAAGCACCGCGCGCTCGTAATCGAGCCCACTCATGAGCACATTGACGCCGCGCCCCACCTCGCCGAGCACGTTCTCGACCGGAACTTCGCAATCCTCGAAGACAAGCTCACCCGTATTCGACCCACGCATGCCGAGCTTGTCGAGCTTCTGTGCCACGCGGAAGCCCTTGAAGCCCTTCTCGACGATGAACGCGGTGATACCACGGGGCCCCGCCTCGGGATCGGTCTTGGCATAAACGACCAGAACATCGCCGCCAGGTCCGTTCGTGATCCACATCTTGGTGCCATTGAGCACGTAGCGATCACCGCGCTTCTCGGCTTGCAGCTTCATCGAAACGACATCGGAGCCTGCGCCAGGCTCGCTCATCGCAAGGCCGCCGACGTGCTCGCCCGAGATCAGTTTAGGCAGATAGCGCGCCTTCTGGTCACCATTGCCATTGCGGCGGATCTGGTTGACGCACAGGTTCGAGTGAGCGCCGTAGGACAGGCCGACCGACGCCGACCCCCGCGAAACCTCTTCCATCGCGATGCAGTGTTCGAGATAGCCGAGGCCTGTCCCGCCATATTCCTCCTCGACCGTGATCCCGTGCAATCCGAGCGCGCCGAGTTCTGGCCAGAGGTGGCGCGGAAACTCGTCCGTGCGGTCGATCTCGGCTGCGATCGGAGCAATCTTGTCCGAGGTGAACGAGCGCACCGTGTCCCGCAGCGCGTCGGCAGTCTCACCGAGGTCGAAATTGAATGTGGGCTGTGCGTTCGGGATCATGGGGGGCGTTACCTCGCGATTCGTCATGACGAAGGGTGGCGGCTCTCGGTCGCGGCCGGGTCCATGGCAACGCTATAGCGCGATCGTTGGCCGACGGGCAGTCTCGTGACGCCAAACAGTCGAACGGATGGCCCGGAGCGTTTGGAGCGTTGAATGCGAAGACCGGCACTGGCGCAAAGAACGCACGGCCCGGCCCTCCACTGGCACTGTGCTCTTTCAAGGAATTGACCAGGGAGTAGACGCAAGACGATGACTGTCGATCCCACAGAGCGGCCGAGCCGTTTGCCGTGGCCGCCGATCCTGCTCGCGCTAGCCGTGGCCGGTGCGCTCATCGGCCAACGCCTTTTTCCCCTGCCCTGGCCTGGCACCGATGATGGGCCGGCTCGCGTCATCGGGATCACCTTCGCGCTCGGAGGCTTGACCCTCATGGTCTGGGCCGCGCTGACATTCCGCCGGCACCGCACCACGATCCTGCCCCACCAGGGCGCGACACGGCTGATCACGGATGGTCCGTTCAGGCGGTTTCGCAACCCGATTTACGTTGCAGACACGATGTTGCTGCTCGGAGCAGCTGAATTCACGAAGAACATCTGGTTCGTCGCTGCTGCGGCCGCGTTTGTGCCACTCGTTACGTGGCTTGCGATTCTGCCCGAGGAACGCCATCTCAAAGCTCGGTTTGGAGACGAGTACGTGTCCTACATGGCGCGCTCCCGGCGGTGGCTCTAAGCGACTTGGGCGACCACGCGCGGAGCTATGGGTCGTGGACGGACCATCACCTTCACAGTCAGTCGCTCATCGATTGGCGCAAACATTGAATCGCCGAAATTTCACTGATCTCTCATGAACGGTTCCCGTCTGGAGGCTCTGGCCATGGTTGCGACACACGCCTTCGCTGCGGCTTGCGGCTCTTCCAGGCCAGCATGCGCGCGCGTCAAGTCCGCCGGACGCCTCGACATGCGCACAGCGCTCACCAGCGCACTCGCCATCGCGCTCATCAGTCTGCCGCTTGTCGCGATCCCCGCCGGGACCGCTTCGGCGCAATCGGCTTGGCGCGACGCCATCGGCGATCTTTTGCGACGCGATGCGCCGGGTCCGCCGCAGGTGGCGACGGGCGAAACATCGGGACGGCTCGCGCAGCGGGACGAGGACGCGCAACGACGTGCGACCCCGGACGAGGATCCGCGCGCTGGCGACCCTGCCTACGAGCAGGCGCGGCGGCTGATGAGCGCGATCGACCGCATCCTCGAGAATACGGCCGAGAACAGGCGTGCTGCCTCGAAGTTGCCGCCGCGCGACTCGTTTCTGGTGCCGCCGCTCTTTGCGGAGACCCGCGAAGACCGCGAACGGGTCATTCGCGACCTTCTCGACAGCGCCCTCGGCATCGTCACGAACGTGCCCATCGTCGAGCACCAGAACACCATCACCGCGCGCCGCAAAGCGATCCGCGACCTTGAAAACGAGATCGCAAAGATGCGCGAGAGGCGGCTCGATGCTCCGCAGTCAGGTCTTTTGCCGGGCATTCTGACGGACACGATCGAAAGCCTGGACGCAGGGATCGCCGAGGCCGAGAAACGAATTGTGGCCAACCGGGCCGAGATCGAGACCGTGAAGCGCGCAGTTCGTGAAGCGCTCGAGGCCTCTGGCATCAAGATGACGCAGGAGCAGGTGGATCTCCTGCTCGACAGCGTCCTCTCGGGCGACCTCGTGCGGCTTGTCGCAGTTTTCAACTCGGCCAAGCTGATCGACCGCCAGCTCGCGCGCCGCATGACCGCGACGGGCGAAAACATCGAGGCTGCGCGGAAGTTCTTTGCGATGCATGCTGCCTTGTTCGCGATGCTCGTGCACGCACAGGACACGCTGGTCGATAAGATCGACAACACATACCTTCCGAAGCTGTCGGCGATTACGCGTGACATTCGCGCAGCCCGTCAGAAAACCGAGCAGCTTCTTAAAGAACCGAATCGGCCCGATCAAAAGCGTGTGCTCGAAGCCAACCTGGAGAGCCAGAAGCTCGCCGAGGAGGCAGCGCGGGGTTATCGCAAGTACATGCTGCAACAACGGGAACAGGTTGCTGCTGCACGCGCCCGTGCGGCACATGACTTGCGGATTGCTGACAACACATATGAAACGGTCGAGGCGAGCTATCAGCTTCGAACACTGATGAATGAAGCGACCCGCACATTCGAGGCGCTCGAGCGGCTCGAGGCGCCAACGTTCGAGGAAATATTCCGCAACGAAGAATTACGGCGCGAGTTCGAAAATTTGACAAAACGGCTCGAGGTCCCGTCGAGCTGATCCTGACGGGCTCAGGCCGCAGCCTGCTCAACACGCCGGCAATTAAGACCCGCTTTCCGTCGTTCGCAAGGACCCGCGTCGGGTGCCGAAACGAACGACGGCAAGCAAACGGCACTTGCGCGCTGAGCCGCAAACAGGGGCCAAACGTCGGCGGGACTAAACCGCCGAGAGCGCTTGCTCGAGGTCAGCGATGATGTCGGACTTGTCTTCGATACCGACAGACAGGCGCACGACATCGGGGCCGGCGCCGGCAGCCGTGCGTTGGGCATCGGTCAGTTGGCGGTGTGTCGTCGAAGCCGGATGTATCACGAGCGAGCGCGTGTCGCCGATATTCGCCAAATGGCTGAACAATTTTAGTTTCTCGACGAACGAGACGCCGGCTTGATAGCCACCGGCAAGACCAAACGTGAACACAGCCCCCGCACCTTTGGGCGAAATCTTCTGTTGGATCGCGTGGTTCGGGTTATCGGGTAGCCCTGCATAATTCACCCATGCGACCTTCTCGTGACCCTTGAGATACTGTGCAGCCGCCATGGCGTTTTCGCAATGGCGCGCCATCCGAAGCGCAAGCGTTTCGACCCCATTCAGGATCAGGAAGGCATTCATCGGTGCAATCGCGGGACCGAGATCCCGAAGCCCCATGACACGTGCTGCGATGGCAAATGCGAAGTCTCCGAACGTTTCGCCGAGGATCATGCCGTTATAGGATGCATTGGGTTCGACGAGCGTTCTATACCGGTGCTTCGCGCCGAGCCAATCGAAGGTGCCGCAATCAACGATGATGCCGCCGATCGAATTGCCATGACCGCCGATGAACTTAGTCAAGGAGTGAATGACGATATCGGCGCCGAAGGTTTTCGGCTGCACAAGATACGGCGTCGCCATCGTATTGTCGACGATCAGCGGCACTCCTGCTGACTTTGCAACCTTCGATATCGCCTCAATGTCGATGACGATGCCGCCCGGATTGGCGATGCTCTCGATAAAAATCGCGCGTGTTTTAGGTGTAACCGCTGCCGCGATCTCTTCCGGTTTCGTCGCATCGGCCCACACGACATTCCAGCCGAACTTTTTGAAAGCGTGATTGAACTGGTTGACCGACCCGCCATAAAGCTGGCGGCCCGCGATGAATTCATCACCCTGCTCAAGAAGCGTGTGGAACGTGAGAAATTCTGCGGCGTGGCCCGATGCGACTGCGAGCGCCGCCGTGCCCTCCTCGAGCGCCGCAATACGGCTTTCCAGCACGGCTTGCGTCGGGTTCATGATCCGCGTGTAGATGTTGCCGAAGGCCTCGAGGCCGAAAAGTGCGGCCGCGTGATCGGCATCGTTGAAGACGAAGGACGTCGTCTGATAGATCGGCGTAATGCGCGCGCCGGTCGAGGGATCGGGTGCGGCGCCAGCATGGATGGCGAGTGTGTCGAAGCCTGGTGCTTTGGTCGAGCCTGCATCCTGCATGATCGGGGTCCTCTTGGTCGTGAATTCGCCTTGCCGCTAGGCACGTCGTCGAGCATGCACCAGCGTCTGGGCGAGCTTTGACGCGTGCCGGCCTGGGTCAACGTGATGAGCGTCACGGCCGCGCCTGTGTCAACGCTTGATGGCACCTGGCGCAATCTGGACGGCCCCGCACGACCTGAACCGGATTTCAACCGCGGCTCTGCGGCCAACACGCGCCCATCGTGTGCGCCCGGCCGGCGCAAACTGTTTCCGCTTTTCTCGCAAGTGACGCAAGAATTTGTGCTTTTTCTGCCGGCTCGGAAGCGGCCAAGCCAGAGAATGGCACTTTTGCGGCAGCCGAGCCGAAACAGGCGCGACGATCTTACTCCGTCGGTGCTTTTGACGGCTGTCTCTGCTATCGCCGCCTCGTCCGTGGGAAAACCGCGGACCAAGGTTTCCAAACGGGAAGTTACAACATGGACATCACCAGCCTCATTCCAGTCCTGCTCCAGGGTGGTCTCGGCGGCCTCGTCGGCGGCAACATCCTCGGGCGGATCGGCAAGGGTAGCGTCGGACAGAACTCGCTCGTCGGTATCATCGGCGGGGCGATCGCGACTTATTTCTTCGGGCCAACCTATGGGCCGATGCTTGGCGGTCTGGTCGGATCGGGTCTTGAGCAGATCGTTGGCAACCTCGGTGTCGGGGCCGTCGGAGGGGGCGGACTCGGCTTGATCATCAGCCTTCTGCGCTCGATGACGTCGCGCTAACGGGACAGATCGTTGCCACTCATCGACAAGTTGGCCCAACGGCCAGATTGAGCGCGCCGCATATGCTCAGAGCGTTTTCAGGAACGCGACGAGCGCGGCGCGCTCGTGCGGCGCCAGGGCCAGGTCGGGCGCGATCGTCTCGGACAGCGATGGACGCGAGATGACACCGCCGGCGTAGTGCCCAACGACATCGTCGAGGGTTGCGAGAGCGCCATCGTGCATGTACGGCGCGGTCTCAATGATCGACCTGAGCGTCGGAGTTTTGAACCGCACCCTGCCCGTGCGTGCTTCTGGTGCGCGGCCGATATCGCGCAACCGGTCATCCGTCATCCGCCACCCGATATGGCAGGTCGCGCAACGCCCCTTTCCAGCAAACAGAGCGAACCCCGCCTTCTCGACGTCGGTCAGCGCGTCATCGTCGCCGGCGATCCAGTCGTCGAAGCGCGTGCGGGGCGGCGCAAGCCGCGCGACGTATGCGGCAATTGCGGACTCGACGAACCCTCGATCGACGACGCCAGGCCCGGTGCTCGCCGCGATCTGCCGGATTTGATCGTCGCTGTGGAGCCGCTCGACGATGCCTGGCCACGCGCTTGCCAACTCTTGCAGATCGGTGATCGGGCGCTGCATCTGTTCGATGAGGTTCGATGCGCTGCCATCCCAATTCAACCGCGGCTTCCGCCCAGAAGAGCCAACGGCCTGCTGAAACCCGATCCCCCACAACGTCGGCGTGTTTCTCAGCAATGCCGTTGGCGACCGGCCAGACGCACGCTCCAGCCCGTCCGCAAACCCGAGGCTCGGGACATGACAGGTTGCGCACGAGCGCGTGCCGTCACCGGAAAGGCGGGTATCACTGAAAAGGGTTTCGCCTAACGCAACAAGGCCAGCGGCACTCTCCGGCTCGACGGCGACCAGATCGGAGCCTTCTGATGGCACCGACGTCGCCGGGCGCTCGAACACCTGCCGCCAAAGGGGCGCAAGCTGGTCAGAGGCGTGAGCCGGCGCCACGAGACCGTGGAAGGCAACGATCTCGAAGACTGCCAAAAGAACGGCTGACGCCGCACACCTCGCGGAACCGCGCCTCACGGCTTACGGATCAGATGGCCCTGCACGCCATTGGGTGACAGCAGCGGGCGGGCACTTGTGATCACGCGCGAATTGACGCCCGCCCAGCCGATCTCGCCGGACAATCGTCCATATTCGATCTTTGGGCAGCGGTTCATGACGACTTTCAGGCCAGCCTGTTCGGCGCGCTCAGCTGCTGCATCGTTGCGGACACCGAGCTGCATCCAGATGACCTTGATCCCGAGTGCATCCTTCAATCCGATCGCTTGATCCGTGATCGCGCCGGCGGCCTCCGCATTGCGGAAGATGTCGACCACGTCGACGGGCGCGGGAACGTCTGAAAGATCAGCATACACCGTCTGGCCGAGGAGGGTCTGCCCTGCCAGACCAGGGTTGATCGGGTGTACCGTATAACCCTTCTGGATCAGGTACTTGAGTGCAAAATAGCTCGGCCGGCTGGTGTTCGCCGACGCGCCGACCATGGCGAAGACGCGGGCGTCTGCCAGGATCGTGGAGATGTAGGCGTCAGTGTAGCTCGGGTGGTTCATTGCGGTCCAACTGAAGCCGTTGAGTGCGCAGGCAACGTCGGCAAGGCGAAGTGCCCTCTGCTGTCGAGCGGGAAATGCGGGTTGTAAGCCATCTCCCAGAGATGTCCGTCGGGGTCTGAGAAATAGCCAGAGTAGCCGCCCCAGAAGACCCTGCGAGCGGGTTGCACGATAGTGGCTCCGCAGGCATGAGCCAACGCCAAGGCGGCATCGACGTTGGCTTCATGAGCAAAATTGATGGCCAGTGACACCGGCCCTGGGCCTCCGGCAAAGCTCGCGACGCCGGCGTCCTCTGCCAACGCGTCGCGACCAAACACTGCAAGCACAGTGCCGTCGAGCTGGAAAAACACGACGCCGTCGCTGTCGAAGTCGACACGCACAAAGCCAATCGAGCAGTAAAAATCAGACGACCGCGCGACATCGGCAACGCCGAGCGTGATCAGATTAACCCGGCCCGGAAGACGGCTCATCCCGGCCGCACTCTCCCCGATCACTGAGCTTTGCCCCATTGCGCAGCCCGCTTCTCGAGGAACGCGCCAATGCCCTCGGCGGCGTCGTGCTCAAGCATATTGCGGGTCATGACGTCGGCTGCATAGGCATAAGCATCTGGCAGTGACATCTCGAGTTGCTCGTAGAACGCACGCTTGCCGATCGCGACCGTCACTGGCGATTTCGAGGCGATATGATCCGCGATGCGACGCGCCTCGACGGCGACGTCCTCGGCCGGGACAACCCGATTGACAAGACCAAACGCGCAGGCCCGCTCGGCATCGATCAACTCGCCAAGCAACAACATTTCCATCGCCTGCTTGCGCGATACGTTCCGCGACAGCGCAACCATCGGCGTCGAGCAAAACAGGCCAATATTGACGCCTGGTGTGCAGAATTTTGCGGTCGCGGCGGCAACCGCAAGATCACAGGTTGCAACAAGCTGGCAACCGGCCGCCGTCGCGGTGGCATGCACGGCCGCAATGAACGGCTTTGGCGACGTGACGATCGCCTGCATCACGGCCGAGCACTTGGTCATCGTTTCAGCATAGAACGCGCGACCGGCGTCGAGATCCTGACGGTGCGCCGTCAATTCCTTGAGATCATGCCCCGCACAGAACGCGGGCCCCTCCGCCGCGAGAACAACGGCATGCACGTCGTTGCGCCGCGATACGTGTTCGACGGTTGAGAGCAGCGCATCGAGCATCCCGATCGAGAGCGCATTCCGCGCTTCAGGACGCGCGAGCGTGACGATGGCGACACCGCTGCCCGCCTCGACGTCGAGACGCAACAGGGCCCCCGCGGCTCCGCTGTAATCCTGCATGCGTTCAACTTTCATGGTTCAGAGGGGGACCGAGAGCTCCCGAGCCAACGGTCTCGAGCGACGCCTCGCAGTCAGCCGTTCACTCAAGAACGGCTTCGATCTCGTTGATGAACTTGCGCACGAGTTCGATGTTCACAGGATAGGCGACGTCCGGCGTGTTGGCGATCGCTTCTTCGAGGTCCTTGATCAGTTCGTCCCGCTCTTCCTTGTTCAAGGACGTGTCCGCCTTGATGTCCTCGATATCGGCCGCCATGTCCTTGCGTGGATCGGAGTAGGCGCGCGTATCGGGGTCGATCCCCGCAACAACGAGCGTGATGCTAGAGGCGACGCGATCGAAGTCATCGAAGGTTCCAAGACCGCTTTCACTCGCGATGGCGTCGAGCTTATCGCGCAGTTTCTCAGCAGCATTGTCCCCGGCCTTCTCGATCTCGTCGGCCATGGCGTTGATTTTCTGCTGCATGACGATGAATTTCTGGATCAGTTCGTCGGTCAGTTCGACCTGCGCAAAGCCAGAGGTCGCATCCTGTGACCAACTCGCCGCTGGTGCCAGAAGGGTCGACAGGGCCACGACCACCGCACCAATGCTTGCAATCCAAAGTCTCGCCATATGATGTGTCTCCCAGAGGGCCGGGCTTGAGCGACGCTCGGCCCGGCAATCGCATCCGCATCGCTCGATAGAAGGGCGGTCCGCGTCCTGTGCAGTGCCGACGGACGCCGAACACTTGAGCCACGATTGTGTCAGGACGTTAAGCGGGAAATGAACACCGCGCTTCACAAATCTGGGGAGGCGGGATCATCGAAGCCACAGGATCAGAGTGCATGACGAACGGACCATTCGGGGACGAAGCCAGCGCCATCGCAGAAATCACGCGCTGGATCGACGAGCACTTCCCCAACGTCCACGATGGCGGACGGATCACGTTCGAAACGCTCAAACCCGATGTCGCCGTCCTCAGGCTCGCGTCCGATCCATCCCAGATCCGGCCAGGTGGGACGATCTCGGGGCCGACGATGTTCAAGATTGCAGACTTGGCGGTCTACGTGCTGATCCTGACGGCGAAGGGCCTTGCAGCGCGAGAAGCCGTCACGAGCAATCTCTCGATCAACTTCCTGCGCCGGCCGAAGCCTGTAGATGTCATTGCGCGCGCCGAACTCCTGAAGCTCGGACGACGTCTCGCGAACGCGCAGGTGACGATCTATTCGGCAGGCGATTCACGCGCCGTTGCCCACGCCACCGCCACCTACGCCATTCCAGATCCAGACGACGCACGCACGACCTGATTGACGTCACGTCCCGGATGCGTGCGACAGAGAACCGGCTGAAGCCCAGGTATTAAAATACCCCAGCCATAACGCTGTTGATTCCTTTGAATTTTCATAATTGGTTTGACAGCGCAAGACCGAACGGATATCCGCACGGGCTCAATTCGAGGCTGCTTCAATGGGGAGCGGCCGGCATCATCGTTAGGACCGAGCATGAAGACCTACAGCGCCAAACCCGGCGAGGTAGAGAAGAAATGGGTGTTGATCGACGCCAACGGGTTGGTTGTCGGTCGCCTTGCTTCTCTCATTGCCCTGCGGCTACGCGGCAAGCACAAGGCAACATTCACGCCGCACGTCGACACCGGTGACAACATCATCGTGATCAACGCGGAAAAGGTCGTTTTCACGGGCAAGAAGCGCGACGCGAAGCGCTATCACCGCCACACCGGCTACCCGGGCGGCATCAAGGAAGCCACGCCGCGGATGCTGCTCGAGGGGCGCTTCCCCGAGCGGGTGATCGAGAAGGCCGTTGAACGGATGATCTCGCGCGGCCCGCTGCACCGCAAGCTCATGGGCAACCTGCGCGTCTACAAGGGTGCCGAGCATCCCCATGAAGCCCAAAACCCCGAGCACCTCGACATCGGCGCGCTCAATACCAAGAACAAGAGGGTCTGATGGCCAACGCTCCACAAACACTTTCGAGCCTCGGTGCCCTCTCTGGAGCCGAGCCGGCAATCGTGGCCACTCCGCCCGTGCACGTCCAAAAGCTTGATCAGCTGGGTCGCGCCTACGCCACGGGCAAGCGCAAGGATGCGGTCGCACGCGTCTGGATCCGCCCTGGAAGCGGGCGTATCCTGATCAATAAGAAAGACTACTCCGAATATTTCGCGCGTCCCGTGCTCCAGCTCTTGTTGCGCCAGCCATTGCAGCTCACGTCGCGGCTCGACCAGTACGACGTGGTTGCGACCGTCAAGGGCGGTGGGCTGTCCGGGCAGGCCGGAGCCGTACGCCACGGGATATCGAAAGCGCTCACCTACTATGAGCCGGATTTGCGCAGCCCGCTCAAGAAGAACGGGTTCCTGACGCGCGACAGCCGAACAGTGGAGCGCAAGAAGTACGGCAAGGCGAAAGCACGCCGCAGCTTCCAGTTCTCGAAGCGCTGACACGGGCCATCAACGGGGTTCGGGCAGGTCTTTCCAGGGCTGCCACGCTCTCACGGCAAAGGCCGCCCGGATCACAACGGGGCGGCCTTTGTGCTTTTGTGCGAGAACGGTTCGCGCAGAGCAGCAACCTCGCCTCCAAGCCAGCGACCAAGCTCGCGAGGCGTCGCGCCTCAATCATCGGCGCTTGCTGCGACCTCTCGATTGAGGCGCGACGAGCCACGAGAATGGCGCTGAAGTTCGGTTCCTTCACAAGGGATTGCCCTTCATCGAATTTAGACTGATTTTGGTTGCGGCCCCGAAAGGCCGCAAAGCGATCGAGCGAAGGCAAGTGTCATGGCAGGGACCAAACCAACGACCGTCTTTATTGACGGTGAAGTCGGCACGACGGGGCTTGGCATTCGTCAACGCCTGTCAGCACTCGACGGCTTCGAAATTCGTTCGCTGGCCCTGGCGAGCCGGAAGGACCCAGGGGCGAAGCGGGCGCTGCTCGCAGAAGTTGACATTTGCGTGCTCTGCCTGCCCGATGATGCTGCGCGCGAGACGGTTGCGCTCTGCGACGGTCTCGCGGGTGGCGGGCCCGTGATCATTGATGCTTCGACGGCCCACCGTGTCGCCGAGGGCTGGGTCTACGGTTTTGCCGAATTGACCGAGAACCAAGCCGATCATATCCGATCGGCACGCCGTATCGCGAACCCAGGCTGCTATCCAACAGGCGCGATTGCCCTGCTGCGGCCGCTTGTCGATGCCGGGCTCTTGCCGCCAGACACGCCGATCACGGTCAATGCCGTATCAGGCTACACTGGCGGCGGTCGGAAGATGATCGAAGCCTACGAGGCCGGCACAGCGCCTGCGTTCGAAATGTATGGGCTGATGCTCGACCATAAGCACCTGCCGGAACTCCAGCATTTCGCCCGCCTCACGACACCGCCGATTTTCGTCCCGTCGGTTGGCAACTTCCCGCAAGGCATGCTTGTTGCCGTCCCCCTGCATCTGGCAACGCTGCCGGGTTCTCCGAGCGTTGGCGAACTCGAAGCTGCACTCGCAGCCCATTACCGGAGACTGACGATGGGCGGCGAACGATTGGTGGAGGTCGTCACAGCGCGTTCTGTTGACGCTGCTGCGGCAGGTGGACGCCTGGGCGCTGCCGAACTCGCCAACAGCGACCGACTGGAGCTTCGCGTCTTCGGCCGTGACGATCTCCGGCAGGCCGTCCTTGTCGCGAGGCTGGACAACCTCGGCAAGGGCGCATCAGGAGCAGCCGTCCAGAACATGAGGCTGGCTGCAGGGCGTCTTTAGAGTATCGCGGATTGGCTTGTTCAAGCGATGCGCCGCGCCCGTAGGCCTGCCCAATAGGCGAGTCGTTTGCGAACCTCGCGCTCGAAGCCCCGCTCCGGCGGGTCGTAGTAGACGCGCCGTCCCATCATCTCGGGAAAATAGTCCTGGCCCGCGAAGCCTTCGGGCGTCTCGTGGTCATAGATGTAGCCGGCGCCGTAACCCTGGTCTTTCATGAGCGCAGTCGCCGCGTTGAGGCTGTGGAGGGGGGGCGGCAGGCTGCCGTGGGACCTGGCATCGCGCATGGCTGTCTTGAACGCGGCATAGGCTGCGTTCGATTTCGGCGCAGTGGCAAGGTAGAGCGTCGCCTGCGCGAGGGCCAGGTCGCCCTCAGGGCTGCCGAGGAACTCATAGGCCTCTTTGGCCGCTGTCGCGACGCTGAGTGCCTGCGGGTCCGCGAGACCGATGTCTTCAACCGCCATCCTGACGAGACGCCGCGCAAGGAAAAGCGGATCCTCACCCGCGTCGAGCATGCGCGCGAGCCAATAGAGCGCTGCATCCGGATCGGAGCCACGCACGGCCTTGTGCAGCGCGGAAATCAGGTTGTAGTGCCCATCACCGCCCTTGTCATAGAGCGGTGCGCGACGTTCGACCGTCCTTACGAGCGCTCCGACATCGAGGAGCGCGGATCCTTCACCCACGGCGGCCAGCACGTCATCCACGAGATTGATCATTGCCCGGCCGTCGCCGTCGGCCATCGCCACAAGCGCGGCGCGCGCTTCGCTCGTCAGCGGCAGATCACGGCCCGTCTCATGTTCTGCGCGCTCGATGAGCTTTCCAAGTGCAGCATCATCAAGCCGGTTGAGCGTCACGACACGTGCGCGCGACAGCAATGCCGCGTTGAGCTCGAACGACGGGTTCTCGGTCGTTGCTCCGACAAGAATGATCGTCCCATCCTCAACGTGCGGCAGGAAACTGTCCTGCTGCGCCTTGTTGAAGCGATGGATCTCGTCGACGAACAGCAGTGTGCCGAGGCCAGCCGCGCGCCGCGCTTTCGCGCGATCGAATACCTTCCTCAGTTCCACAACCCCAGTGAAGATCGCCGACACCTGCTCAAACTCAAGACCAATCGCATCGGCAAGCAGCCGCGCCATGGTGGTCTTGCCGGTTCCAGGCGGCCCCCAGAGCACGAGGCTGCCAAGTCGTCGCGCCTCGATCGCCCGGGTCAAAAGACCGTCCTGCCCGAGAAGATGGTCCTGGCCTACGACGTCGGAGAGCGCAGCCGGGCGAAGCCGCTCGGCTAACGGGACCCGAGCACTGAACGTTCCTCGTGTCGCCGCGAATAGATCACTCATTGCGGTGGTTCCCACCCGGCAGGCGCAAGCTCAAAATGGGCAAAGTCAAAGCCTGGAGCAACGGTGCAGCCGACGAGGACCCAGCCGCCAACTGGCCGCGCACTTTGCCAAGACCCCGGCGGGACGACCGCTTGCGGAACTTCTCCGCGGTCGAAATGGCGCCCGAGACGCAGTGTTGAGCGCCCCTCATGGCCAACGATCGACAGCTCAAGCGGGCCGCCGGCATGCCAATGCCAGACCTCGGCGGCATCGATACGATGCCAGTGGGAAACCTCGCCGTCCCGCAGCAGGAAGAGGATGGCCGTCGATCGTGGGCGACCCGTTGCCGGATCACTGTCGCGATCCCTGAATGTCTCGACGTAGTGGCCACCCTCGGGATGCGGTTCGAGCCCGAACGCCGCGATGATTGCCTCAGGATCTACCACGTCATCCATCGCCGCCTCCCGAGGGCACTTGATGGGTGGTGCAGGCGCCCAATCGGTTGTCTAATGTCACGCCCGCATTCTGAGGCGCAAGCGCCGGTCACCCCTGAGCACCGAGATGTCCCATGTCGCTGGTGTGCTCGCAAGGGCCCGTGTGAGATCCCGAAGGGTCGTGACGTTCCGGCCGCCGATGCTTACGATACGATCACGTGGGCGAAAGCCGAGACTTGCCGCCGTGCTCCCAGGGTCGACCCTGAGGATGACCACGCCATCGCCCTCCGGAAGATCGATGGCATCAAGGAGACCCGGGATCGGATTGGCTGCGACCGCACCGTCGAGCGGATGACCGCCCTTGAGTGCCATGACATCGTCAGGGCCCGGCTCAGGGGCGCTTGCAACCTCGAACCGCACTTCACTGCGACGACCCTGCCGCAGAAGGCCGAGCCTCGCCTGATTGCCCATCCCAATCGTGGTCAGGCGATACCGCAGTTCGCGTGCACCCTCGATCTCGCGGCCATCGACGCTGACGATCACGTCGCCGATCTGCAGACCGGCCGATCGCGCAGGGCCCGTCCGCGACACATCGGCGACGATCGCACCAACAACCCTGGCGAGTCCGAGGCTCGCGGCAATGTCGCTGCTGACATCTTCGAGCTTGGCCCCGATCCAAACGCTGCGAACCTGACGGCCGCTGGCAGCACTGTCGACGTACAGTCTGACGAGATTTGACGGGATCGCGAAGCCGATGCCGATCGAGCCGCCACCGCGCGAATAGATCGCCGTGTTGATGCCAACGAGCCGGCCTTGCATATCGACGAGGGCGCCACCCGAATTGCCCGGATTTATGGCCGCGTCGGTCTGCAGGAAGACCTGGGCTTCGGAGCGGCCGATCTGCGAGCGCGACAGCGCCGAGATGATGCCACTCGTGACCGTCTGACCGACGCCGAAGGGATTGCCGATCGCAAGCACCAGGTCGCCAACTTCGACTGCATCCGAATCCGCAAAGTCGAGGGTCGGGAGAGCCTCGTTCACGCCGTCGATCTGCAACACCGTGATGTCGGTTTTCTCATCGGACACAATGACCCTGGCCGAGAACTCGCGCCGGTCGGCGAGCACGACACGAATGTCGGAAGCTCCGCTCGACTTTATGACATGTGTGTTCGTGACGACGAGACCACCCTCCGAGACGATAACGCCGGACCCGAGCGAGTTCTCGACCCTCTCGCGCGGCATCCCGAACTGCTCGCCAAAGAACCGCTCGAAGAACGGATCGCCCGCGAATGGCGAACGACCGCCGCGCACCCTGGCCTGAACGAAAATGTTGACGACCGCGGGGGCTGCTCGTTTGACAACCGGCGCGAACGAGGTCTGGACCTGACCGCGGGACTGCGGGGCCTCGCGGCGTTGCGCGTTTGCTGCTTCGCTCCCGAGCGAGAGGCCCAGCCCCGACACCAACAGCGCAAGCCCTGCTGCGCCAACCAGCCGAACGGTTCGGGCGCGAGAACCCGATCTCACAACGTTCCAGCGCAGGACGGTGGGCGGCAGTGTCATCGCGTCACTCCTTCGAGGCACAATGACTTAAAGCGAATCGTCGCGGTGTTCCACACCCGAGGGCGCGCTCACGAGGCGTCGCGGTGCTGGTGCGATTTTCAGTGGCCCGCGCATAGCTAAGTACCGCCGATCAGAAGTCCCTGCCCCCTCCGCACCACACGACTTTCAGGGACGCTTGATCGAAAAACGATAAGAGCTTCGATATGTTGCTCGACCCCCGTCCGTTCCGTAGTTCGGTTCGCCGTTCGACGAGGGTGACAGACGAACGATGCAAATCGGGTGCTCGTGTTGCGTCACTCACGCTTGGTCGCCACCTTTTGCAGTCTTGCCTGCCAAGCGTTAGTGACGAAAACAACGCGAGAATCATGAAGTTGATCGTATTCCCTGTGTCTCCAACACTTGGGCAATCGGGTGCTGCAAGGGGAACCGTGTGTCGTAGACGGAACACGAGGGCGCTGGCTCGCACCAGCGCCCCGATGTAGACCACGCCTGTTCCTCATGCGGAACCGGAAGCAGCAGTCCCTCGATCAGCGCGAATAGTATTCAACGACGAGGTTCGGCTCCATCTGCACGGGATAGGGAACGTCGGACAATGCCGGCACGCGAATGTACTTCGCCGTTGCCTTGCTTGCGTCCACGTCGAGATAGTCGGGCACGTCGCGCTCGGCGCTTTTCATGGCCTCGATCACCATCGCGATCTCGCGTGCTTTCGGCACGAGTTCAACCACGTCGCCGACACGGCAGCGATAGCTTGCGATATTGACCCGCTTACCATTGACCTTCACGTGGCCATGGCTGACGAGTTGGCGTGCTGCAAACATCGTCGGCACGAATTTCGCGCGGTAGACTACCGCGTCGAGGCGCCGCTCGAGCAGACCAATCAATTGTTCGGAGCTCGAGCCCTTCATGCGCGACGCTTCTGCATAGAGCCGCTGGAAGTGGCGTTCGGAGATGTTGGCGTAGTAGCCCTTGAGCTTCTGCTTGGCGCGCAGCTGTTGGCCGTAGTCCGAGAGCTTGCCGCTGCGGCGTTCACCGTGTTGACCCGGCCGGCTTTCCCGGCGATTGACCGGGCTCTTCGGCCGGCCCCAGATGTTCTCGCCGAGGCGGCGATCAATCTTGTGTTTCGCGCGAATGCGCTTGGTCATTATCAGCACTCCAAAGGTGTTGGTTTGGAGCGCCCCCTCCTCTGTTCCTCGGACCCGCCACCGCTTGTGACATAGGCCCTAGAAACCGACAGGGCCGGCGTCAGGGCCAGCCCGCGGGTGCGCAACATGTCGGAAGCCCGGTTCGCTAGCTCAAACGGTCGCTCGGGTCAACGCATATCCGCTGCAACGGCTGTGTCCGAACGACGATGACCGGCTGTCTCAGCCCCGACTGCCGTCGGCTGGCGCGGCCGGTTCTGATGCAACATAGGCATCGATGACCTTACGGATCTCAGCGCGCTCTTCTTCCGTGCACGTGTTCCGCCGCTTCGGCTCGTTTTCCGGCTGCGCCACCGTGACGTCGGTGCCACCCTTGCCGTCCTCCTCCCGCTTCACACGACCGCTGAGCAGGAGCAACGTCGCGAGATGAAGCTGGTTGATGTAGACGATCTGGCCATCGGTCCACTGCTTTGAATTCCGCTCTCGTCGCATCAACGACCCGAAATTGCGGACCTGATCCTCGATGAGTTCGCAGGCGTCGGCCTGCGCGCTGCGGATGCCCGCTTCGATCACCTCCCGCGCCTTTGCGACCGGCACCTGAACCGTTTCGGGCTTTGACCGATCAATCTCGATCACTTGGCCCTCGGGCGTGGTGAATTTCTGCGGCGTCAGAGCCCATGCATACTGCATGAAGGCCTGCACAGCGTTATCGCTGAGATTGGGCATCTTCGCGCCCTGCGCATTCGCCGTAGACGACAGCAGAAGAGCCGCCGCGAAGATTCCGCCCAATCGGCCAGCCGCCCGAGTGCTCCTGCGCATCACGTCCTGTCCCTTTCACACGTAGCGACGATAAACTGCGGCGTTCTGCAGGACCCCCCGCCGCGCGCCACGGGTCGTGGGGTCAACCTCAATCTAGGCAGCAAGATGGCACTTAGTGGCTGCTATCCCCGCCTCGATTTCTCCGCCTCGTCAGCGTTGCGACGATACCACGAAGTGTGCGGACCTCCTGGTTCGTCGGCCCGAGCCTGAGGAACATTGACCGTAGGTTGCGTGTCGTCACGTGCCGGCGTTCTGGCGGATGAAAAAACCCAGCTTCGTCTAGCGCCTGCTCGAGGTGAGCGAAGAAACCCTCGAGTTCCTCATGCTTGGCTGGTGCATCGTGACCGAGATGCAGCCCCGCCGAAATGCGCCGTTCCCGAGACGTCACGCGACCGAGCGTTGCAGCTTCGCCGGAGCGCAACCAGGCATACCCAAGCAGCAAAACCGCCTGCGCGAGGTTCAGTGACGCGAACTTCGGGTTGACCGGGATCATCACAACAGCGTTGCAGGCGGCCACTTCATCCGATTCGAGGCCGTTTCGCTCACGTCCGAACAGAATCGCGCACCGCTGGCCCTGATCGATCCGTGTCCGAAGTTCCGCAGCTGCCCCCTCTGGCGTCAGGATCGGCTTACGCATGTCTCGTTGACGAGCCGTCGTCGCGACCACGTAGTGAAAGCCGGCCATCGCCCCGGCGAGAGACGTGGTCACGCTTGCGCCATCGACGATGTCCGCCGCGCCCGAAGCGACCGCGCGAGCTTTCTCGCTCGGCCATCCGTCGCGCGGATTGACGACGATCATCTCATCGAGGCCGAAGTTGGCCATCGCGCGGGCGACCATGCCGACGTTTTCGGCGATCTGCGGCTCCATGAGGATAATCGCCGGCCCCGTCTCATCAGCGATCTCGGCACCGAACAGCGTTTCAGCCCGCCGAACCCCGTAGCGCACCTTGCGCAGAACGCGGCGCGCCCAGAACCAATACTCTTCGCCCGACCACGAGCGGCTCAAGGCATCAAGCGTGGCAATGCTCAACTCGTCTTCACCGCATCCTCCAGCAATCGAAAGTCCGCTGTCGCGTGCCGTGATGCGCGAAAATCTCGCGCAGAAGTCGTCGAGGGTGGCGAGCGCCTCTGCATCGGTGCGCACGCGACAGCCGGGACACGAGACGCCGTCGTCGACACAGCGCTTTTCAGCGCAATAGATCAGCACGCGCTCCAGCACACCGCGATCGAGCCCCGTCGAGGCTCCGTCACCCAGCGCCGCCGCGACCCCCTCCTCGTGTGCGCGTTGGACGATCTCAGCGATGGGCTGGCCGGCATACTTGGGTGCGCCGCAGCGCCTTTCGATGCAATCATCGCTCATGGCACACCAAAGGGTCCAAGCGGGCGCTAGTGTCGTGACCGCGAAATTCGTCTCATTCTGCCGTACGCTCGGAACGAATTTCGAGGTCTGAACGACACGAGCACTATCAAAAGCCTAGTGTGATTGAGACCGAGAAGTCCGCCTCCCAGCCTCGCCGAAAGGTACGCAGCGGACTTCTCGGTCATCACACTAGCGTCAATAGACGAGCAGATCATGCTGGTCTGCGGTGGGCACAAAAGCCGAAATCGGAACAGCGTCGACGAACCCGGTGTCCCTGTTTGGCAGATGCGTGAGGTCTGCAACATAGGTGTAGTCACGATCCACCAGATCGCGGAAGGCCGCATACCGGTGCCGATCGCTTTGGCAGCCTGTCAGCTCAACCATGATCGGGACCCGGGCCGCCATGAGCTGCGACGCGCCTCTCAACACGTCGAGTTCGTAACCTTCGACGTCGATCTTGACCAGGCTAAGCTCGCTCACCTGCCCGTGGCCGAGTTCGATCCAGTCATCGAGCGGTCGAACGTCGACATGGGCGGTCCCAGCCGGCGTGGCAACAGCGTCCGGCACGAGCGAGTGACGACCGAAGTTCCGCCCGTCCAGATGGAGCGTCGCACGTTCGTGACTTGCGCCAGCCGCTCCGAGGAACACCCAGGTCTTCTGAGGCTCGTCGGGCCGGTCACGCGGGATGAGACCATTGTCGACGAAATTCAGCGAGCAGATCGACTGGTTGTGCACGTCCGGCTCGATGGCGATCACATGGCGAATAAGCCGCGAGACGTGCGCGTAGACGCTCATCACACCGATGTTGGCACCAACGTCAACGAAGATCCCGCCCGAGCGGCCCTCCCGGGCAACGATGGCAAGCGCCCGCGTTAGCAGGTGACGCTGGTAGTCGCGGCCGGCCAGCACCGACATGCCGATCTTGTCGCAGCGAGGATCGAACGACAACGCGTGGTCGCCGAAACTGCGCCTGCACACTACGAGACCAGGACCCGCGAAATGGCTGAATACATGCTGCATCAGGATCGCGTTGCCACGCCGGTCGTTGCCGACCTCGACCTCCAGGTGTCGGCGAAGCGCGTCACGCCGGGGCTTGTCCAAGGGCCTGCTCCTGCTTGCGATCGTCCTGATGTCAACCGAAGTCGTGCGTCCGCGCGCGCCATGGAAGTCGTGCGTCCCCCCGCGCCATTCCAGCAGCAGCGCTCGGCAGCCCGGTTACGCCTGCCGTCGGGCGCTGACGAACCCCATGATCCGGCGCACGTCGTCCATCACAGGGGCAGCAATGGCGCGGGCCCGATCTGCACCGTCACAGAGGATTGCCTCGATCTCTGCCCGATCCTGCAGCAACCGGCGCATCTCATCACCGATCGGACCGATCTTGGCGACCGCGAGATCGGCCAGGGCCGGCTTGAATTTAGAGAACGGTGCACCCGCGAAGTCTTTCAGGACCGCCGCATGGTCGGTGCCTGAGATCGCTGCATAGATCCCGACGAGGTTCTCCGCTTCCGGACGATCCGCGAGACCTTCGACCGCCTCTGGCAGAGGCTCTGGGTCGGTCTTGGCTTTCCTGATCTTGGTCGCGATCGCATCGGCATCGTCGGTCAGATTGATGCGAGAGAGGTCGCTCGCCTCGCTCTTCGACATCTTCTTCGTGCCGTCGCGCAAGCTCATGACACGCGTTGCGGGCCCCGTGATGACAGGCTCTGGAAGCGGAAAAAAGCCGTCAGCACCGTGTCCGAGCTCTGCGATCTCAGTGGCGAAATCATTGTTGAATTTCTGCGCAATGTCGCGGGTGAGCTCGAGGTGCTGCTTCTGATCCTCGCCAACCGGAACGTGCGTTGCGCGATAGGCGAGGATGTCGGCGGCCATCAGGTTCGGGTAGGCGTAAAGCCCGACAGACGCGTTCTCGCGGTCCTTGCCAGCCTTTTCCTTGAACTGTGTCATGCGATTGAGCCAGCCGAGCCGTGCGACGCAGTTGAAAACCCAGGCGAGTTCAGCGTGCGCGCTGACCTGGCTCTGGTTGAAGATGATGCTGCGCTTGGCATCGAGCCCGCACGCGATGTAGGCCGCAGCAACGGTATGGATCGACCGGCGCAACTCCGCCGGCCCTCCCCAAACCTCCCGAGCCTGCGTGATCGCGTGCAGATCGACGACGCAATAAATGCATTCGTGCGTTTCCTGCAGCTTGATCCACTGGACCATGGCGCCGAGATAATTGCCGAGGTGCAGCGCGCCGGTTGGCTGCATGCCTGAGAAAACCCGTTCGGGAAACATCGGTTGCTCGTCCTTGAAGTTGCCGGGCGGTTATGGCGAGCCCGAGCGCCAATCTCAAGCGCGGGTGTGGGGTTCGTGGTCACTCCGGCGACGAAACGCCCGCGTTCGGCGAGCGGCGGCGTTTGAACGCCGCGCGTGGGATTGCACCCGTTGCGATCGCAATCGCGAAATAGCCAGCACAACATGCACCGATTAGGGCGGCGAGAACCCCGACCCGCTGCCAGAGCGGCTCTCCGAACGCCATCATGGGATCGGCAATGCTGCGGCTGAGGTACAGGCCCATGGCCATCGCAGCGCTTGCGACCACAACCGTCGACAGCCGGCGAACGAGCTTGGCGTCGACGATGAAATCGCCGCGGCGCGCCAGCACCAGCCATAGTCCGATCGCGTTGATCCAGGCCGCTGCGCTCGTTGCGAGCGCGATACCCACATGGCCCCACCAGCCGACGCTCTGGAAACTCACGAACAGAACGAGCGACAGCGCGGCGTTGATGACGAGGTTATAAGTCGCAAATCGCATCGGCGTCGTTGTGTCCTCGCGGGCGAAGAATGCTGGCTGGAACACCTTGATCAGCACAAAGGCCGGCAGCCCGATCGAGAATGCGGCAAGCGCCAGAGCAGTTGGGGTCGTATCGGCGGCCGTGAATGCGCCACGCTCGAACAGAACGGAAATGATGGGATCGGCCGCAACGGCAAGGCCGACTGCTGCGGGCAACGTCAGGGCCATCGCGAATTCGAGCGACCGGTTCTGGTCATCGAGTGCTGAAGCGACCTGACCCGCACGCAGCTTGCGCGAGATCTCTGGCAGCAGCACGACACCGATGGCAATTCCAACAATGCCGAGCGGGAGCTGATAGAGCCGGTCGGCATAGTAGAGATAGGAGATCGCACCGGCCTGCAGCGATGCGATGACGGTCCCGACAACGATGTTGATCTGGGTGACGCCGCCCGCGATCAGCCCGGGGATGCCGAGCGCAACGAGGCGGCGCATCTCAGGCGTCCATTTTGGCCAAGCCAGCGACAGGCGAACGCCTGCACGCTTGAGGGCAGAGGCAAGCATCAACCACTGGGCCAGGCCCGCAATGACGACGCCGATTGCAAGCACATAGCCTGCTCCCGGATCGCCTGCGAAACCGCTCCAGATCGCAACAGCGATTGCAGAAATCAGCACCACGTTGAGCAAGATCGGCGCTGCGGCGGCGGCCCAATAGCGATGGTGCGAATTGAGCATCGCCGACATCAGTGCGACCACCGACATGCACAAGAGATAGGGAAACGTGATGCGCGTCAGATCGACGGCGAGGTCGTACTTGGCGGGGTCACTGACGAACCCCGGTGCCAAAACGACCATCAGCCAAGGCATCGCCACGATGCACACGATCGACAACAGGCCAACGACGAGGGCAAGGCCCGCCAGCGCATCGGACGCAAAGCGCGACGCAACGTCTTCGCCATCCCCTTCGAGGCGCTTGGCATAGAGCGGCACGAACGCCGCGTTGAAGGCACCCTCACCGAACAGCCGGCGGAAGAGGTTCGGGAAGCGGAATGCGACGAAGAACGCGTCGGCGATGGCGCCCGTTCCAAGCGCGGCCGCGATCAGAATGTCCCTCACGAATCCAAGGATCCGGCTGACGAGTGTCAATCCACCGACGGTGGCGAAAGCGCGGTAGAGCATTCCTGTGGCTTTCGTACTCTGATGCGGAGCGGAAATCGGCGGGGCGGGATCGTGCGGACCCGGCCGCCTCAGTCAAGCAACCGGACGTCAGGCGATGATGTCGGGAAACAGACGGTCCTCAAGGCTTGCAATGATGTCTTTGAGTTGCAGCTTGCGCTTCTTCAGCCGCGTGATGCTGATCTGGTCGAACGGCGTCGTCGCCTCGATTGCCGCGATGCGGCTGTCGAGTTCGCGGTGCTCGGCCCGGAGCTGCGCCAGGCGCTCGCGCAGTTCGTTCTCGTCCGAGTGTTCCATGAGCGCCGCACTCTCTCCGCGTTGACGCACGATGCGTGGTGACCAGCCCAGCGCCGGCATACCCGGAGCCCATGCCACGACATTGCGTCGGGCTTCAGCATGCCGCCCGAGTCGGGGCTATGAACCTGCCACACGTCCAGCGCAAGAGCCATCGCGGCCCCACGCGAGCACACGGTGCAGAGCGCATCAAATGCAAATGAGTTTGCCAGGATGGGACGTCCGGACTCCATGCTGTGGGCCGAGCCGCGCCCCAGACACGTAACCGACCGCATCGGCGGGCCGACCGGAATCATCTGCAGCGCGGCGTGCACGGAATGGACAGGGCTTCGCAGTTCTGTCACATTACTTGCGCTTGAAGCTTACCAAAGGAGTGCGCGATGGCGCTTGATGCTCATCTGGACGAACTGGTCTCCAAGCACAAGAAGCTCGAACTCAAGATCGAAAAGGCGATGGCTCAACCCTCGGTCGATCAGATCGAAGTCACGAAGCTCAAACGCGAGAAACTGAGGCTTAAGGACCAAATCAGCAGACTCGGTTCCTAAACCGGCTTCAGCTCTGACAGTGCAGAAAGACCAGCGGCCACCACATCGGGGCCGCTTTTGTTTTCGGTGATCGCGTGCCACGGGCCACCGGTCAGTTTTTTCCGCCGCTCGCAGTCAATCGGACGGCGTCCGAGCTTGGGACAAGCAGCCAAACCTCATTGCCTTGCCTGCCTGATCAGGCCGACGCACTGGTGTTCGGCAGGCCTTTCCCGAAAGCTGCAACCAGCAATTCGATTTCTGCCTGCGTTCGCGCATTATCGAATGCCCCCAGTTTCTCGTCGAGCGCGAGAGCTGCAATCCCGTGGACAGCTCCAAACAGTGCGCGCGCGGCCCTTTCGCGGATGGTCCCGTCGGCGATGCCCGTCGCCAGCACACGTTCGACAATCGCGAAAACCTCAGCCTGTTGCTCGCGATAGACCGTCGGCACATCGCGACCGTTCGAGAACCGATGCTCGAACAGGGCGCGCCAGCTCGGAGTGTGTTCGACGGCGAACGCCAAGTATGCGAGCGCCATGGCCCGCAGGCGCGTGGAAATCTCCAGCCCTTCGGTCTCTAACGCCACGCTTTCGAGCGCCTGGCCGAGCCGCCCGACCGTGATCATGTTTGCTTCAACAATTATGTTGTCGAGGTTGCCACAGGCATTATACAGTGTGCCGACCGATATCGAGGTCGCTGCGGCTAACTTGCGAGCTTGAACGCCGGCGAGCCCGTCGGTTGCGAGCTGTTCCACCGCAATTTCGACAAGCCTGCGCCGGAGATCGGCGTGACGATCATCTCTCGACATAAAAATCCTCTCGGGAGGCCACTCAAAAAAGCTTTGAGGCTTGCGAGACGACGACAGTTGATCCGACCGATGGCCGGACTACGGCTAGCGTGCGCCTTAGAGCCGAACCGACGATGCCGCGAGCCGAAAACACTTCAAACGATCCGCTTGCGTCTCACACGCGTGAACGGACGATAGGGATAGTTTGCGCGCGGATCAATACAATAAAGTTCAAGTTTATCAAATTCTCGCGATGCCATCTCGCAGCTATGACTCGACGCTTAGGCACCCGATGCGTGGGCACCCGCCAGGATGGAGCGGGACCCGCCACAGTCGGACGTCTCCGAACTGGTCACGCGCGGACGATCGAATTTGCCCGAGCCGTATCGCTTCCGTACTCGGCGAACGCAGCCGGAACGCTCGAAAGACCGCACATCGGCGCGCAAAATCGGGCTTAACCAAAGCGCGCGATCAAGACCCGCATTGACCGGTGAGAGCATCCCGGTCTCGATCGTGCGTTCAGATCATCGAATGCCGCGGCGTGAGGCGCTGGTTGATGATCGTCTCAGCGATTTGGACGGTGTTCAGAGCCGCACCCTTCAAAAGATTGTCCGACACCACCCACATGGCGAGGCCGTTCTCGACAGTCGCGTCCTCGCGAATCCGAGAGACGTAGGTCGCAAACTCTCCTGCGGCCTCGACAGGCGTCACGTAGCCACCGGATTCACGCTTGTCGACCACCATAACGCCAGGGGCTTCGCGCAGGATCGCGCGCGCTTCAGCAACCGTCATCGGCCGCTCGAACTCGATGTTGACCGACTCGGAATGTCCAACGAACACGGGCACGCGAACGCAGGTCGCCGTCAATTTGATCGCCGGATCGAGAATTTTCTTTGTCTCGACCATCATTTTCCATTCCTCCTTTGTAAAGCCGTCCTCCATGAAGACGTCGATGTGGGGAATGACGTTGAACGCGATCTGCTTCGGAAACTTGTTCGGTGACACCTCTTGTCCCGGCACATAAACGCCTTTCGTCTGGTGCCAAAGCTCGTCCATCGCCTCTTTTCCTGCACCCGAGACCGATTGGTAGGTCGAGACGACGACACGCTTGATCGGGTTTTCGTCGTGTAGAGGCTTCAACGCAACGACAAGTTGGGCGGTCGAGCAATTCGGGTTCGCGATAATGTTCTTTCGGTTCGCCCGCCGCATATAGTCAGCGAGCACATGGCCATTGACCTCCGGCACGATCAGGGGAACATCGAGATCGTAGCGCCAGGCCGACGAGTTATCGATAACGAGCGAACCCGTGGCTGCGATGCGCGGCGACCATTCCTTCGAGATTGTTCCGCCCGCGCTCATCAGCACGAAATCGATCCCCGAGAAATCGAAGTGCTCGAGGTCGTGGCACTTGAGAGATTTTTCGCCAAAGCTGACTTCGGTTCCGAGTGACCGGCGCGACGCGACGGCGAAAACTTCCTCGACAGGAAACTCTCGCTCGGCGAGCACGTTCAGCATTTCACGGCCCACGTTTCCCGTGGCGCCGACGATGGCGATCTTGTAGCCCATGGCGATATCGACCTCAGTGCGTCTGCGGATGCAGCTGCGCCGCAATAAGCCGCGTTCGAGGTTTCCGCAAGGCAACCTGCGTTCGAGCCTCCTGACACCGTCATGTCAGCAGCCTTGCACCTGCAGCCACAAGCTCGATTAACACAATAGCACACTCGGCGTGCCACACTCGGGAGAGTTGCAACAGCGTTGCGTGGCAGTCGTCCCGATGTTCGAGCGCACCCCGGTCGATAATTTCAGCGTTCACACCGTGCTTGTCGAGATCTCCCTCGACGACGGAACGGCTCGTATCGGCCGTGCCGCCTTGGAGCAGGGACGCTCCGTCCACGCCCTTCTCAACGGATCGGGGCCGTTCCTCTACGTCGAAAGCCTGGACGGTGACGCCGATTTCCTGCCGAAGGCGCGCATTGCTGCCCTCAAGCTTGTCAAGCCGATCGAACCGCGCGTGCTCAATCAACCGAGCCTCGATGCGAGCCGCTTCGATCCAGCACGCGTTCTGGGCGTGTCGAGCACCGCGCCCTGGAGCGAAGTGCACGCTGCCTACCGCGATCTCGTGAAGCTCTATCATCCGGACCGGTTCGCGTCCGTCGACCTGCCGCCCGAGGTCGCAGCCTATCTGGACGCCAAGGCCAAACAGATCACTCTGGCCTTCCGGTTGTTGAAGTCTGCCCGCAACGGCGCAGTCACGTGAGCGTGGCGCACCCGGGCAGCAGCTGAAGGGTCAGTTTCAGCGCTTCTCGCCAACGCCCGGCGCCAGACGAATGCCAAGCTCGCGCAATTGGCTCGATGCGACCTCGCTTGGGGCGCCCATCAGAAGATCGGCCGCCTGCTGGTTCATCGGGAACAGCGCGACATCCCTCACGGCCTTCCGGCCCGTCAGCAGCATGACGATCCGCTCAATCCCCGCGGCCATGCCACCATGCGGTGGTGCGCCGTACTGGAACGCCTTGTAGAGCGCACCAAAGCGTGCCTCGACCGTCGCGGGCGGAATGCCGGCAATACCGAACGCTTTCACCATGGTCTCGGGCCGATGGTTGCGGATCGAGCCCGACGCGATCTCGTACCCATTGCACACAAGGTCGTACTGCTGCGCCTTGAGCGCAAGCAGCGCGTCGCGGCCTTCTGCGTCCGCGGCCTCCAGTGCCTCGAGGCCGCCCTTGGGCATGGAGAACGGGTTGTGCGAAAATTCGATCTTCTTGGCGTCCTCGTCCCATTCGTACATCGGGAAATCGACGATCCAGGCGAGCGCATAACGACCCTCGTCGATGACGCCAAGATCTTGGCCAACACGGTCACGCGCGAGCCCGGCGAATTTCGAGAAGTTTGCGGGGTTGCCAGCGACGAAGAACACGGCGTCGCCAGTCCTGAGCTGAAGCTGTGCCTGAATTCCCTGCGCACGATCGGCGCCGATGTTCTTTGCGATTGGCCCGGCGCCAGCACTGCCTTCTTCCTCGCGCCAGAAAATGTACCCCAGCCCAGGCTGGCCTTCGCCCTGCGCCCACGCATTCATGCGGTCGCAGAAGGCTCTGCTGCCGCCGCCGGGTGCCGGGATTGCCCACACCCGCGCCTTCGGGTCCTTGTCGAGCATGCCGGCGAACACCTTGAAGCCCGAGCCGCGGAAGTGCTCCGTGACGTCGGCCATCTCGATCGGGTTTCGCAGGTCCGGCTTGTCAGAGCCGTACTTGGCAATCGCCGTGTCGTAAGGGATCCGCGGAAACGCGGCCGTCACGGCCTTGCCTTCGGCGAACTCCTCGAACACGCCCCGAATGATGGGCTCCATGGTCGTGAACACATCGTCCTGCTCGATGAAGCTCATCTCGACGTCGAGCTGGTAGAACTCGCCGGGCAGGCGGTCGGCGCGCGGGTCCTCGTCGCGGAAACACGGCGCGATCTGGAAATAGCGGTCGAAGCCCGACATCATGATGAGCTGCTTATATTGCTGCGGCGCCTGCGGAAGCGCGTAGAAGCGCCCTTGATGGATCCGGCTTGGCACCAGGAAATCGCGGGCGCCTTCCGGGCTCGAGGCTGTCAGGATCGGGGTCGGAAACTCGTTGAAGCCGGCATCGTGCATGCGCGCCCGGATCGAGCGGGTAATCGCAAGCCGCTTCATGATGATAGCGTGGAGCGTCTCGCGCCGGAGGTCCAGGAAGCGGTAGGTGAGGCGGATGTCTTCTGGATAGTCGGGCTCGCCGAAAACGGGCAGCGGCAGGTCATGCGCCTCCGACAAAACCTCGATCTCGGTCGCAAAGAGCTCAACCGCTCCGGTCAAGAGCTCATCGTTCGCCGTGCCTTCCGGCCGCGCCCGCACCTTGCCGTCGATACGGGCGACCCACTCCGAGCGCAGCCGCTCTGCCGCCACGAACGCCGGGCTGTCCGGGTCGGCGACGATCTGCGTGATGCCGTAGTGGTCGCGCAAGTCGATGAACAGCACGCCGCCGTGGTCACGCACCCGATGGACCCAGCCCGAAAGCCGAACAGTCTTGCCGACGTCGCTCGCGCGCAGAGCGCCGCAGGTGTGGGAGCGGTAGCGGTGGAATGCTGTGTCGGCCATGGAGCGTGCCCTTGTCTCAGTCCATTCGACGCGAGCGTGCACTCGACGTCGGTTGCGCAGCCGGATGATGGAGCGCAGCGCCCACCCCCGAGGCAGCCAGCGAGTGGCCACGCATGCGCCGCCCTGTCAACTGCAGGCGTTGACGCGAGGCGTCGATGACGGTTCCGAACGGCCGCTCAGCACGTCTCTGCGGCGCCGCCTTTTCGCATCTCTTCATCTCGAACGCATGAAAACTGCATCGTGCGCCGACGTGTGGACTTGAGCATCGACGCCGAAGCCCCCAGGGTGTCGGGGACAAAACCAGCACGGCGCAGGCCCGCACTGTCATCACACGCGTCCCGTGATCGCAGGCAAGGCACGCCACTTCAAGTCTCGAAGGTTCGATGAAGGTTATCAAGGACACCGACGCGCTGGCCGACCTTTGCAGGCGCCTGCGCCAGGACTCTTACGTCACGGTCGACACGGAGTTCTTGCGGGAGAACACCTATTATCCGAAATTGTGCCTGATCCAGCTCGCATCCGAAGGCGCCGAAGCAATAGTCGATCCCTTGGAAGACCGGATCGATCTCTCGCCGTTTTACGAGCTGATGGCGGACCGTGGCGTCGTCAAAGTGTTTCACGCAGCCCGCCAGGACGTCGAGATCGTCCACGTTCAGGCAGGCCTCATCCCAACGCCGCTGTTTGATACGCAGGTCGCAGCCATGGTCTGCGGGTTTGGTGACAGTATCGGCTATGTCAACCTTGTCAAAACGATCACCAACGTCTCACTCGACAAAGGGGCGCGCTTCACGGACTGGAGCCAGCGCCCGCTCTCTCAGAAACAGCTGACCTACGCACTCGCCGACGTCACCCACCTGCGGGATGTTTATAAGGTCCTTCGCGCCGAGTTGGACCGGACGGACCGTGAAGCGTGGCTCGCCGAAGAGATGGCGACCTTAACTGCGCCTGAGACCTACACGACGCGCCCCGGCGACGCGTGGCAGCGCTTGAAATTCAAAGCCAAGAACCGCCGGGCCATGGCCATTCTCATGGAACTTGCCGAGTGGCGCGAACGGACAGCGCAGCACCTCGACGTCCCACGTGCTCGCGTACTCAAGGATGACGCACTTTACGATCTCGCGAACCAAGCGCCCACAACGACGGCAGAGCTTGCCCAAATGCGGTCGTTCAGCAACGGGTTCGAGCGTTCACAGCGCGGTCAGGAGCTTCTGTCCGTAATCAAGTCAGGGCTCGAGCGCGCGCTCGATGGCGTACCCTCACCGAAGAACGGGCGGCAGGGCTCACCATCGGATGCGGCCCTGGTGGATCTCTTGAAGGTGCTGCTCAAGGCGTCTGCAGCGCGCAGCCGCGTTGCTGCAAAGATGCTTGCCGATACCGAAGACCTCGAGCGCCTCGCGACCGAGGAGGCGCCGGATATTCCGGCTCTAAGGGGATGGCGTCGGAGGCTGTTCGGTGACGATGCGCTGCGCTTGAAGCGCGGCGAGATCGCGCTCAGCGTTCGCGATGGCGAGGTGGTGGTCACTCCGCTTGCACCGGCGTCCGAGCTCTGAACGGCAGGTGGGCGGCGCCTGAATACAGGGGGTTTGCGGCCCCAACGTCCACATCAGGCCCAACGCGCGTCCGAGGCGTCGTCCTCGGGCCAATCGAACTCGGCCAGCAGGTGGTCCCGCGTCGAAAAATCAAAGGCCGTCATCCAGTAGGGATGCGTCAGAGGGATCGAGCGGTCGATGTGGTCGGTCGCAAAGAGCGCCACGCCAGTTGTGTCGAACAGAACCGCGATCGGCCCCATTGCAGTCTCCATCATTTGTCCACGCAGCTTTTCCCCATCGCGAGCGCAATTGGGAATGTCGCCGATCCAATGGGAGAATGTCGTCCCGACATGCGCGCAGAAATAGACCGAGAGTTCGTCCGGGACGGTCTCATCGGGGGTCGGATGGGGTTCGGGCCGCCCGCCCAGAGGCTCGAAGCTCTGATCGTCGCCCGGCTCGGCCCAAGGGCCAGCGCCTGGCCTCTCGACCGGGCCCCGGCCAGGGTCTTGATCATGGCCCGTGTCCGCGGTGTTGGCGGCCACCGAAGGCTCGGTCCGTGCGTCGGCAGCCTTCACATCCAACTCTGCGAAGTAGGCGTCGACCTCTGCCGCCGACGCGGCACGGACGAACGGCTGCCCGAGCAGCCATTCGGCATTCGCACGCAGCACCCGGTACGGTGCGCCAAGTGCCTGGAAGCGGTCGTCGAATGCCTGGAAGAGGCGCTCGACATGAAACGAGTGCAGCTGCGATGTCTGCGGCTCATAGCCCGACTGGGCGCCGACCTCGCGCGTTTCGAGCGCCAGGAGCTCAAAGGAGAGGTCATGGACCAGTTCGGCATATTCGCCAGCGCCGATCAGTTCGAGCCCCTTGCGGACGCGGAGCACGACCGACCGGCTGCCAGCAACCATCCCCTCGAGCGACGCCGCCCAGGCCTCGTGCCCGTCGTTCGAGACCATGCGGATGTAGTCGTCGACGGCAAGAACGATCTCAAGGTCTTCCGGCAACAGCGCGTCGCGCAGCGTGGCCGAACGCTGGGCGCGCTCCACGAAGGTTCGTGCCGTTTCGATGACAGCATGCCAGCTCGAGCTATCGATCGCATCATCCGGGATCACGATCATGTCCAGTGTCGGGATGGCACGCGGCGCCAAGATATCGGCCCGCCGCTTCAGCCGCGAATCACGGCTGCGGGCACGCGCGGGGCCGCTACTCTGGCCGGCGGCGGGACGCGCGGCGTCTCGCGTGCGGTCGCGTAAAGCTGCCGCCACATCGTCGGGTGGTGGAGTGGTCGGTCCGGCTTCGCGCCTGACAGTGGGGGCTGCGACGTCTGAAGCGTCATGGGTCAAACCGGGGGCAGGCTCGCGCTGCCCGACCTCAGGTTCGCTGGTGTGCGATGGATGCCCGGGCGCTATATTGTTCGTCGGCTGCGCAAACGATCGGCTGACGGCGCGCGCGAGGCGATCCAGCGACGGGCCGACATAACCGTCCCTCACGTCGCTTGTCGCCCGTTCGGACGACACCGCTGCACCTCGCTCTTGCGATAAAGCGTCGGCGGACGACGCAGGCGTGACACGACGCGAAAACAAGCTCGCCAGCATGGATGTCCTCGACCGTCTCGGACCTTAAGCCCCGCGGACCGGAGCTCGAGGATCCTCGAACGCGTCCGGAGCATCCCTAAAGTGGTACGTGAAGCCGGCTAATAATCATTGAAAAAAGTCTCACCGGGCAACAAATGGCCGTCTCGAAATCAAACATTCAAGCAGTGTTGCGCTCATCGGCTGCGTCACAGCCATCCCTTAATGCGGAAGTAAACATAAGGCAGTATCGCGGATACGACCATGATGCCGAGCGCCCAAAGGTATCCGTAGGTCCACTGTAGTTCCGGCATATATTCGAAGTTCATGCCGTAGATCGAGGCAATAAGGGTAGGCGGCAGAAATACGACCGCCGCGACAGAGAAAATCTTGATGATCTGTGTCTGTTGGATGTTGATAAGGCCAAGCGTTGCATCGAGCAGAAATTCGAGTTTCGTCGACAGGAAGGTCGCCTGATCCGTGAGCGCCACGACATCACGGTACAGGACTTTGGCTTTCGCCCTGGCATCCTTGACCTGTCGCTTATCTTTCGCGTCAACTGTTTGATGGTAGGTCACGAGACGATTGATGCTCACGAGGCTCTCGCGCACCTTCGTCAGAAGGTCTGCGTCACGACCGATCTTCTCGATGATGGCGCGCAAATCATCTGAACTCGTCGAAGGTTTCTCACCGACTTCGCGACGGAACACCTTGCGCGACAGCTTGTCGAGCTCTCGACCGACACGTTCAAGTGCATCGGCCATGCGATCACATTGGGATTCAACCAGCGCGAACATGATCTGCTCGCCACCGGCACACGCGACAGCCCCGGGCTTTTGTGCACGCGCGATGTAGGTTGAGAACGCGCGAGGCTCAACGAACCGAATGGTCGCAAGAACGTTGCCTTTGAGAATGAACGTAATCGGTGACGTTTCCGGCGCTTCGGTCTCGATCCTGGTAACGGCCGTCACCGTCATGAACTCAGCGCCGTCTTCCTGGTAAAGCCGCGCGGAAACTTCGATTTCCTCCATCTCTTCGCGGGTCGGGAGGCTCAGCGAAAGGAGCTGCTCTATGAGCTTATCTTCGTCTGACGTCGGCGAAACGATGTCGAACCAGACGAGATCTGACGGCAGCCCATCAATCAATCCGCCGATCTCGGTTTCCGTCAATGGCACGAGCCGATTGGCCTCGGAGCGGTAAGCTGTGATCATGGACCCTAAGCCGTTTCAATGCGGACACGCTGGTCCAGGAGCGAGACTCGCGATCGAGGCCGCCAGCACACGCAAGATGACCGGTGAGCTTGGACGGTCAGTTGCCTAACCCGGCTCTGGCCGCCTATATGGTGAAGCGGGTGACGCAACCCACTCGGCATCGGTGTCCTTGCCCCCGCGACACCAAGCTTTGGCGCGTGGTTATGCGAAACGAGAAGCTTAGGCAACTGTCTTGATATCGAGATCTGGCAGGAGTGCTGATCGCGCCGGGCCGTCGCGGCATGCCGCTCAAACGCCAGATTGCTACTGACCGTGCTGGTTTTGAATTCAGTGATCGGCAATTGAGACAATCGGCGACGGCTCAGGCCAGACGACGTCGCCGGACCGCAAAACCCAGTGGGGTTGCGAGGGTGTTGAAACCTGAATATCAAGACCCCGCCACGGATAGACGTGACTGCGTCCGTAGCTCAACGGGAACCGGTGTCCCGGAATCGGATTGAGCTTTGGGGTCACGGTTTGTGTCCCAAGCTTTTTGAAGTGTGCGATGTCCCAGTCTTCGACGATGGCACCGAAGCGGGTCCGGACCCAGCAATGCATCCCCGCAGCAGCTGGCCCCTCGGCGTGAGGCACAAAATAGCAGGTGATATACGCTGCCTCGTAACCGGCTGACCTGAGGGCTGCCACAAGGTAGGTATTGATATCGATGCAATTCCCAGCAACGCAGGCGACCTGCGGCACGTGGGGCGCACCGGCATACCAGCGCTGCTCGTAAGGAACCTCGCCGTAATCGAAGCGGCGATTGGTCTCTTCCACAATTGCGACGAGACCGGCGTGTCCGTCCCGGTCTGCGCACCCAATCCGGCGTATATCGGCAGCAAGTTCATCGGCAGCCATCGTGAGCGCGCACTCTTCGGGCCTGAAGCAGGCGTCTGAAAGCCTCGGCCCGCCGTGAGAGAAGCGGTGCCGGATCTCCGGTCTCGCCCTCGGCTCGGGCGGGACCATGATGGCCGCCAACAGCCCGGTTCGCACCTCACGGACGATGTCGACGTGCCAACCGGGTGGGCTCGAGAACGCGACACTGCTGGAAAAGTCAGCCTCGATGCCAAGCGGCGCAATCAGTGCGACCGCGTCGTGGTCGGCCGCCGTATCGCAGAGGCTGATCGCCAGCGTGGTGTCTGGATTACCCATGACGCGGCGGGCCTGCGCGCTTCGGGGCGTCATATCGCAACCCAAAGTTGGTAGCCGAGACCCGAAAGCACGGCGCCGACCAGAGCTACGGCGATGTACGTTGCGAAGATCGGCGGGCGCATGATGGCCCAGACCGCCATCGCGGCCGGGATCGAGGTCACGCCGCCTCCGACGAGGAACGCCATGCCTGCTCCAGGCGCCATGCCCTGGCGCATGAGCTCACCGACGAGCGGCAAGGCGGCCGCGCCGTTCAAGTACGCCGGCACCCCCGCAAGGGTTGCAAGCGCGATCGTCTCAATACCAGAGCCCCCGAGATGGCTTGCGATGAGTCCTGCCGGAATGTAGCGCACCATGAGGCTTTCGAGGACAAAGGCGAGCAGCAGCATTTTCCCAAGGAACAGCCCCGTCTTCAGAAACGTATCACGCGCCTTCTCGATCCGCGCGGGCTCGCTCCAGAATTGCCAAACCACGTCCTTCGGGTTGCGCACCTTGGCCGCACCGCAGCCGCCATTCCCAACACCCTCACGCAGCGGCTCACCAAGCCAACCGAGCGCAACGAGTGCCATCGCGACAAAGCCTGCGAGCAGTCCCATGCCGACCGCAATGACTGTCTTGGCGACAGCGAAATCGAAACCAAGTGTTCCTGCTGTCAGCGCGAACATGGCCGGATCCATGATCGGCGACGCCATGCAGAAGGCCAGCACGGGTGCGAGGGGCACGCCCATGAACAAGAGCGCGGCAATCACCGGAATGACGCCGCAAGAACAGAATGGGGAAAGCGCACCGACAAGCGAGGCCGCCACGACGCCGCCGGTCGCGCGCCCTTGGAATGCCTTGCCGATCAGGTTGTCGGCCCCGGAAGCGTTGGCATAGGCCGCGATGGCGATAGAAGCGAAGAAGAAGGGTGCGATCTTGATGACAGCGTTGGCAACAAACGTCAGGGTCGTGCCGAATTGGGCCGGATCGGTGACGGCGAGCGCCGCCAGGATTAATCCGATCAGCAGTAGTACGGCATCGACACTCACGCGACGCCCTGCGGGCAACTGAAGGATTGTCATTCGCTTTCTCCAGAAATATCGAAATTTTACGCGATTTGTGTCCTGTCGTTCCTCTGCGCGGAACTCAGGCGGGCGTGACTTCCGCTCCGCACGCAGTCCTTTCCTGGCCTCGCACGTCCTCGTCGCGGCAGCACTCGTCAGCCAGGACGGAGACGAGTTCGCGCATGGCGTCGAAGTTCACAGAGCACAACAGCGTCGTTCCGCGCCGCTCCTGTGCCACAAGGCCGATCACGACCAGCTTGCTCAAGTGGTGCGACAGTGTCGAGGCCGCGATATCGAGACGATCCTGAAGTTGCCCGACAGCAAGACCAGATTGTCCCGCCCTCACGAGGAGGCGGAAAATCGACAGTCGTGTCGGGTGTCCGAGCGCTTCAAGTTGTGCGGCGATGTGTTCGATGTCCATGGTCAAGACAGGTACGTCGAGCGCCGCACTGCGTCAACTGTATTTCTGGAACTTTCGAAATAAATCAGAAGCGGTGTGGCCGGCTGTCGCGCAGTGGCAACGAGTGTTGCTTTTGCCACTCACGCTTGGCAGGCGAGACTGCAGAAGGTGGGGACCAAGCGTTCGCGATC
>JBHJOC010000041.1:0-48554 GCA_050330095.1 Hyphomicrobiaceae bacterium
ATGCGCAGGAACTGGAACGGCATATTGGTAATCGCGCGCACGATTGGCTGGCGGCCGATGATGAGCCCGATCGGGACGCCGATCGCGGTTGCCCACGTCAGGCCAAGGCCGATCCGCCAAAGGCTCGGCACGGTCATCGCGAGCACTTCACCACTCGCGAGCATCTTCGAAAGGCGGTCTAGGGTCGGGCCCGGCGCGAAATCGGCGAATGCTGCCGTGTTCGGATTGGAGGCCACGAGCATTGCGCCGATCCACCAGAACGCGAACAGACCCGCAAGGCCAACGAGACTGAACCCGATGGACCTTGCTGATGCCCATGCGAACGCCCGGGCCCTATCACTGAGCGAGCGCGCGGGCTCGCTCAGTGGCCGCTGTGCGTCGAGGTCGGCTCCGACGACCTGAAGGGTCATAGCGCGAGGACCTCTTCGCGGTTGAACGGATCTGCAGCGTTGACACTTGGATCGTTGGTCCAGGTCGGGGTCTTTTCGAGCGCAGCGCGAACGAATGTCGTATCGACGAGATCCTTGGCAACGAAGTCGGGATCGAGCTTCGTGAGGAAGCTTGCATCGCCGCCAACGACCGTCTCACGCATCTGCTCGATCATGAGTTTGGTTGCACTTGGATAAGGCCAGGGCTGGAAATCGATCCGCCCGTTCTGCCATTCGCGGTGCTTGATCGCGCCGGTCTCGAAATAGGCCGGCTCGTCGTAAGCAAGCATTGCCCGCGAGACGACGTCGGCCGGCACCGGCAGATAGCCAGCCCCATCGCGCGACAAGAGTTTTGCGACCTCGGCCTTGTTTTCGGACGAATAGACGGCGCCGCGAACGACCGCATTCACGACCGCTTGGGTCCAGGCCTGCTTCTCTTTCGTCGCGGCCTCATGCATCGCGACGACGCAGCAGGGATGATTCTTCCAGATGTCGCCCGTAAACCGGAGCATGCGGGCGCCAGCACGAAGTTCGCCCAGCGCGTTGAAGGGCTCTGCGACAATGTAGGCGTCGAGCTTCCCAGCGGCGAGCGCAGGCGGCATGTCGGGCGGCGGCATGATCTGCAAGTTGCACTCGTTCGCAGCGAGCGGTTCACCCTGGGCCTTGATGACCGGGACGACACCGGATTGCCTGAACGCGTACTGCAGCACGACGTTGTGCATCGAGTACCAGAAGGGCACCGCGACCTGCTTGCCGCCGAGATCGGCGAACGAGGTGATACCCGTATCCTTGCCGACGACGAGGCCGGACCCGTTCGTGTGCGCCCAGCTCACGACCTTGACGGGGAAGCCGTTGTTGTAGCGCATCCAGACCGGGATCGGCATCAGGAAGTGGACGAGGTTGAGTTTGTTGGCCGCGAAGGCCTCGACGAGCGGCGCCCAGCCGCGAATGAGCGTCGGCGGCTCGGCATCAAGCCCCTCGTCCTTGAAGAAGCCCTTCGCGTGGGCAACGAGAAGCGCGGTTGCGTCCGTGATCGGGATGTAGCCGATGCGCACAACGTCGTCCGATTGAGCCGACGCTCCGGTCGAGAGGCCGGCAAGGGAAGCTGCGAGCGCACCGGCCGCGATCCGATCCAGGAAGCTGCGCCGCGTGAGTGACGGGCGAATATAGTCGCTTGCATAAAGGTCGCCGTAGAGCGCGTCGCGCTCTGATCCTGCGTCGAGACCGGCGAACGGGCGCGGCCCAGTGTCCTTTGTCATCGCGTTTTGTCCTTGTGGTTGAGCGGCCGCTAGGACCCGCTTTCCGTAGTCCGACTGTCAGTCTTGTCAGGCGTCGAAACGAGCTCCGGCACCCAAAGGGCTCTATCAACCGATTGAATTCACTTCCGCTTCTCAATCCGAAGCCGCTGGAAGGCGGATGTTGCGGCTGGCGCAGGGACTTCTCATTGGCGGTGGTGGAGTGCTCAGCCGATAGACATCAACGGCAGCGTCGCCCTTCAGCCGGCGGCTAGGCACGCTATCGGCGGTTTCGGATCGGCGTCTCGCTCCTGGTGCTTTGGGGCGGCCTGAGCTTGAGACCTGGGCCGTGCCGCTGCGGGTGTGCCAACCGGGGCCGTCTCCGCGCTGGTACGCGCCGCGAGGCTGCTTCCGGCGGCCGCCTCGTAGGCAGCAACGAGGCGCGCCCGTGCTGCCTGAAAGGCTTCGCCACCCGCATGTGCCGCTGGATCAATGTCGATCACGTCCCGGACGCGCCCGGGACCCGACGTCATGACAAAGGCGCGATCGGCCATGAGCGCTGCTTCGTTGACGTCGTGTGTCACGAGAACGAGTGTCACCCCGAGTTCCCGGGCAATGGCGCGGACGTCGCGCTGCAGGCTTTGACGCGTGAACGCGTCGAGCGCCGAAAATGGCTCGTCGAGCAGCAGCGCGTCGGGCTTCAGGGCGAGCGAACGCGCGAGCGCTACGCGCTGCTGCTGCCCGCCGGAGAGATCTTGCGCGTTGCGATCCGCAAACGCCGAAAGCTCCACGAGTTCGAGCAGTTCGGCGACACGATCGGACGCCTCAGCCATGCGCCCGTTGAACCGCAGCCCCAGCGCGACATTCTCGGCAACCGTCAGCCATGGCAGCAGAGACGGCTGCTGGAACATCACGACCCAGCGCGGCGATGGCCCGACAACCCGCGTTCCATCGATATGAACCGAGCCGACGGCCGGCTTGATGAGGCCCGCCATCGCGTGGAGCAACGTCGATTTCCCGCAGCCGGATCTGCCGATCAGAGCTACGGACTGCCCGGCCTCTATGGTCATTGAGATGGCTTCGAGTGCGGGCGCCTTCGCATTGCGGTAGGTGTGGGTCAGGCCCTCGATCTTGATGTGTGCCCCGCGAAAATTCGGCATGGCGTCACACTCCTCGAGCTGGACCGACGACGCGGTAGAAAACAGTTGGCGGGCGGCATGGCGTGCGGTTCGCTGCATTGACAACATGGCCCTGTTTGCTGCCGCCACGCGAGACGACACGCTCAACACGACGGAATGTTTCGGAAATTTGTTCCAAAATACGGAGGCTTTTCCCAGCCTGAAAGAAACACCATCTCAAAATTACAGACATGATGGGCATGCGTTTCTCCTGAAATGCCCTAGCTCATAGTGTGCGTCGCCCTGCCAAGGCGACCGACCCTACGATTGCGCGACCCGTCAGGCACCGCCGGGATCCACCCCGCTCACGTCCGCCTGACTTTGCGGACAGACCGTTCTGACTACTTAATGGGGTTAGCACGATCCATGCCAACCCACGCAATTGATCTAAATAATTGATTTCAATTAGTTTTTATCAGATCGAAAGTGCTGGAGCGCAGGTCCGAGTGCTACTGCGGCGGGCAATTGCTGCCCGATTGGGCAGCATTCGCCGCGCTGCCCGGCTATGCGTCACGCCACCGGATCGTGTAGGGTTCGACAAACGACGCCGTAGTCCCCGTCATGTCTGGCAAGCCCACACATGGCTGACGCGCGTTCGCGACCTCACGACACCGGATGCAAAGCTGCGCATGCCTCGACCGCCCTCATCACGCGCCTTGGATGCGCCAGGCACTGCTACGCTTGAAGCCTCTACCTCGGCAACCGACGTCACCCCGAGCGCGCGCGAGCGCATCCTCAGAGCTGCCACAGATCTGTTCTGCCGCTATGGGATCAACGCGACCGGCATCGACGCTATCATCGAGCGATCGGGGACAGCGAAGGCGACGCTGTACAAGGCCTTCGGATCGAAAGACGCCCTCATCGAGGCTGTGCTCGCCACGGAGGGGGAAACGTGGCGGCAGTGGTTCATTGGCGAAATCGAGGCCTTGCCGGGCGGCCCACGCGAGAAGCTGATCGGCTGCTTTGACGTCTTGCGCGCCTGGTTCGCAGATGAGCAATATTTCGGGTGCCCGTTCATCAACGCCGTCGGCGAGTTCGACAAGTCCAATCCGCGCTTCAAGGCCATCGCTCTTGGCCATAAGGCAGTCGTCATGGCCTATATTGGCGACCTGACACGCGCCACTGGTGCCGTGGCGCCCGATCAGCTGGCACACCAAATCGGGTTGCTGATCGACGGGGCGATCGTTGCAGCGATGATCACGGGCGATCCCCGCATGGCCGATTATGCCCAGGCCGCTGCCAGAGACCTCCTGGCTGACCGCTGACCTGCAAACTGCTGAATTGGATTGGAGCGCCGATCAACCCTCATGGCCAAGAAGAAGTCCGCCACACCAAAGACAGATGACGCCTTGTCACCGCCGGTCGAGCCTGCCCGGAACTTCTGGCTCCTGAAGTCGGAACCAGACGTCTTCTCGTGGGACGATCTCAAAGCGCGTGGCGCCGCTGGCGAGCCTTGGGACGGTGTGCGGAATTATCAGGCGCGCAACAATATGCGCGCGATGAAGCTTGGTGATCTCGGCTTCTTCTACCACTCGAACATCGGGCTCGAGATCGTCGGCGTCTGCAAGGTTGTCGCGCTCGCCCATCCTGACACCACGACGGACGACCCTCGTTGGGAGTGCGTCGATGTCGCAGCGGTGTGCGACATGCCGACCCCCGTCAAGCTGTCCGAGGTCAAAGCCAACCCGAAGCTCGCCGACATGAGCCTGGTGACGTCGATGCGTCTCTCCGTGCAACCCGTCAGACCGGAGGAATGGGCGTTGGTGTGCCGCATGGGCGGGCTTGATCCGAAACGGCTGACACACCGGAAGGACTGACGCCGCCTGCCGCGCCTTGCAGGCAGACTGATCGGAGCCCTTATCCGCGACGCGCCTGCAACAGGAGGTCCACGTGCCCGCCAATTCGCGTTATCGACCGGACCCCTGTCACCAGACCCTCGGTCCACTGTTTTATGACCCGGTCCAGGCTGCCACTTTCCCCGACCATATCCTGAGATACAGGAACGAACGAGCTGGGGCGCGCGTCGGTCTCGATACCCTGACAGACGCGGAATGGCTCAACCATTTCGGACACTTCGAGCCACTCCCCGACAACCTGACGCAGCCGCTCGCGCTTCGCTACCACGGCCACCAGTTCCGCAGCTACAACCCCGATCTCGGGGACGGGCGCGGCTTTCTGTTTGCCCAGCTTCGTGATTTTGAGAGCGGGAGGTTGCTTGACCTTGCGACCAAGGGCTCGGGCCAGACGCCATACTCACGGTTCGGCGACGGCCGCCTGACGCTCAAGGGCGGCGTGCGCGAGGTCCTTGCAACCGAGTATCTCGAGGCCCTCGGCGTTGAGACATCGAAGTCCTTCAGCCTCATCGAAACCGGTGAAAAGCTCGTTCGCAACGACGAACCTTCTCCAACACGATCAGCCGTTCTCGTGCGCCTCGGCCACAGCCATGTGCGCTTTGGAACCTTCCAGCGGCTGGCCTACCATGGTGAGCGCGACGCAATCGCGCGGCTCGTCGATTATGCAATCGAGATGTATTGGCCAGAGGCACGGGGCGCGCCGGACCCTCGGGCGGCGCTCTTCGCATGCGCCTGCGAGGCGTGCGGGCAACTGGCGGGAGAATGGTATGCAGCCGGCTTCGTCCATGGTGTTCTCAACACCGACAACACGCTGATTACGGGTGAGAGTTTCGATTATGGTCCATGGCGTTGGCTGCCCGAACTCGACGTCGGGTTTACGGCTGCTTACTTCGACCAAACGGGCCTCTACGCCTTCGGCCGCCAGCCAACGGCCCTGCATTGGAATCTCCAGCGTCTCGCCGAGTGTCTCGTCGGGCTGACGAGCCGTGAAGCGCTCGTTGCGGAACTTGAGCGTTTCGCCAAGGCATTCGAAACCCGGCTCGCCGAAGTCACGATCGCGCGGCTCGGACTTGCCGTCACTGACACGGCACGAGCGACGGAACGGGTCGTCAAACCGTTCTACCAGGCTCTACACGACACGAAGGTGCCCTTCGAGCAGGCCATTTTCGATTGGTTCGGAGGTGGCGTTCGAGAGCGTCTCGAGGCGAGCCCCTCAGCCGAGGCCTATCGGGGCGAACCCTGGTCGACGGTTGCGAGCGCACTCTCTGAACTGACGCCGCACCATCTGGCAGCCAAGCGGCTGACCGATCCGTACTTCAGACAGACGCGGCCTGAGACAATGCTCTATGACGAGGTCGAAGCAATTTGGCAGCCGATCGCGGCGCGCGATGACTGGTCGATCTTTGCACAGAAGATCGCATCGCTGCATCGGGTCGGCGCAGCCTATGCCGATCTCGTTCCACCACGCCAAAGACCGGTCATCACAGGCGGATCATGAGCGACCACACACCCAACGACGCGTCCAGCAAACCACGGGCTGAACGGGCTGCTGCTAAGATCCTGGCACTGGCGGCGCTGCTGTTTGCAATCCCGCTGTTCCTGATCGTGCTTTTTGTTCTCGTTGTCGTGCTGCTCTGAGGACTGCCCTTCAGGCCACTCGTGCCCGCTTTGCGGAGTTCGTCTGTCACCCTCGTCAGGCGCCGAGCCGAACGACGGAAACCAACGGCTGCGAGTGACCGGCGGCTTGGTGCCGCCGATCGCCTGCTCGGTCCAGCCGCCGTGTCAGTAAACGGCCAGCGCGTTGCCAGGGGCGCCCGTTGCCCCCTTAACGGCGAGCGGATTGAAGATGTAAGCGAATTCGTAGGCCTTGTCGGCGGCGAGCTGTTCGGTCGCGACGTTCTCGTGAATGAATATGCCGTTCCGCGTCAGGAAAATCTGATGAACCGGGAAGGCGAGGTTCGGATTGGGGTTCGGGACCACCTCGACGGGCCACGTGTCTGCCCCGACAACAGCCACACCCTTCTGGGCGAGCCATTGGCCAGCACCAACCCCAATGCCCGGACAACCTGAGTTGTACGTCGCGTTATCTGTCATCCAGTGCCGCGACCAGCCGGTGTGGAAGAGCACGACGTGCCCCTCGCCAATTGCATCTGCACTGAGGCCCTGCTTTGCGAGCGCGCCCTCGATGTCGGCAACAGTGATCTCCTCACCGCGCTCCAACGGACGCCCCTTGAAATCGACCATGTCGATCAGAATACCCTTCGTGAAAAACGGCTTCACGTGTTCGATGCCGAGCTTCTTCATGCCCGTCGGACCAAGGGCATCACTGATAGGGATCCCGTTGTAGTACTTGTCGCCGATCCCGATGTGCCCGAGACCGTCGAACTGCGTGCCCACCTGTCCAATCTCCGTCGACAGGAAATCATCCATCCAGGTCACCTGGTTCTCGCCGAGCGGACCGCCAGACAACCCGCTGGTGCCGCGGACGGCGAAGGTGCGGTGGCCGAACAACGGCATGCCGCTCTCGTAAACTCTGGCAAGCGAAACGACCTTGCCGGTCTTCATGAAGGTCATGGCCTCCTTCACGCGGTCCGGCGTCATGAGGTTGGATTTACCGGCTTGGTCGTCCGGGCCGAATTTCGATGGATACCAGCTGTCGTCGGCCTGGGCCGCGGCGCTCAATCCGATCACCGTCGCTGCAAGCCCGGCAATCAAGGTCCGATGCGACATGGCGCGTCCTTTCCCCTTGGTGTTGACCCCGGACCTCGTTCGACGGGCACCGGGTCCGCCAAGATTGCGCCCGCCTGGGCTTGCGATCAAGAGCCAGCGGGGACTGTCGGCGCTGGGAGAGATACAAGCGGGCCCGAGAGCGCTTCAACGTGGCTCGGGATCGCGTCCCTAAAGGACGTCACCGTCGGCGAACGGGTAGCTGCGCGCGCAGAACTCGCAGGTCACGGTCACGCGGCCCTCGGCGTCACGCATGCTTTCAAGGTCTTCAGCACTGAAAGACTTGAGAAAAGAGCCGATCCTATCGCGCGAGCACTGACAATAGGTCCCGATCGGATGGTCGTGAAATACCCTCACACCCTCCTCGTGGAACAGCCGGTAGAGCAGCCGCTCCGCCGACAGCGTCGGATCGATGAGTTCGTGATCCTCGACAGTCCGCGCGAGTGCACTGACCCGCAGCCATGCGTCATCGTCATCGCCGAGCAGGAAATCATCAGGTGCGTCCTCTGGCGGTGGCTTACCGCCTTCTGGCGAGACGTGCTGAACCATGATGCCTCCAGCGCGCCAATGCCAGGCATCGTCGCCGGTATCCCGCAGGCTACGATGGCGCGCGACGGCAAGCCGGATGTAGGTCGGCAACTGCTCCGATCGCCGAAAATAGACCTGGGCCGCATCGCTGAGCGCAGTCCCCTCGAGCGGGACAATCCCCTGGTAGAGGTCCATTTCCGGACCCTGGTCGATCGTCAGGGCGAGGTGGCCCGACCCGAGGAGGGCGCCGTGGTCGAAAGCTGCGAGCTGCTCCGCGTCAAGGGAACGATCAAACGAAGCATAGCCGCGCAACTGGCCCGGCGTCCGGTAATTGGTGACAAAGAACCCGAGGGGCCCGTCCGACCGGGTTTGCACGATCAGCCTGCCGTCGAACTTGAGTTGTGACCCGAGCAGCGCCGTCAGCGCCAGGGCTTCCCCCATCACTTCAGCGACCTGGGTCGGATAGGCGTGTCGCGTCAGGATCTCGTCGGTTGTCGCAGAGAGGCGCACGATGCGCCCGCTGATGCCGGACGTTTCGGTTCGGAACGGCAAAACGAGATCGTCGCGCGGCGGGCGATCGCGGAAATCGATGCTGCTGCTCATGACTGCGAGGACTCTCTGGTTTTCATCTTGAGGCCCTGCCGGTCGATCGTCAGGGCTCAGCCGAGACACCACGCGAGAATAGCTTTTTGTGCGTGAAGCCGGTTTTCCGCCTCATCCCAAACGACCGACTGCGGGCCGTCGATCACCTCGGCCGATACCTCATGGCCACGATAGGCTGGCAGGCAGTGCATGAAAACGGCGCTTGGCTTTGCTCGTTTCATCAACTCAGAACCGACCGCATAGGGGCCAAGAAGCTGCTTACGCCGCCCCTCATCGTTCTGACCCATCGACACCCAGGTATCGGTCACAACGCAATCAACGCCGGCAACCGCATCGTCCGGATCGTCGACGAGATCGATGCTGGCACCCTGGTCCTTGGCCCAGGCAACGATCTCGGCGGGCGGTCGCAATTGGGCCGGACACGCAAGCCTCAGTGTGAAATCGAGGCGCGCTGCGGCGTGAATCCAGGAAGCCGCGACGTTGTTGCCGTCCCCGACCCAGGCGACAATGCGCTTCGAAACGGGCCCGCCATGTTCCTCGAGCGTCATGATGTCGGCGATCACCTGGCAGGGGTGGCTCTGATCAGAAAGCCCGTTGATCACGGGGATTTCGGCGTGGGTTGCGAGTTCGACAAGGGTCTCGTGATCACGCGTGCGCAGCATGATGGCATCGCCATAGCGCGACAGCACCTTCGCCGTGTCTGCGATCGTCTCGCCGCGCCCAAGCTGCAGATCCGAATGGTTGAGCGAAATCGTCTGCCCGCCGAGCTGGCGCATCGCGACGTCGAACGAGACCCGCGTCCGCGTCGACGGCCGCTCGAAGATCATCAGCAGGATACGCGTGTCGATGTCCTTCGGCTTGAGGTCCTCTGGCACCCGGCGGCCGGCGCGTTTCATCGCGTGGGCACTGTCGAGGATCGACCGGAGCGTTACGCGATCGAGATCATGGATGTCGAGGAAATGTCTAACGGACATCGACGGTGTTGGTCCTTCGGCATCAGCGAGAAAGGAGGGAACGACCCTGGGCTCGGCTTGGAACGGAGCTGAGGTCTGTGAATGCGGCTCCCGGTTCGGACTTGACCTGGACCCGACGGGCCGGGGCAAGGACGTTCGGCTGAGCAAACCCGGCTTGCGCGCGCGTGCGAGCCGTCGGAATGGCAGTCACGGGGTCAGCTCTCAGACGACTTCACCCTGGTCAGGGCACGGCCGACCCGATCGACTGCCTCTCGCAATTCAGCGCGTGTTACGGTGAGTGGGGGGATGAGGCGCATCACATTGCCGCCAGCGGGAACCGTCAAGAGTTGCTCGGCGAGGCAGGCATCCACGACTTCGCCAACCGCTGCCTTCAGGGAGAGCCCGGTCAGCAAGCCTCGCCCCCTGACATCACCGACCATGTCCGGGAAAGAATCCTGGAGCTCCGCCATCATCTGCTTGAAGGCGAGCGCCTTCTCCTCGACGTCCTCCAGAAAACCAGGCGCCAACACCACGTCCAGCACCGCGTTGCCGACAGCTGTCGCAAGCGGGTTGCCGCCAAACGTCGAACCATGTGTGCCGGGGACCATCCCGACTGCGGCCTTATCGGTCGCAAGGAAGGCCCCGAGCGGGAAACCACCGCCAATACCTTTTGCAATGGCGATCGCGTCCGGCTCGATATCGCTCCACTGGTAGGCGAACAATCTCCCCGTTCTGCCGATCCCGCACTGGACCTCGTCGAACATAAGTAAAATGCCATGCTCGTCACAGAGCGTCCTGAGCCCTTCGAGGCACTGCTTCGGGACGACGGACAGGCCCCCCTCACCCTGGACAGGCTCGACGAGGATCGCTGCGGTCTCTGGCCCGACCGCGGCTTTGAGCCCGTTATGATCACCAAACTCGACATGGTCGAAACCCGGCATGTCCGGCCCGAAGCCCTCGAGATATTTGGCGTTGCCGGCCGCAGCGATGGTCGCGAGTGTCCGGCCGTGGAACGAACCTGAAAACGTGACGATGCGATTGCGTTCGGGGCGCCCACTGACAAACTGGTACCTGCGCGCGAGCTTGATCAGGCCCTCGCACGCCTCGGCGCCCGAATTGCAGAAGAAAACTTTGTCAGCAAAGGAGTGCTCGCACAGGCGCTCAGCCAGACGCTCCTGGTTCGCGATCCGGTAGAGGTTTGAAGTATGCCACAGCCGATGCGCCTGCTCGGTCAGCGCCGCGACGAGGTGCGGATGAGCATGGCCCACAGCGTTGACGGCGACGCCACTGCCGAAGTCCAAGTAGCGCTCGCCATCCACCGTGAAGAGCCAACTGCCTTCACCACGCGAGAACACCACGTCCTTGCGTGCGTAAGTGCCCATCACAGCAGGCGACGGCCCGCGACCATCGAGCCTCGCACCGATGCCGTCATCGGCATGGGTCGCGACGAGGGCTGAGGGCTGCGGCTCAACGATGGCGGACATCTGTAGGGGTTTCCATCGGTTCACAGGTTGGGGCGGCGTGGGCCTTTCGACCTGTTCTCGGCCTCGACGTGCGCTTCGACATGCGCAAGGTGGGCCGCACGATCGCTTAGCCTGCCGGAGTGCACAACGCAAAAACCGCCGGCAAGCGGCGGTTCAAGTTGTCAAACGTTATGTTCGGACGTTGGCCAATGTCAACGACGATGGCGATCAGCCTCCGCGCACTGCTGCGAGAACCTTACGGTCAGCAAGCCCCGGCCATCGAAACATACAGAGAACGCGAATCGAGCGTGGCAATCATGGCACGCCCAGAAGTCAACAGTCGATTAACGTCACGAACGGATTGAGCAGTCCGAGCCTGCGGTCTACGTTCTCGTCCAGAGGTTGCGGGGGACGTGTACTGTCCGCCAGCGTCGATCCTCAAAGTACCAAGCGTTGTACAAAGAGCATGCGGTCACGATCCGCGGTTCCGCTCTGATGCGTTTGCAAGTTCCGCGCTCTGTATAAGCGCGTCGCGTTTCCCATCGTTTGCGTCTCGTCGCTTCTGCGTTCGCTCGTAGGTGTAAGCCTCGTCGAGCCCGTGCGCCGGAAGCTCCTTCTCTCATGCGCGATTCGATGCGCTGAGACCAATCGCTTTTGCGATGGAGCATACGTCATGTCTTGGACCGATGATCGCGTCGAAACTCTCAAGAAGCTCTGGTCGGAGGGCCTGAGCGCGAGCCAGATCGCAGGCCGCCTCGGTGGCGTCAGCCGCAATGCCGTGATCGGTAAAGTGCACCGCCTCGGGCTCTCAGGCCGCGCAACGACGACCCGCAGCACATCGACCCGCGCGCGTCGCCACCTCCCAACTTTGAAGCGTCCGCAGCGCCCCCGGTTCAATCAGCCAGGCAACCCGGCCTTGCGCGCGCTTTATGCACCTGACGCTGATCTGCCAGCGCTCCCGAGTGATCACAACGAGATCCCACCCCACGAACGCATCCCGCTGATCGAGCTGAAGGAGTGCAGTTGCCGGTGGCCCATCGGCGACCCGCAGACCGGCGAGTTCGGCTTCTGCAACGCGCAAGCTGTTCCGGGCCTTCCATACTGCGAAGCTCACGCGCGGCGCGCGTTCCAGCCACCGCAAGCCCGTCGTCGCGATGCCCGCCCTGACGGGCAACCGTCGGCGCACCTGACAAGCAGCCTGCCGCAAAGCCCGCAGACCTCGGCCGCCAGCAGCGCGAGTGACCAGCAGCCCTGCGTTGCGGCCAGCGCAAATCCAGATCCGGTCAGCTCGGACTGAATGCACGGTCGTGCGTCTGCAAAAGCGCCCGTGTCAGCCAGGTCGCGACCAGGGCTGGCTTGGCAACATTCTCGATCTCGACGGTCACATCCCAGCTGAACTGGACCTGATCGCGGCCGAGCCTCGACACCGCACTGAGGACGAAACGTCCTCTGATAGCATCACCGCATCGGACCGGGTGGGTGAAGCGGACGCGCTCGAAGCCGTAGTTGAGGCCCATCGCCAATCCTGCGATCGGCGGAACGGCGTCAGCGCGCATGCGTGACACCAGGGAGAGGACGAGAAACCCGTGGGCGATCGTCGTGCCGAAGGGACTTTCGGCAGACGCCCGCTCCCGGTCGATATGGATCCATTGGTGGTCGCCCGAGACCGCTGCGAAGGCATCGATCACGGCCTGGTCAATGGCGATCCAGTTCGACACCCCGAGTTCTCGCCCGACGAACTCCTCAAGGCGTTCGAACGGTAATGTCCCAGGTCGTGGTGCCTCCTCTGGCGTGAGCCGGAATTCGCTCATGGCGCGATCTCAACGACGATACGACCCTTGACTTGGCCTTTCAGGATTGCTGCGCCGAGGCCTGGGAGATCTTCGAGGGCCGCCGTCTCGACCATGGCATGGAGGGTTGCCAATGGCAGGTCGCGCCCAATCCTGCGCCAGGCCTCCAGGCGACGCTCGTAGGGCTGCATCACGCTGTCGATACCGAGTAGGTTCACGCCGCGCAGCAAGAACGGAATAACCGTCGTTTCGAGTTTCGCCCCACCCGCGAGACCAACGGCTGCGACACTCGATCCGTAGGCCATCTGGGGCAGGATGGCGGCGAGCATCGAGCCGCCGACCGCATCGATGCACCCAGCCCAAGTTTCGCGATCGAGCGGCCGACCCGATGGCGTGCTGATCGTTTCGCGCGGTACGATGCGCGCTGCGCCAAGGCTCGTCAGATAATCGGCCTGCTCCGGCCGGCCCGTTACAGCAGCAACACGATAGCCAAGATTGGCAAGGATCGCTGTTGCGACCGAGCCGACGCCGCCTGCTGCGCCAGTTACCAGAACCTCGCCCCTCGATGGGTCAAGGGCATGCGCCTCCAGCGCCATGATCGCGAGCATGGCGGTCAAGCCAGCAGTGCCAACCGCCATTGCGTCACGCGTCGAGAGCGCATCGGGCAACGGCACGAGCCAGTCCGCCTTCACACGCGCCTTCTCGGCATAGCCACCCCACCAAGCCTCCCCAACGCGCCATCCAGTCAGCACCACGCGATCGCCAGGGTTGTATCGCACGTCCGTCGACTGCGAGACCGTGCCAGAGAAATCGATACCGGGAACGTGAGGATATGTGCGGACGAGGCCACCGAGACCCTGCAGGCAGAGGCCGTCCTTGTAGTTCAGCGTCGAATATTCGACGTCCACCGTCACGTTGCCATCAGCTGACAGCGCTGCAGAATCGAGCGCTCGAATTTCCTGTGTGATCGTCCCATCGGCTGCTTTGTCGACCACGAGCGCGCGAAAAGTCATCAGGGTGTCTCCGTTTCTCCGTCGAGCCGACTACGCCGGGCCGACCATGACTGATCAACCACAACCGCAGCGCGGCGGTACGAGATCCAATATGTTGCTCGCACCCTTTGATTACCAAAGTTTGTTCCGGCGTCTCACGAAGGTGACGGACGAACTCGGGAAAGCGGGTACTAGCCGCACCGCATTGGCGTCGTCAAAGCACAACCGCGATTGGGGGAAGACCTTATCTCTTCCCCCAACGCGTCAGGTCGCGGACAGGCTGTAGGAGGCGCGCCAGCGCTTCGCCGCTCGCAACCTCTGGAACGAGCGGGTGATCGGCGAACCTGCGCCGGACCGGGCGCCACAGTTCGCGCCAAGTGTCAGCGTTGGGCTCAGAGACCGCAACAGCGTCCGACGGCAGTGCATACCGACGCTGCTCGGCCAGCCAGAGGAAAGCCGCCGACCAAAGATGGTCGCCGACGGTCCCATTGTTCGGACCCCGCAGCTGCGCGATCTGCGGAATCCCCTCGTGAACCCAGTGGCGCTGGATCTCCAAGGTCGCAACCGGCACCGCGCCGCGCCGGATGCTGAATAGGCGGCAGCGCCCATCGGCCAGGACACGCACGTAGTCGGCCACGCATGTTTGCATCGCGTCCGCCTCGGCGGCGAGGTCGGCCACCGAGACGAGAGGTACGAAGCGATAGCCGCTGGCACGTCCGCCGGCGAGCCAAGGATCTGCGAGCCCCTTGCTGCCGATCAGAAGTTCCTGCTCGAGCGCCATCAGCCATCGCACGGCGGCGCGACATGCGCCCGCAAACGACATGCGATCGTTGAACCGGCCGTCGAGAAGCTTCGCGATTGGCACTTCCGGCAGTTCGGAGACGACGGCAAACAACCCAAGCACCATCAGGGCATCCTTGGTCATCGAAGAGGCCCACATGGCAGGGGTTCGAGCTGCCCATACCGCGAAAGCCTCAGATCCCAGGTGGTAGCACGTGGTGACGGACCCGAGCCAAGGCGCAATCTCCTTCGCCTCTGCCGGGATACAGCCAACGAGCCGCGACGCTGCCGGACCGTCAGGCGGCAGATGCGCGGGCCAAGCCGGCGTGATGGCAGCGGGCGGCAGCCGGCGCGTCCAGAGCGGAAGCGCAAGCGCCGTCGCCACCGACTTCAGAGGTCGGCCGGCTTTGACAAGCTCGAGCGCTGCCGCGCGGCGGCTCTTGGGTCCGCGTTCGTCGATCAGATAGAACGCCGCAACCGGAAAGCTCGCCACGAGATCTGAACAGGCAGGGTGAGACGCTGCAAACGTCGCAAGCCGATTTCGATACGGGCGCTTATACCGTCGGATAACCGACTGGATATCGACCGGACACGAATTCTGCACGCCCTCGAAAACTGGAACGCCCATCGCTCCAACTCCGAAAACGGGCACACTCCATCGCTATCTGTGAAATATCTCACACAGACCTGATGATCATATGCCAATGGGTTTGAACGGCGAATTTCTTCGCGCGCGGTGCAATGTGAGGGGGTGCATTTTCGAAATCGCCAGAAGCGATAAACCCGCGGCACGCCGAGCCAGTTTTGCATCACGGATGCGTCGCCCGCTTACGAAGCCTGGACAATGCCCAAGCGCCCAATCAGTTGGCGACGTCGTGATGGCTCAGTCGTGTAAGCGTTCATCGCAAGCCGCACAGGACCGTTGACGTCCCGCGCGGCTGGCGATCGCGCTCGCGTGTCAGGTGCAAACGCACGCTGCGGCTTCAGACCTCGCTGGCGAGGCCGATAAGGTCCGATAGCACTTGCGGTTTGCGACCCGTTCTCTGACGGATTTCGCGCCGGACCCAGCGGGCGCCCACGGCAACTCGCTGACGGCACACCCCGTGTGTGGCGTTGCGATCTGCCATGCGTCAGCCTCCAGCCTGGTTCACAATCTGCCGGGAAATGGCAGTGAGGGTTGCGTGATGCGTACTGCGGTTAAAGGCGAGACACCGCGACCAGCTCCGATACGCCGCATTATCGAGTAATGCTCAGCGACCGCTGACCTCGCAGCATCCTTGCCGCATTTGCAGTGTCAGCGCCATAAAGCGCAAATGTGGCCAAATGTCGAGAGGCGATCAAAAATAAGCGCGATAAGAGATGAACACGCCCGTGAAGCCAAGCCAGACGAAGAATATCCTGCGGAATAATGATTCTGATATATAGGATCGGAAACGTGTTCCGATCAGCAAGCCGGCAAACGCGGGGATTAACGCAAGGCTCGATACGAGGCCATCCTCGACCGTCATCAAGGCATTGAAAATAAGCCCGATGCCGAGCGATGCCGTGATGATGCAGAATGTCATGCCGAGCGCCTGCACGAACGCATCGCGCTGCAAACCGATGGCTTCGATGTAGAGCACGCCCGGCACCATGTAGGTCCCCGTTAGGCCGAACAGAAAGCCGCCGACGCCGCCGCATGTCGGGCCAAGCCAGCGCTCCCACGCGCGCGGCGGTGGCAGGCGTGGGCGCACGAGGCTCAGCACCGAGTAGGCCGCCAGGATGATGCCGAGCAAGACCTCGACGGGGCGGCCGTCGATGCGGGCGAGTGCGAAGGTTCCCGCCCAAATGGCGAAGATCGAAACGAGCCACGTCGACCAGAGCCGCTCCAGGTTCGAGCGGAAGTAGGGTCCATCGAAGGCCTGCCAAAGGTTCATCACGACGCCCGGGACGATGAACAGCGCAAGCGCCTGCTTCAGGCCGATGATCGGCGCCAGCATGCTCAGCACGATGATCGGCACCCCGAGGCCGATCAGACCTTTGATCAGGCCGCCGACGAGGAAGGTGGCTGCGACCAGAGTGAGAATGAGTGGATCCGTCATGGGGAGCAATCGGTCGTGGAGGGGATGTGCGGCGGCGACACTTGACCGTCACACGCCTGACAGCAACTGTCGCGCATGTCAGACCAGGAGCACGCTCTGCGCAGGACGCTCGGGCCGCAATGCGCTCGGGCCGCAGCGAGCTCGGCATTTAAGGATCAAAGCTGCCATGGCTCTCGAGCTCTACGATCTCGCCGGCGCCGACCCGGACTTGCGCTTCTCGCCCTATTGCTGGCGCACGAAAATGGCGCTCAAGCACAAGGGCCTCGCCTTCGAGGGCCTGCCATGGCGCTTTACTGAAAAGGAGCGGCTTGCAAACAGTGGGCAGGGCCGCGTTCCGGTGCTCAGGGATGGGGCAACGATCGTGCACGACAGTTGGGCCATCGCCGACTATCTCGATCGCGCCTACCCAGACCACCCGATGCTGATGGTCGACGCAGCTGCACGGGCGAGCGCTCTGTTCCTGCAGTCGTGGTCGGATCGCGCTGTCTTGGCGGCGTTGCGACCGATCGCCGTCAAGGCCGTCCTCAACGTCGTTGCCAACGAAGACAGGGCCTACTTTGAGGAGTCCCGCGCCAAAGGGCTCGGGGCGCCGATCGAAGCGTTCTGCTCGCCTGAGGCCGTCGCGCAGGGCTACCGTGACCTCGAGGCCGCCCTGAAGCCATTGGAGCGCGTTCTATCAGATCACGCCTACCTCGGAGGTGAGCGCCCATTCTACGGCGATTACATCGTGTTTGGCTCACTCATGTGGCCGCGGATCGTCGTGCCCGGGTTCGCGCTGCCTGCCGGGCCGCAAACCATTGCTTGGTTCGACCGCCTCGAAGGCCTGTTCAATGGGTATGCAGGTTCAGCACCGCGCGTTGCAGCGGCAGCCTGAGCCGCGCACGTTCAGACAGTCATGATCTGCCACCGCGTTCAAAGCGCCTGAAGCCTGGCCCCGGCGCCCACATCGGAGTGACCAACATGAGCTACGAAACGATCCTGACCGAGACCCGCGGTCACGTCGGCCTCATCACGCTGAACCGCCCCGACGCGCTCAATGCACTCAACTCCAAGCTGATCTCGGAGCTCAATTGCGCCCTCGCAGGCTACGACGCCGACGATGGCATCGGCTGCGTCGTCATCACCGGCTCCGACAAGGCATTCGCGGCCGGCGCTGACATCAAAGAGATGAAGGACAAGTCCTTCATGGAGGTTTATCGTGGCAACTTCATCGCGCAGTGGGAATATATCACGACGGTCCGCAAGCCGGTCGTGGCAGCCGTTGCCGGCTTCGCCCTCGGCGGCGGCTGCGAGCTTGCCATGATGTGCGACTTCATCATCGCGGCCGATACCGCGAAGTTCGGCCAGCCAGAGATCAAGCTCGGAGTGATGCCGGGTTCGGGCGGTACCCAGCGACTAACCCGCTTTATCGGCAAATCCAAAGCCATGGAAATGTGTCTGACTGGTCGCATGATGGATGCAGCCGAGGCCGAGCGGAGCGGGCTCGTGTCGCGGATCGTGCCTGCTGATCAACTTGTCGAAGAAGCCGTCAAGGTCGCCGAGATCATCGCCGGAATGTCGCAACCGATCGTTGCGATGACGAAAGAGAGCGTGAACCGCTCTTATGAAACGACACTCGCCGAGGGCATCCGTTTTGAACGCCGTGTCTTCCACGCAATGTTTGCGACCGAAGACCAGAAGGAAGGCATGGCTGCTTTCGCCGAGAAGCGGAAACCGCAGTTCAAGAACCGCTGAGACTTGGCGTTGCTACGGCAAGAGCGCGTCATTCGCCGCGGCGGTGAGCAGCCGCCGCGAGTGCAGCCAGGAACGTGATCGCCAACCCACCGAAAAGAAACACATGGTTGGCCAGCCAATCGGGCTTGTTCACGAAGAGCTTGCCCGAGACCAGCAGAAATCCGACGCCGATGAACGCTGCGACGGCGAGGGCGGCCGTGAGCAGTGCCGAGCGATCGAGCCACTTTGGCATGGCAAGCGGCGACCCAGACGTTGCAAGCTGGAGGCTGTAAAGGATCGCCAGACCGGCAAGAACACCGAACGCGGCTGCATACTGCCACCAATGCTGCCAGTGGAGTGGCGTCAACCCGTATCCCAAGCCGATCGCGCCGGCGCCCCACGCAAAGGTTGCCGCGATCAGCAACGCATTCTGTCGCGCGCGTTCGACACCTGCGCGACCATCGGGATCGACCAGACGCTCGTCGGCTGTCACGCCGCGCTGGACGTAGCCATTGAGCCGCAGTGAGGTGAAAACGGCAACGGCCGCTCCGAAGGCCGCACCAACGAACGAGACCCACGGCGCTGACAGGCTCGCTGCAATGATGAAGACGAGCCAGCTCGACGCGATTGCCAGGAAAATGCCGATCATCACGCGCGCTCAACGGCGGTTCTCTTCACCCCGAAGACCCCGTAGGCGCTCACGATCGCAAGTCCGAGAGCCCCAAAGAAGAAGTAGTTGTTGGCAGCCCAGTCCTGCCAGTTCTCGCGCTGGACCGTCAGAAATCTCGCCATTTTCCCGTCGATCAGCAGTCCGAGCATGACGATGACCATGCCTGCAAGCTGTGCCATGGCCATATATCGAGCGGTCTTGAGCAGCGCAGGATCGCTCTCGCCGCGTTCCGCACGCCCCGACATGCGCGCCGAGAGGAAGAACGTCAGCGCCCCCACAATCGCGAAGACCATGAAGAACGCAAACCACTCCTTCCAGGACACGATCCCGGTCGCGTAGGTCGCAAATAGCGACAGTGCCCCCCACGCCCAGATAAGCCCCATGAAACGAGCCAGATGAGCCGATACTTGCATTTCGGATGCGGAACTACCGAGCCCTTGGACACCGCGGATGGCGCTCAGCGCGACGGCGATCGAAACGCCGGCGGACACAGTCATGTGTGCGTAGGCGTAAGCGACGCTCTCGGGCCGCAACGACGCGAGCACTATCAGAAGCGCGACAGAGACGCTGATGATCGTTGACCAGAGTACCATGGCGGATCTCCCCGAATCGTTCCCGGGGCTAGTCTTAGAGGCGCAACGTTAATGATTGAATGTCGGCTCGGCAAATTTCCCGCTTGGTGTATCAGTCCGGCGCCTGGGTTGCGACATAATCGACGCGCAGGTTTGGGTCCTGGTCGCTTTTGACGAGCAGACACCTGCCGATCGCCAACGCGTCCATTTCTGTCCCCATAAAGCAGCGGAACGCATCCTCGGGGCTTTCGACGATCGGTTCCCCGCGAACGTTGAAGCTCGTGTTGACCAGCACGGACGACCCTGTGCGGCGCTTGAAGCACGACAACAGGTCGTGGAACCGCGGGTTGGTCTCGTGGTGAACGGTCTGGACGCGCGCCGAAAAGTCGACGTGGGTGACGGCTGGAATATCCGAACGCACCATATTAAGGCGCTCGATTCCAAATGCGCCAGCGTGGTCGGCTGGCTCGGGTACGCGGCGGTTGCGTTTCACGTTGGCGACCATCAGCATGTAGGGGCTGGCACCGTCGTACTCGAAGTAGTCGGCGACGTCTTGTGCGAGAACGGCCGGTGCGAACGGTCTGAAGCTCTCCCGGTACTTGATCTTCTGGTTCAGCGTCTGCTGCATGCGAGGGTTTCGAGCGTCGCCCAGGATTGATCGCGCCCCAAGCGCCCGCGGGCCGTACTCCATCCGGCCCTGGAACCAGCCAACGACGTCGCCCCTCTCAAGGCGCGCGGCCGTGTCATCAATCAGATCGGCCCATGCCAGCGTTGTAAACCGCGCCCCGCAATGTGCGAGCCGCTCAGCAATCACATCATCAGCGTAGGACGTCCCAAGATAGCTGCCGGACATGGCATCGCATGCAGGATCGCTGGCTCTGGCCCGCGGCAACCCATGTCCAAGCGCATGCAGTGCCAGCGCGGCGCCGAGTGCGCCCCCGGCATCACCGGCCGCGGGCTGCACCCAGACGCGATCGAATGCGCCATCGCGGAGCACTTTGCCGTTGGCAACACAGTTGAGCGCGACGCCACCGGCGAGACAGAGATTTGCAATCCCAAACCGGGATCGCAGGTTGCGGGTCATTTTCAGCATGACGGTTTCGGTGACGGATTGGATCGAAGCCGCGATGTCCATCTCGCGCTGCGTCACGGGTGTGTCAGGCTCACGCGGCGGGCCGCCAAAGAGGTCGTGAAAGCGGCGCGAGGTCATTGTCAGCCCGCTCGCATAGTTGAAATAGCGCTGATCGAGCCAGAAGCTCCCGTCGTCACGCACGTCGATCAGATGGTCGAGGATTGCGTCCGCATAGATCGGGCGGCCATAGGGCGCGAGCCCCATGACCTTGTACTCGCCAGAGTTTACCCGAAAGCCCGTGTAGGCCGTGAACGCCGAATACAGCAGCCCAAGCGAGTGCGGCCAGTGAAGCTCGAGCTTCGGCTCAAGGGTCTTGCCGCGCCCGACCCACACCGATGTGGTCGCCCATTCGCCAACGCCATCCATCGTCAGAACAACGGCTTCGTCGAACGGAGATGGATAGTAGGCCGATGCGGCGTGGCTCAGATGGTGTTCGCTGAACCTCAGCCGTGCCTCGGCCGATCGACGATCGAGTGTCCCGTCGATGCGCGCGAGTGTATCGGCCAGCAGCCGTTTCTGAAACAGCTTGTCCTTGATCCAAACCGGCATCGCCGCCTTGAATGAGGAAAAGCCGCGTGGAGCGAGCGCGAGATAGGTCTCGAGCAAGCGCTCGAACTTTACGAACGGCTTCTCGAAGAACACGATCTCGTCGATCTCAGCCAAACTGAGGCCCACGACGCCGAGGCACGCTCGGATCGCATGCTGCGGGAACGATGCATCGTGTTTGATCCGTGTGAAGCGCTCTTCTTGCGCTGCAGCCACGGGCACGCCGTCGACCACGAGTGCGGCTGCGCTGTCGTGGTAGTACGCGGAAATCCCGAGTATTTTCATGTCTCTATACCGGATCGCACGGCACGCACACGCGTGCGTGCAGGCCCACGGCACCCTTAAAATACGGTGTAAATGAACGGTGCCAGTGCCGAGCCCTGAGCCAGCATCAAGATCCCGCCAACGATCAGCAGGATCGCGAAGACAGGAAACAGCCACCACTTCCGCCGACGGCTCATGTAACTGGCGGTCTCGCGCAGCACGGACAGCATGATGGATGTTCCTCTTCGACGGGTGCGGCTGCAGGGTTGAGCTCTGAGCTTGCGACCGCGATTGCGGCAGCCGATGACCCGTCGTCAGCAAGTCCAGTGCCAGTCTCGGCGCACAGCGTGTGGCGAGCACGCGAGACCGGCACATCAGCCCTGCCCGCTTGCGCCTTCCGCACAGGCTCTTAGAACTGAGCCTTGAAATCCGTGATCGAGGAACCGGCGGATCGCTCCGGCTCGGTCCGGCGCTCGATCCAGTAGCTCCCATTGCGAAGGCGGCGGCGGCGGTTGAGGGGGTCGTGGAAGAGTTGCATGAGCAGGCCGTAGGGCGCGATCACCAGCGCAAAGAGTGCAAGCAGGACGACCGGATTGACGATCCTGGCAAGCAGGATCGACAACGCGAACCACCGTCGATTGAGCCCGTTGAGCCAGTTCGGGCGCAGGGTCGCGAGGATCAAGAACACGGCGGCGGACATGGCCAGCAGGACGGCCGAAAGCGATTCCTCCCGGAAGAGGACGGCCAGGAGTGCTGCAACACCGGAGAAGACGTAGCCAGTCGAGCGCGAGCTTGGGGCAACGAAGTCTGGACGGAATTGACGTTCGTGGAAGTTTTGCGACATGGGTCTCAGCGGCCTTTCTGATCGCAAGCGCCTCAGCGCTGCTCAGTCGTTGACCGCCAACCATGCGAGAGTTATACCACGGCCCCTGATCCTGGGGCTCGTTCCGAGATTCCTCGCCCAACGCCCCCGAACCGGCATCTGATTACGCCTCGGTTGCGGTCCAGCTCCAACTTCTGTCGCCAGCCGATGGATGCTCTTCAGGTGCTGGCGCGTTCTTGATCGCGGCGAGACGTGTCGGTCCGTTCGTCGTTTCACATGTCTGCTCGGGCGATTGGAGCCCGGGCCCTAACGAGGTCGTTCATGCCCAATACGCCATCGGCGAAAAAAGCGGTCCGCAAGATCGCGCGCCGCACCGCAATCAACAAGAACCGCCGCTCGTCGATGCGCACCGAGGTGCGTAAGGTCGAAGAGGCGATTGCGAGCGGCGATGTAGCGGCTGCAAAGGCAGCGTTCGCGGCAGCTGAGCCAAAGCTCGTGCGAACGGCTCAGAAAGGCGTGATCCATGCCAAGACGGCAAGCCGGAAGGTCTCGCGCCTTGCACAGCGCATCCGGAAGATGACCGAGACGGCGACAGCCTGAGCGGTTCAAATCCGCCATTGCGCGCCGGTTGCCGGGTTTCGGCGCATAGGGACGTCTCCGCGCCCGACCAACCCGCACGATGGCTCGCTTCAGGTCGTTGTCGACGCTGTCGCCGCTGCGGCATGGAGCTGCGGTGTCATGCGTGCGGTCGGATCGCGCACCCCGTCGTTGTCAACAGTGCATCGGTGCGCGTCGCTTGATTTTTTGGACCGCTTCGGGCTCGCTGACCGCATGTCGACATCGAACCGTAGCATGCACGCCGGAGCGGAACGGGCGCTTCGTCAGCGCGACGCCAGTATCGAGACGGATATCCAGAAGGATATCGGAACGGACGCGTTTGGGCTCGAGATCGCGCGCCAACACGGCGGCACGATCATCAACGTCTGTGGTCGTCAACTGGTCGGAGACAGATCGGGGGCGATCTATTGGCCCTCTCATTCAGCGCTTGTTGTCTCTGATCTGCATCTTGAGAAGGGCTCCGCTGCAGCGGCCCGCGGCAGAATGATGCCCCCCTATGATACGCGCGAAACTCTGCTGAGGCTTGCCGAGATCGTCGACCGGTTCGACCCCCGAACCGTGATCTCACTCGGCGACAGTTTTCACGATACTGGGGCTGGCGCTCGCATGCATCCTGAGGATCGCGCGATCCTCGCCGAGATCCAACGCGACCGGATCTGGGTCTGGGTCACCGGCAACCATGATCCGGAAGTGCCTGACTGGGCGGGCGGCACGATCGTCGATGCGATCGCCGTTGGAGGACTCACATTCCGCCACGAGCCGATGGACGGGCCGGCCTCCCATGAAATCGCCGGGCATCTCCACCCGGTTGCACGCCTCGCGTTGCATGGCGCATGCCTGCGCAGAGGTTGCTTCGTTGGTGATGGCCGTCGCCTCGTCATGCCAGCCTTTGGTGCGTTCACCGGCGGTCTCAACGTGCTCGACGGTACGATCGCCTCGTTGTTCAGCGAGCAACCCATGCTGGTCTGGATTCGCGGGGCAGAAGCCTTGTATCCGGTCTCCCTGCGCCACCTCAGGCCAGACTGATCCATCCGCAAGGGCGTCGAACCTGCCTCAAGCCTCGTGCGCGAAGGTCATCGGCTGTGCCGCCCAGGCGTCCCGTCCCGTGCCAACGAGATCAGCAATGCTGCCGACCCCTGCTGCCTGGACCCGTCGCAGCAGCGCAGCCTTGATGTCATCCAAGAGCGAGGGGCCCCGGTAGACGAACCCTGTGTAGACCTGCACGAGATCGGCTCCAGCCTCGATTTTTTGCAGCGCGGCTGTTCCGCTATCGATGCCGCCGATCCCAATCAGGGGCAAACGTCCGCACGTCAGAACGCGCACCCGTGCGAGCATCGCCGTCGACACATCGAACAGGGGCCGACCCGACAGCCCCCCAGCTTGGGCAACGAGATCGGGACGACTGCGAAGTCCGGCTGGCCTCGCAATCGTCGTATTCGAGATCGCGATCGCATCGATCGGGAGCCCGAGCAGCCGGTCGCAGATCGCTGGCAAATCCGCTTCGGCGATATCGGGTGCGAGCTTCACGGTAATGGGAATGCGGCGCTCTGCAGCCGTCACGACGCGGTCACGGCAAGCGCACACGGCCTCGAGCAGCGCGGCTATGGCGCCAGGCGCCTGCAGATCCCGCAGCCCCGGCGTATTCGGTGAAGAGACATTGATCATGAAATAGCTGGCATAGGGGGCGAACGCCTCGACGCCTGTCACGTAGTCCGCGATCCGATCAGCCGAATCCTTGTTGGCTCCGAGATTGACCCCGACGACCCCGCGCGCCGGGTTTCGGCGACGGGAAAGACGCAGCAGCGCTGCGGCGTGGCCCTGATTGTTGAAACCGTTGCGGTTGATGATCGCCTCATCCTCGGGAAGGCGGAATGCGCGTGGACGGGCGTTTCCAGTCTGCGGCCTCGGCGTCAGCGTGCCGACTTCAGCGAAGCCGAACCCCATGTCCAACATCACGTCAGGAACGCGAGCATCCTTGTCGAACCCAGCGGCCATGCCGATTGGATTGGGTAGGCGTAACCCCATCACCGTCGTCGCAAGAGCATCGGGATCGGGCGCGACTCGGCGGGGATAAAGTCCGCGTTCTAGCGCCTGCAAGGTCGCAAGATGGGCGCTTTCGGCATCGAGCAGGCGCAGCGCGGGGCCTGCAAGATCGAACAACCGTTTCGGGATCATCGTTCGTGACCCGCCGGTTTGGCGCCATCGCTCGGGCTGGCCGAGGTCTCGCCGCCGCCGCTGGCGATCCGTGCGTCGAGCCGAGGAAGCACGCTTGAAGTATCGGGGATGCCGTTGCAATCGAGGGGGAGTTCGACAAGAGCCACGGCATGATCCGTACGGAGCGGACCGTAGAGATGGGGAAACAGTTCGCCGCCGCGCGAGGGCTCCCATGCGAGAGCGTCGCGGAGCGGAGCGGGATCGACCGCGATCAGAACGAGACCATGGCGCCCTTTGAAGTGCTTCGCTGCCGTCTGCGCGACCTGGGACCGCGTCGAGAAGTGGATGAACCCATCGCGCCGGTCGTCCTGCGACCCTTCGTAGACGCCGCGCACGAGCGCTTGCTGCCAGGCAACGCTACTTTCGATTTTATAAAGGACCTCTTCCGACATCATTTGGTCCCGATCCGTTTACCTCATCGCGATGAGCGCGCGCCGCCAAAGCCCGCGTCTGAACGCAACGCAACCCCACCGGTGCCCGACTGCGAGGCATACTTCAAGCTTCTCGCGCCACGACGCCCGTGGTAGCAGGCAGGCCATTTTTAAGCCAATGGCCATTTGAGCATTGGTGACTGTGGAGTGTTGCGTTGCAGAAGGTGCCGGGCCTCGAAGACTACATCCAGGTTGATGTCGTGCCCGTCCGGCGCGCGTTCGAATTCGGGCGGACGTTTTATCTGCCCTCAGCGCAACGCGCGTTCGCTTGGCCAGAGCAGAGTGTCCAGCGTCTTCTGTCCGACCTGCTCCAGGCGGCCGCGAGTGCCGATCGGAGGTATTTCCTCGGGCGCCTCTGCCTTGCAGGATCGAGTGACGAGGATTGCCGCGCGATCATCGACGGGCAACAACGCTTGGTGACGTTGAGCATTCTGTTCGCGCTCCTGGCAGAGGTGACGCAAGACAAGGACTTGGCCGCTCAGCTGCGGCGCTTGATCTGGCGTGAGCCGTCAGCAGCAAGCAATGCAGACGTCGATCTTACCGAAGAAGGCCTCACGCCGCGGATCGAGGTTCAGGCAAGCATTCGACAGCTTTATGCACGGCTGCTCACGAAACCATCGGTCACATTCGATCCGCCAGGCGACGTCTCTGGCAGCGCCGCGAGCGATCCGGGGCTCGAACGCGGTGGCGCCTGCAGTGTCGGGGGCGGTCTGAACGGCGTTGAAACGCAGCTCTTTACGTGTGCCGCTGCGCTGACCTCGAGGCTTGCCGAAGCGCAACTCGATGCGGCCTCGCTCGACAACTTCATCAGCTTTCTCCTGGACCGCTGCCTGATCATCGTCGAGTTGGTCGGCTCAACGACAGAGGCCTGGCAAATCCTTGCGACAACCGAGGAGACGAGCCATCCGTTTCATGCGACGGAGCGCGCCAAGTTGACACTGCTCGCGAGTCTGCCGGTGGAACAGCAGGCGCAAGCCGCGGCACTCTGGGACGCGACCCAGGCCCGTCTCGGCAACGCGCAACTCGGACGACTGCTGGAGCACGTGCGCGTCATCTCCGTTGGCGCAAGATGGCGCGGCAAGAGCAACATCCCGGTCGAGACGGAACTCGTGACGCTGTTCGGACAAAAGCCCCGCACGGCGCGCGCGTTTTCCCGCAGGCTCGCAGGCTACGGCGAACTGCTCGAGCACATGATGCGGCGGGCTGCGCTTCAGAACATCTCAGGGGATGACCCGGTTGGAGCGAAGCTTTACCGGCTTGGGTGGCTCGATACGGACACCTGGATCGCCCCGACCCTCGCGCATCTCGAACGCACTGGTCTTGACGGCCCGGCGACTGAGATTTTCCTGGCCGGACTCGAACGATTAGCTTGGCTGTTCAAGCTCGCCGGCACCGATCCCGTAAAGCGAGACAGGGTGTTTGCGGAACTCTGCGAGGAAATCAGCCGGCAATCCGACCCGCAGCGATTGGCGGGCCTCGCAGTCCCGCCCGACGTGCTCGATATGGCGCTGGCGAACCTGCGCAGCCGCACCTTCTACTACAAGCCGTTCGCATTCCTCGTTTTGCGCCGGCTGAGTGTGCTGCTTGGACAGGATCCAGGCCCCCGTTCCGACCGCGGCGTGACCGGTGAGCACGTTCTGCCGCGCAACCCACGGCCAGGTTCAGGCTGGCTCGAGGACTTCGGGGACCGCTCCGGCGTTGCCAGCTATGCAGACCGCCTCGGCAATTGCGCCCTCCTAAATTTTGCGAACAATCAAGCTGCCGCGAACGCCGAGTGGCCGGCAAAATCCGAGATCCTCGCTCAATCCGAGTTCGTGCTGGCGAACGAGGCTGCGACATGGCCCGCGTGGACGCCTGCGACCATCACACTGCGGACAGAGAAGTTGATTGCATTGATCACGACCGATTGGGAGCTTCCCCCCTCGCGCACCATGGAGGCGCCATTGGCACCAAGTGGGTGAGCCGGGACTCCTGCTGAATTGGCGCGAAGATCCCGCATGCGTTCTGGCTGAAACGGGCGACCAAGCTTCGGGACATGGCTGCCACGCGCACACCGTCTGCCACGGCGGCTGTACCTCCACCACCGGTCCAGGCTTAATCTGCTGCGTCCAGTCCGTGCCAATCTCCCGCCGCCACGCGCTAGCGAACGATCTGACATCGAAGGCCGTGAAGCAGCTGTAAACACTCAGGCCGCGTCCGGGCCGGCCCGGCGAGTCCTGTTCCGGCAGCTGCCGCTGTGGCCGCAAGCCCAACCAAGCCGGCCGCAGAGCCGTCGCAACCCGGAGGAAACAATGATCACGATCTCAGCATCCAATCTCGAACGGTTGGTCAGCGACATTTTCGCCGCCGCGGGGTGCTCGCGCAGCGAAGCCGACCAACTCGGTCGCTCCCTTGTTTCAGCGAACCTCTCCGGCCACGACAGTCACGGCGTCGTACGCGTCCCGCGATATCTCGAATGGAAGGCTGACGGATCGTTCATTCCGGATCAGACCATCGACGTCATGACCGATACCCCGGTGCTCGCCGTCGTCGATGGGCGCTACGGCTTCGGCCAGACCGTTGCACCCCAAGCTGTCAAGCTCGGTATCGACAAATGCCGCTCGAACGGCCTGTCGGCGGTCGCGCTGCGCAACGCGGGCCATGTCGGGAGGGTTGGCGAATGGGCCGAGATGGCAGCCGATGCCGGCCTTGTTTCAATCCACCACGTCAACGCGCCGGCAAGCCTCCTCGTGGCGCCCTACGGCGCGGCGGAGGCACGTTTTTCGACAGCACCCTATGCCTGTGGCATTCCGCGCCCAGACGGCCGCCACCTGATTCTCGATTTCGCGACTTCGGTCGTTGCAGAGGGCAAGGTGCTGGTCGCGAGCCAGGGTGGCAAGCCCTTGCCAGAACATGCGCTTGTGTCAGGTGAGGGGGTGATCGGCGCCGACCCCCGCTTTCTGTACGGAGATTATGCCCCTGACGGCCCGCGGGACTATCGCAACGGCAAGGGCGCGATCCGCGCCATGGGTGACCACAAAGGGTCCGGTCTGGCGTTCATGGTCGAGTTGCTGGGCGGAGCGCTCACTGGAACCGGCGCGCCCGATCCGGATCGGCCGCGATGGGCAAATGGCATGCTCTCAATCTATCTCGACCCTGCAGTCTTCGATCCGGCAGGAGCCATGCCGGCCGAGGTGACACGCTACCTAGAATACTTCAAGAGCGCCCGGCCGATCGACGCCGGCGGCGAAATCCTCTACCCTGGCGAGCCTGAGCGGCGTATGCGCGACAAGCGGCGCGCGGAAGGTGTGCCGATCCCGGAAGCGACCTGGGCCGCAATCCGATCCGCGGCGCTCGCACAGGGTCTCAGCCCGGCGCGCGTCGATGGCGTCGTGCAAGCCTGACGTTATCGCGACGCGAGCCAGGCTTGGAGAGCGTCCGGCGTGTCGAGATCGACCTGCGTCGCCGAATCGGTCGCAACCGTCACCACCTTGTCGGGATGGTGTGCCAACAGCGGCTTGCCGCCACGATCCCCCGCAAGCTTTGCAAGCTCCGCAAACAGCGCGCGTGGCCAGACAACAGGCGTTCCCTGGCGACCGTCAGGGGTTGCCGGATGGACGATGGCCTGCCCGCCACTCGCCTCAAACGCTGCGATGAGGCGCGCGACGAGGTCTGATGTGAGGGCAGGGGTATCAGCCTGGGCAATGAGAGCACCCTGCGCGTTGGCCGGGAGGGCCGTGATCCCGCATCGGATCGACGCACCGATGCCTTCGGCGGCGTCGTCATTCACAACGAAGGTTGCCGGAACAGAGGTCAGCGCAGATCGAATGGCCGAAGCTTCATGACCGAGCACGACGATGAGCTGCCGGTGCAGCCCGCCCTCGGCGAGGGCTTGCGCCACGCGTTGCACGAGCGGAATTCCATCGATATCTACCAGCAGCTTGTTGGCGTCGCCGAACCTTCGAGACGCGCCTGCTGCCAGCAGGATCAAGGCGGTGCGGACATCCGACATCGTCATGCGTAAACGTGCCCTGCGGTGATGGCCTGCTCGGGTCGTTTTGCGCCTCGCAGAGCAAGAACGATCTCTGCAAGGACACCGATGGCGATCTCTGCCGGTGTCTGGGCACCGATATCGAGCCCGATCGGACATTTAATCCGCGCCACGTCTGAACCGGAAAGACCCGCGTCGCGCAGCCGCGCGAGCCGGCGCTGATGAGTGCGCCTTGAGCCTAGTGCGCCGATATAGAATGCATCCGACTTCACGGCGGACTTGAGGGCCTCGTCGTCAATGTGGTCGACGTGGGCGACCACGGCAATCGCTGTGAACGCGTCGAGTCCGATCTCGCGGAGGGCAACCTCTGGCCACTCGGTTCTGAGATCGATCCCTGCAAAGCGCTCAGGGGTTGCGAACGCGGTACGGGGGTCGACGATGAAGACGGCAAGGTCGGTCATCAAAGCCATGGCCGCCAGCACTTGGGCGATGTGCGTCGCGCCGATGATCACGACGCGGGCGGCGGGTGCGCGGGCTTCGTAGAACACGCGCCCGTTGGCCTCGTCCATCAGCTTCGCGGATCCGGATTTCAGAAGTGCAGCGAGGTTGGGATCAGCGCCGATCGCGGCGGCCTCGAAGATGGTTTTCGAACCGGTCTCGAGGCTCGTGCGGACGATGACCGGGCGGCGCGCGGCGAGTGCCTCGGCAACGCGCGCGACGATCCTGGCAGGCTGCGTGTCGGCAGCGACATGCTCGATCATGATCCCGACCCGCCCCCCGCAGGGTAGCCCGACGCCCCAGGCCGTCTCGTCGCTGACGCCGACCGACAGAACGTCGAGGCCGGAGCCGCGCGCATACAGGTCCTCAGCCGCGACGAGAACGTCCCCCTCGACGCAGCCGCCAGAAACGGAACCAGCAAACGTGCCGTCCCGCGCGACCACCATCTGACCGCCGACGGGCACCGGTGCAGAGCCCCAGGTTTCGACCACCGTCGCAAGCACCACAGCGCCGTCGCGCGCGAGCCATTCGGCGGCTGCGGCCGCAACTGTGGTGGGCCCGGCTTGGGACTGTTTTGTGTCTGGCATCGGCAAACTCCTGATGACGCGGCGCGTTCTTGGGTCCTTCAGGACCTCGCACGCAGGCAATGCCCCACACCATGCGCGGTTGCCGCCCAGGACTGCAACGCAGCGATAAAAATCTCTTAAATTGTGCGATAAATTATGCCAAAACAGGAGATATCCTGATTTCCTTCTGTTGACGAACCTTCACGGCCGCTCACGCCGGGTTCAGAGAATCACTCACGATTACAGAATGTTTTAACCGGCCCGATGTGTGGCTGAGAGATGACGGCGCGGTGGCGATCTCGCCTTTCGACGTCCTTCGTGTAGACATGCGAATCACCGGTTCTGTGCGAATGACACTCAGAAGCGAACCCATTGCAGCACTGGTCGCCGTCGCGCTGGTCGTGATTGCATTCGCAGTTCACGTCATCGGGCCGGCACATCAGCCGGCGCCTGTCGACGTGACGCACCCGCCCGCCAGCATGGATGAACGGAACGCCGGCGCGCAAACAATGCCTCGGGATTCGACTGCCGCACCGACGGGTCGGACAGATCGTCACCTGCCAGAAGGGCGCCGGCCGCGACACTTCGATGGCCAGGTCCACCGCGGCATTGCCCGCGTCGTCGACGGCGATACCATCATCGTCGCCGGCCAACGCATCAGGCTCGAAGGCATCGATGCGCCGGAGCTCGGGCAAAGCTGCCAGACCACAACGGGCCTTGAATGGGATGCGGGGAAAGCAGCGCGCCGCAAGCTCGAACGGCTGATCGGCGGGCGGCCGGTTGAATGTCAACAACTCAACACCGACCGCTATGGCCGTGCGATCGCAATTTGTAAGGCGGGCGGGACAGACCTTAATGCACGCCTCGTCGCCGAGGGCTATGCATGGGCCTTCGTCAAATACTCCAAGCGCTATGTTGCTGAGGAACGGCTCGCAAAATCCGAACGTCGCGGCATATGGGACGCCAGTTGCCCGCCAGCCTGGGAATTTCGCGCCCGCAGATGGCAGACGGCTCAACAGCAGGCCCCGGAAGGCTGCCCCATCAAGGGGAACATCTCACGTGCAGGCCGGATCTATCATCCGCCTTGGAGCCCATGGTATGCGAAGACAACCGTCACAGCAGAGCGCGGGGAGCGATGGTTCTGCTCGGAGGCCGAGGCCCTTGCAGCCGGCTTCAGGCCTGCGAGTTCGTAGATCGCGTCAGCTTTCGGCGGATTATGCGTCGTTGTCGAGCATGTGCGTTTTGGCCGTGAGGGCTCGGCAGCCGGCCTGTCCCGGGACGATGCCACGAAAAAGGCCCGACCTGTGATTCGACAGGCCGGGCCCCAGCAAGATCGGAACGCACAACTTGAAGCCGCCTCGCCCTCGGATGCTTAGCAGCAGAAGGTTGAGAGATTACGAACTGCATTAAGTGGCGTAAGCGGCCTCAGTCCGAAAATCGCCGACGGCCCGCTGCAACCCAACCGTCGAGAAACCGCTTCAACCACGCCCGAACGCTTGGTCCATGCGCGATATGATCCTGCATCTGCTGAACGCGCGGCTGCGCTCCTGGCAGCGTCAGGCGTTGGGGGTTGTGACCCGACCATCGGCTCACCATCGCGTAAGTGATTTCGGGATGAAACTGAATGGCCACGGCTGTTCGCCCATACCGAAAAGCCTGGTTTGGAAACGCGCCCGTGCTTGCTGCGATGAGTTCAGCGCCAGCAGGCAACTCAAAGCCTTCCTGATGCCATTGATAAACGCGCTGCGGCCAGCGCCCCTCGCCGTGGACATCGGCGATCGGAGCAACATCGTGGTAACCGATCTCGACATGGCCGTCGGGATGCGGCCCGACGCACGATCCAAGATGGCAGGCAAGCATCTGGCCGCCAAGGCACACGCCGAGGTAGGGGGCCTCCTCGCGCAGCGCGACACCGATGAACGCGATCTCCTGCTTGATGTAGTCGTCGGGATCGTTTGCGCTCATGGGCCCGCCGAAAATGATCGCTCCGTCGTGACGGGCCAGCGTGGGTGGCAACGGATCACCGAAGCGCGGCCTGCGGATGTCGAGCGCGTGGCCGAGTTCGCGCAACGCAGCCCCGATGTGGCCGGGCACGGAATGCGGTTGATGCAGGATGATCAGAACCGGCCTGCGCCGCGCCTGCCCACGAGGGGGCGCGCTCAGGAATACATCGTCTTGGCTCGGCGCAACGTCACGCGCCGTCGGTCTCCAGTCAAACATGCCAGGGCTATCCTCGGGGTCTCAGCAGCGCACCTACGCTGGCGCTGACGGCGCGGCGTGGTGTCAAACGTAGGATCAGGCCGACGATCGGCAACAGGACACCAGGTATTGCCAGCGTACGACCGAGCCAGAAAGCATCGACTGCTGCTCGCGCAACACGCTCCGGCGTCATCTTCGGCAGCAGGTGTGCATAGACCGCGCTGTCGCCACGCATGTCGCGATGAAACCCGGTTTCGACCGGGCCCGGTGCCACGACGCAGAGGCGCACACCCCTCCCCCTCAGCTCCCAGGCGAGCGCTTCGGTGTGGGAAATCATGAACGCTTTGCTCGCGTAGTAGGCGGCTTGATAGGGCCCGGGCACGAGACCACCAAACGACGCGATGTTGATGACGCCGCCGTTGCGCCGACGGACCATGTCCGGCAAGACGTGGAGGGCGAGGCGCAGCGGCGCGTCCACATTGGTTGCAACGAGCGCGCTCTGCTCGTCGACGCCGCGGTCGAGGGAAGCCCCAGCGATGCCGATCGCGGCCGAATTGACAAGAATTGAGCAGAACGCGCCCTGAGCCGCGAGCGCATCCAAGAGGTGCACGTGCGATTGAGGTGAAGCCACGTCAAGCGCGAGCGAGGTCACCGCGAATCGGGCGTCCCGCGCTCTCAATCTGCGGACGGCATCTGCGAGCCCGGCCTGATTGCGCGCGACGAGGACAACATGTCGCCCCTCGGCTGCGAACCTCGCGGCAATCTCGAAGCCGATGCCGCGCGATCCGCCCGTCACCACGACCGCGGCACGCAGGCCCGTGTCGGGGTCCACGGCTAGCGGATCATCATCTGGCTTCGCGCCCATCCACCAATCGACCAGGCCCCTCACGAAACGATCCCTGCCGATGACGGGGCCTTTGCACGACGAGGCGCGCTCCCACTGAGCGGTGCTGTGCCCGCAGTTCCGTCAGCCTTGAGCGGCAGTTGCGCGTTCGCCCGCGCCCTCTGCCGGCGCTTCAGCGGTGCAGTCGGCGCGTCTGATGCGCCCGTCCGCACAAGTGCGCGACGCTCTGCGAACTCGGCGCGAATTTCGGATGCCAATTCCGAACCAAGACCGATCGCGCCGCGTCGCGGCTGGTACATGTTGATCGAGCAGATCGGTAACGACGGCAAGCCTGAACAGGCTTCGAGGACCTGCAGGTCCTTCGGAACCGACTCACTCAGCATCGCGGTCACGGCAAGGTCTGCTGCGACCGGCGCGAGTTGAGCCTCCTGACCAGCAACTTCGAAAACCAGACGCCAGGAACGCCCGGCGACGCGCAACGCATCGAGCAGCACGGGCCTGAACCTGCATTCTGGCGATCCGATCGAGATCGGCAAAGGCGATGCACGGTGTGACGTACCATTCCGTGCCCCGAGCCAGACCAGGCGATCGCGATAAACCTGCTCCGAGCCGACGCGGGAAGCTCCAAACTCGGTTGTCAGCGCGATATCGAGGTCGCCGTGATCGAGCATCGCGAGCAGGCACGCGGTGTTGCGTGAGGTCAACTGAACGGTCGCGTCCGGGCGGGTCGAGGCGAACCGCCGCAGGATCGCAGGCGCGTAGGTCGGCACGATGTCCATGGGAATGCCGAGCCGGACCCGCCCCGAGGGGCGCTCTGCGGTCATCGTCGCATAGAGGTCATCATTGAGCGCAACGAGCCGCCGCGCGTCGCCTAGCAGGCGCTCGCCGGCAGCTGCGAGCAGAATCCGCTTGTGCTCGCGCTCGAACAGCGAACTGCCAAGGACAGTCTCGAGGCGTTTGATCTGCTGGCTCACTGCGGCCTGCGTTCGGTTGAGGACCCGCGCGGCGGCGGTCACGCCGCCCGCTTCGACGACGGTGATGAAGGCGCGGAGCAGCGAAATGTCGAGGTCTCGCACGTCGGTCCCATCCATTAAGAACTGTGATGGCATGCGCAAAGCATATTAGCTTTCGTGAAGCAACAGAGCATCGTAGTCCTCCCGGGTCCGGAGAACCCAGAAGAGGACCGACATCATGAGCATGAACATCAGAACATTCAGGATCGAGAGTTTCAGCAATGCAGCGGAGACCAGAGGGGCCTCGTCGGGCGCGATCCTCGCAGGTTGGGCCGCCCACGCCGCTCACGTTGCGCAGGTCTGGCATGAGCGACGCGCACTGGCACAACTCGATCAGCGCGGATTGCGCGACCTCGGCCTGAACCGCGGTGACGTAGAGCGTGAATTATCCCGATCGATTCTGGATGTTCCAGATCGCAGAACGCGGAAATACAGGGCCCACAAATAAGGCCGACTCCGAGGCCCCACAGGCACACGCTTGCGGGGCTTCAGATATTATATTGATTATTGTGCAACAGAAGTCCTGCGGCCGCAGCAGATCAATTCTCAATATCGGTCGATATTGAAGCTGCAGCATGGAGACCGAGTCACGTTCCAGCCGATCGCGGCGCCGGGACGATTTCATTAAAGTCCGAAACGCCGGTAATGGTCGAAGCGATGCGTGCGCCACGGGGCCCGTCCGGCGCGAGGATCAACGCCCGCGCTCGGGGCCGGGACCCGCCATTGCGGGCGAAAACGCTGCGACTGGTTCGACCCTCGATTTGGCGCCCCGATCGCCCAGACGCCTGTGCGGCTCACCGATTGTTTCGCGCCCGGACGCGCGCGTGGCCGCCTTGGTGCTTGGCCCCGACGCAACGAGCTTTCGCACGCCCGGCATCAGCTGCTGCGCGCAAAGTCGCGCCACTTCGATATCGTGCCTGCACTGCAAGCCGAGCCAATAATGGACACCGCCACCGATCACACGATCGAGCCGGGCCGCCATATCTGGAGTTATCGAACGGCGCTCCTTCAAAAGAGCATAAACGATGCGTGGTGAGAGACAAAGCGCGCCGGCAAAAGTCTTTCCATTCAGACCGAGCCGCGGCAGGATCTCATCCCGCAAAATAGCCCCAGGATGCGGCGGCTTCGCAAAGCGCTCATAGAGATCTTTAGTGATCATTTGTTTTTCGATCCCTCTGATTTGGACTTTGAAATAATTTTCACAAAACTGTCATGAAGTCAAATTTCATGAGATCAATAAAGCGAGAACATCACCCGCCTCGCGCTGCCCGTGCGTCCGGGGCTTGCCGATAGTTCAATCCAAGGTACTGTCCATGGCAACAATAAGACCCAACGGGAGGCGACAATGCTGGCCGCGGACCTGCGCCGCGATGTGCTCAAGGGGGAGCGCGTCGATGGTGCAATGATCTTCGAGTTCTTCAGCCCTGGGATCGCGCAACTTCTCGTGCATGCCGGCTGCCGCTTCGTCATCTACGACATGGAGCACGCAGGCACTGGGCTCGAGACGCTCAAAAGTCAGTTTGCTCACGCGCGCGGACTTCCGATCGTTCCCATGACTCGGGTCCCGCGCAGCGACTACCACTTCATCGCGCGCGCGCTTGATGTCGGTGCAAAGGGCATCATGGTGCCCATGGTGGAAAGCGCCGAACAAGCGCACGCCATCGCTGAGGCTTCCAAGTATCCCCCCGTGGGCCGGCGCGGTGCCGCATTCGGCTTCGCCCATGATGACTATCTTGCTGGCAGCCCAGCGCTGAAAATCGCATCTGCGAACGAGAGTGTCACCGTCATCGCGCAGATCGAAACGGAGCGCGGGCTCGCGTCCGTCGAACAGATCGCAGCGGTTGCCGGCATCGATGTCCTCTGGGTCGGGCACTTCGATCTGACGAACTTCCTCGGCATTCCCGGCCAGTTCGATCATCCAGACTACGTCGCAGCTCTCGACCGTGTCACAGCAGCGGCCCGCGCGCACGGCAAGGGCCTTGGGTTCATGGCTGCGGACGCTGCGACGGCGCAGGCCTACCGAGCCCGCGGTTTCAATATGATTGCGGCCGGAACCGACATGGCCTGCCTCGTATCGGGCATGCGTGCGATCCTCGCGGACGCCTAATCCTAAGGATGGTCAATCATGAGCTTCAAGGTCGGTGTCACGCGGGACCTGATGACCGCAACGGGTGGGCCCTGCTTCAATGTGGCCGCGTTCGACGAACTCGCCAAAGGCCAGGATGTTACCTGGGAATGGCTGGCTGACGACGTCTCAGAAATTCTCCCGGCCCACATCGCGACGTACGATGCCTTGCATATCAACCTGCCACGCGTCACGGCGGGATCGCTGGCGGCTGAAGAACCGCGCTGCCGCATCATCGCGCGCAACGGGGTCGGCTATGACACGGTCGACATTGAGGCCGCGACTGCGCGCGGCATCATCGTCACCAATACCCCGCTCGCCGTGCGCCGTCCCGTCGCGGTCGCCACGCTGACCCTGCTGTTCGCCCTCGCCGGCCGGCTGTTCGACAAGGACGCGTTGGTGAGGACCGGGCGCTGGAACGCACGTGTCGACTACATGGGCACAGGCCTGACCCAGCGCACCCTCGGCCTTATCGGGGCCGGCAGCATTGGACGGGAAATCATCGCGCTCGCACGACCCTTTTTCGGGAGGATCATCGCAGCCGACCCGTACGTCTCGGAGGCCGACATCGCCGCGGCTGGTGGCCTCAAGGTCGAGCGTGACGAGGTTTTTGCGCAAGCTGATTTTGTCGTTGCCTGCGCGCTGCTCACGCCTGAGACGCGCCACATCGTCGATGCAGCGGCGTTCGCGAAGATGAAGCCGACAGCCTACTTCGTGAACGTCGGACGGGGGCCCCTTCACGACGAAGCCGCCTTGGCCAAAGCGCTCGCCTCCGGCCGGATCGCCGGCGCCGGCCTGGACGTGACCGAGATCGAGCCCTTGCCGGCAGATAGCCCGCTGCTCGCAGCGCCGAACACGATCATCACGCCGCATGCCTTGTGTTGGACGGATGAATGCTTCGAGGACATCGCGCGCACGGCACTGCGCTCGATTGCTGACGTGTCGAGAGGCGTGCGTCCACGCCATGTTGTCAACCCGGCAGCAGCCGGGCGCCTCGAGCCCAGGGAGTAGCTCGCATGCACTTCCAACAGGCGTTTCGCGCCGCGCTCGAAAGACCCGTCGGCACTGCCCTGATCGGCTGCGGAGCATTCGGCCGCTCCTTCCTCTCACAAGCGGTCAGGTCGGGCGGCATCTGCGTCCTCGCGGCCGTCGACCGTGACGTCGACAGGGTTGTCGCCCAGTGTCGCGCAGACGGCCTATCCGCGCGCGCGATTACCACGCCCGCGGACTTCAATGACGCAATCGCCGCCGGCGAGATCGCGGTCACATCCGAGCCGGACCTTATCCTCACAGGTCCGACGGAAATGATCGTCGAAGCGACCGGTGATGCCGAGTTCGGAGCGCGGGTCGCAGCTGCGGCGATCGCCGCCGGCATCGGCGTGACCATGGCAACAAAGGAAGCTGAATGCGTCGTCGGGCCGCTGCTCGCGCGCCGCGCACGTGCAGCCGGCGTGCCCTACACGCTCGTGCACGGTGACCAACCGGCTCTGCTGATTGCGCTCGTGACCTGGTGCAGGCTGCTCGGCCTCCCCGTCGTCTGTGCCGGCAAAAGCAGCGAATACGACTACGTATGGGATCAGGCCAACGGTACGGTCACGTGGACAACGCTGAGCGGCGGCGATGTAAACGTCTGCGAGGCTTGGCCGTTGTCGATGCCTGTGGACGCCGCACTGGAGCGCCGGGCCCGCGCCCTATCTGCGTTTCCGATGCGCACCGTTGCTGATTTCTGCGAGATGGCGCTCGTTGCCAACGCTACCGGACTGCTGCCGGACCGTCCTGATTTTCACGCTCCGCTGACGCGCGCGATCGAGCTGCCGCTCATCTATCGGCCGAGAGATCACGGGGGCATCCTTTTAGAGGCGGGCCGCCTCGATGTGTTCAATTGCTTCCGTCGGAGCGACGAGACGAGCTTTGCTGGTGGCGTTTTCGCGGTCGTTGAATGGGCTGATGCCGCATCGGGCGAGCTGTTCGCCGGCAAGGGTATCCCGACGACGACTGACGGCCGCTACGGCCTTGTCTACAATCCCTCCCACCTGCTTGGTGTCGAAGCGCCCCTTTCGGTGATGGCGGCAGCGCGCCTCGGCAACACACTCGTCGATGACGACTACCGCCCGCGCGTCGACATGACGGCCGTCGCTGAAGCCGATCTTCGGGCTGGCACGGAACTCGTGATCAGCGGAGACCGCCACGTCGTGCCTGATCTCGCCGCCCGGCTGACACCGGCAAGGCGTGTCGCTGGGGCTGATGCGCCGCTGCCCTACTACATGGCCGTCGGGCGCACGCTCGTGCGGGACGTCGCGGCAGGCTCAACACTGACGCTTGCCGACGTCGCCTGCCCGAGCGGTTCGACGCTTTGGCGGCTGCGCGCAGAACAGGATGATGCGTTCGCCTTGGAGACGAACTGACCCGGCCGACCTTCTGGACGCATGGCTCTCAGGTCTTCCTCAGCGCTTCTGCTTGATGAAGGCATGCATCGCCGTATGGTCGACCTCCGGTCCGAGCGCCAGAAGCCCGCGCGCGAGATGCTCGCTCACATTGTTGAGTTGGTCGGGCGCAAGACCGAGTTGCTCGGCCATCTCGCGGGCCATGCGCACGTCCTTGTCGAGCAGTGCCAGCGCAAACCCTGACGTGTACGTCTCGGGGATGAAGAACTGTTCGACCTTCACGTCGGTCGTGTTGCTGCGGCCGGTCGACGCCTTGAACACCTCGTTCATGACCTTCGGCTCCAGCCCGAAACGCTGCCCAATGACGATCGCTTCCGCCGTCGCGATCAGGCTTGACGCCGACAGGTAGTTATTCAGCGCCTTCGTGGCGTGCCCTGACCCGAGACCGCCCGTGCGGAAGATCCGCCCCATGGCCGTGAGAGGCGCCTCGATTTCGGCGAACACCCCATCATCATCGCATCCGGCCATGATCGACAGTGTCGCGTCGATCGCTTTGCGAACCCCGCCGGACACGGGCGCATCGACGAGCGCGATCCCATGGCGCGCGAGCGCCTCGCCAAGCGCGCGCGTCGCGATCGGGAACGAGGAACTCATATCGATGATGATGCCGCGCGTGCCGCCATTCTCGGTCGAACGCTTCGCCATGTGGAGTGCGAGACCGGTCGCATCGAAATCGGGAGCCGATGCTCCGCGCACGACGCGATCCACCACCTTGCTGTCCGGGAGCATGGTGATCACAATCCGGCAACTCTGCGCGATCGCCGAGAGCCCATCAGCCGCCTTGATCGACGCATGCGCTGCAGTCGCAGCCAAGGTCGCCTCCGCGCGCGCGTCGTAAGCGAGAATGTCGAAACCGCGCTCAGCGAGATTTCGCGCCATGGGAAGCCCCATGTTGCCCAGTCCAATCAATCCGATTGGGGTCATGCCAGCCATGTTCGTTTCCTCTCACTTCAATGTTCTTCTGCGTTTTATGTCAGTTCGGCCCGGTGCAGTTCAGTTCAGTGCAGTTCAGTGCAGTGCAGTTCACGACGCATCGGATCAGATCCGTTTAGGGCATCGCGTCGGTTGAGACAGCGCACGACCAGCCAAACTTGTCCCGAGCGCTGCCGATGGGCGTTTACTCTGCTCCAAGACATGGTGCATGAGGTCGGCGTTTTTCTCGCTCGTCACACAGGCGTGCGCATGAGTGATCCTCTCATCCTGCACTTGCGAGCCGGCCCGCACGGCTCGTAGGTGTCGTGTCGGTCTCGTACGTCATGGGCCGACGTCCTAATGTGCTCAATGGTCGACATTCGAGCGGCACCCGGCTCGGTTGTGGGCTTAGTTGCCACTTGGCCCTGCGCGCCGAACCCGCCGTTGTCTTCGATCTGCGCGAGGAGAGTTTGACTGAAGCCCTCACCGCCTGATCCGGGCAGGCGTTCGCCCGTTCGTCGCACATTGGCGTCACATCGCAGTTGCCATCAGCACACGAGGAATTAGAGCAGGTGGATTCCCTCTGGATCCTGATCAGCGTCTTCGGTGCGCTCATGCAGGCGGTGCGCACGGCCGCACAAAAGACGCTCAACCAGAGCATGTCCAATCTCGGGACGACTTATGTTCGCTCGCTCGCGGGCCTGCCGGTGATGGCGCTCTATCTGGCCCTGATCATGGCAACTGTGCAAGGTGGGATGCCGAGGCTGACAGTTGCCTACCTCGCTGCGACATGTGCTGGCGCGCTCGCACAGGTGCTTGCGACGATGTTGCTCATCTATCTGTTCAAACTCAGGAATTTCGCGATCGGCTCGATGCTGATCAAGATCGACATCATCATGACCGCCGCACTTGGCAGCCTCCTGTTTTCAGAGCAACTGTCCGGCACGGGCCTGCTTGCCTTGCTCGTCGTTCTGGCCGGTGTCTTGCTGATCTCGATCGCGCGGATCGGCCTTGATCGCCTGACCACTGAACAGCCATCGCTCATGGCAGCTTTGTTCGCATTGCCAACGCAGGTCGCACTGGGGTCGGCGTTTTTCTTCACGCTGTCCTATCTGTTCTTGCGGGAGGCGACGCTGCTTGCCGAACCTGGCAACTTTCTGTGGCGTGGTGCCTGGACCGTTGTCATCGCAACCCTGATGCAGACGGTGGTGCTCGGGGCCTACGTTGCCTGGCGAGAACCCGCCGTGTTCGCTCAACTCTGGCCGAACCGTGCAATCATCACGTTCATTGGTGTGACGAGCGCACTCGGATCAATTGCTTGGTTCACTGCATTTGCCTTGCAAAACGCGTCGTACGTGCGCGCCGTGGGGCAGATCGAAGTCGTCTTCACCCTCCTCATTTCATGGGCCTACTTCAAGGAACGGCTCACGCGGATGGAACTGGCCGGAATCGCTTTGACCATTGCCGGTGTCTTGATGTTCCGCCTGATAGCTGTCACCTGATCGCGGCTCACGCCACTCTCACTCGAAAGACGCAGGCGCGATCGAACGAGACCTGCGCGCGGAGAAAACCCAAATGCGCCTGTCACCCTCCCTCGATCGTCTCGGTACCGAAACGGCGTTCCAAGTGCTCGCCCGCGCCGAAGCTTTGCAACGGCAGGGCAAGAGCGTGATCAACCTCGGCATCGGCCAACCGGACTTCAAAACGCCCGCGCACATCGTCGAAGCCGCGATCAAGGCGCTCCGCGACGGACATCATGGCTACACGCCGGCGCAGGGCATCGTTCCGCTGCGCGAGGCCGTGTCGCGTGACCTCGAGCAGCGCCACGGGGTCTCGATCTCGCCAGACCGCGTCATGATCATGCCGGGCGGCAAACCGACGATGTTCTTTGCGATGCTCATGTTCGGCGGTCCGGGACGAGAGATCATGTATCCAGACCCTGGATTTCCGATCTATCGTTCGATGATCGAGTACACTGGCGCAACTCCGGTGCCGATTCCGTTGCTTGAAGCGAACGGCTTCTCATTTACCGCAGACGACGTCCTGGCGCGGATCACCGATCGAACAAGCCTGATCATCATCAATTCGCCAGGCAACCCGACCGGTGGCGCCGTACCAGCGGCTGAGATCGCAGCGCTCGCGCGTGGGCTCGATGCACACCCCGAGGTCGCCGTTCTGTCAGATGAGATCTACAGCCGCATGCTGTACGACGGACAGCGTCACGAGAGCTTTCTCAGGTATCCCTCACTCGAGGACCGGCTGATCCTCCTCGATGGATGGTCGAAAACGTATGCGATGACCGGCTGGCGGCTCGGCTTCAGCGTCTGGCCGACGGCTCTTGTCGAACCGATCGTGCGGCTCGCGGTAAATGCGCACTCGTGCGTCAACGCGCCGACGCAGTTTGCCGGCATCGCGGCACTCGATGGCCCGCAAGACAGCGTCGAGCGGATGGTCGAAGCCTTCGATGCCCGCCGGCGCGTGATCGTCGAGCGGCTGAACGCTCTGCCCGGAGTGACGTGCGTCACGCCCGGCGGAGCATTTTACGCGTTCGCCAACATCACGGGCACGGGCCGGACATCGAAGGCGCTGCAGGATGCGATGCTCGAACAGGCAGGCGTCGCGACCGTTGCGGGCACGAGCTTTGGCATCCACGGTGAGGGCTACATCCGCTTTTCCTACGCGAACTCGACCGAGAACATAGAACAGGCCATGACCCGGATCGACGAACTCCTCCGCGGGTAGCGTCCCACCGCACGCCGCGCTGCTGGGTGCGGTTTGAAGCGGGACGCCCGGAAACGCCGCGTTAACCGAATTCGACGACGATCGGCCGCATGTGGGGGCATAGGGGCGCGTGCCTCGCCATGAGCATGCGGGACGATGAATCATGTTTCGGGCAATAGTGGCAGCACTGGCGGTGCTCGCGTGCATCAAGCTCGGATCGCATGTCTATCTGTACCGAGCGACAACGGAAAACGTGATCGTTTCAGCCTACCAGGCAAGAGCGATCGAGGCTTGTGCGCGCGAAGGCTCGCGGGACAATCTCAGAATTCCGACCGCAGCTTGGTCTGATGCGCGTGACATTTCGCTCGCGATCGGCAAGCGCACCATCGACGTGTCATTCTGGCAGGTCACCCATGAACTCTGGGATGCACGCTTTAGGAGTGCCTATCTCCGCGTGATCGCACCGGCGGCGGCGGCAACAATCGTGTGCGAGTACGACGTGCTGCGCGACGCGGCCGACGTCCACGTGCTGTAACAGCGGCTACCCACGGTCTGGACGATTGCTCTGCCACGCACCGGACACGCTTTAAAATGTGAGGGCAGCGTGACTCCTCGCCTGAGGCCGCGGCCCGGCGCCAAGTCCCGCCCCCGCGGAGGGCCCGGCCTAAGGGCGGAACGGCGCGCGAGCGACGATTCCATACGATGATACCTTGCAAAGTTCGCCCAAGGCAGAACTGTCCTGTCACGAGCCCACCGCATGAGGCGTACAGTGCCGCGACAGTGGGAATTCGAGCGCGTAGCGGAAGCCGGATTCGCAGAACGTACGCTTCGCGTTTCCGTCAAGATTGAACGCGACGCCGCGCTCGATCAGGAATGCGCCGAAACCATTTCGGCTTGGCTTCGAGACCTTGGGGCCGCCGTTTTCCTGCCAGACAAGCTCAAGCCAGCCGCCCGGCACCGAGTCCGCGGCCGTTCCAGCGCTTGCCCGTTCGCCCACACGGGCAGCAACCGCAACCTCGCCAAAGGGGCTCGAAAGTGCGCCGTGTTTGATGGCATTGGTCGCCAGTTCGTGGAACACGAGGCTTAGCATGATCGCCTGCTGCGCCGTCAGCGGAACCGGCGGCAGTTGCGCAACGAAGCGCCGGGAAAACTCCGGAAATCCACTCACCACCGCACTTTCGAAGACTGTCGTTAGGTCCACGTCCTGCCAGTCTTTCGCGGTCAGCAGATCATGGGCGCGAGCAATGCTCTGCAAACGGTTCTCGATGTTTTCTGCGATATCGTCGCGATCACGCGCCGTCCGCAAAATCTGCCGAATGAAGCCCTGGACGATCGCGAGCGTGTTCTTGACGCGGTGATTGAGTTCGCCGATCAGCAGTTCCTGCGCATCCTTGCTCTTTTTTTCCTCATCGATGTTCTCGATCACGGCCACAGAATAGGGCGCGCTATCGTCGAAATCGCGCTCAATCGAAACGAACAGTCTCGTCCAGACTGGACGTCCGCTGCGATGCAGCCAGCGCTTTTCGACCACGGCGCATTCGACATCGCCACGCCAGAGCGCATCGCGTTGTGCAGAATTCAACGTCAGGTCACGCGGGTCGGTGATCTTGCGGAAAGACGTTCCGATCAGTTCGGATCGCTCATAGCCGAGCATGGCCGCGAAGAATGGATTCACGTCTGCGAACGTGCCGTCGAGCGTCGTCTCGACGACGCCGATCGGTGCGCGGGCGAGCGTAGCTTCGGCGCGGCGTGCCCGCATTTCCGCTTCACGTTCAGAGCGCTGACACCGCGTCACGTCACGCGCGACGACAAAGAGCGCAGGCTCGATCGCGCCGATCGATCGGAAAGGATCGCCTGACGATGCTGGACACGGCGCGACGCAGGCTGCCTTGCCACCGCGTGACCACGCCGCGAAACAGCTGATCTCGGCAACGGAGATCGCCCCGCTCGGCGTCGGAAAGGCAACGACGAGCGGGCCGCCGACGCCCCCGTCCGCAAGACCCAACCTGATCAATTCGGCCAGTTGCGCACGTTGCTCGAGACGGGCGGCTTCGATCAACGAGAAGCCGACGAGTGCATCGCCCGCGCGGCCCAGCACAATGCCCGGCGCTGCGGCCTGAACGCTCACGCAGATGCCAGATCGATCGAGGCCGATCAGCGCAACCGATCCGGTCGGACCCGGGCGTGCGGCCACTGGTGTGGGCTCCGATGCCAGCGCGGCAGCATGGGTTGACCTGTCACTCAAAGAATGTCTCGTGCGGCTGAGGGCAGACCCCTCGAACATACCGCAGCAGCCATGGTTTCGGAGTTTCGCTGATCTTTAGAGGATCAATGCCCCGTGCAACGACCGCCGCATCAGCGTAGAGCCCACGGGATAGCAAGGACGAAAGCTGGCACTGCGAAAAGGACTGCAACCCGCAACAGCTCGACGGCGAAGAACGGCATCACCCCCCTGAACACGTCCGCGACCGAAAGGTCGTCGGACAGACTCTTGATCACGAAAACATTGAGGCCAACCGGCGGCGTGATCAGCCCCAACTCGATGACGACGAGGGCGAGGATGCCGAACCAGATCTTGAGGTCATCCGTCGTCATGCCGAATCCTGCCTGGTCGGCCGTCACGACATCACCGCCATTGAGTTGAACCAGCGCCGGCCAGACGAACGGGACGACGACCAGAATGAGCGCAAGAGATTCGAAAAAGCAGCCGAGCACGATGAGCCCGATCAGCAGCAGCGCGAGGATTTGGAATGGTCCAAGGCCGGTTGCCAGCAGCCAGTCGCTCAGCGCCGACGGTAGCCCCGTACGCGCGAAAAAGCCCTTAAGCACGTCGGCTGCAAACAGGATCAGATAGATCATCCCGCCGGTCTGAGCTGTTTCCCGCAGGGCCGCCCGGAGCGCAGCGCCATCGAGACGGTCCGTGCCAGCCCCAGTGCCGAAGATGAGCGGCCGCAGCCACCCATAAGCGATGACGAGCGCCACGCCGACCGCGGCAGCAGGTGTCGGCGTAAAGAGGCCGACGCCGACACCCATGATCATCGCACCGAAGATCGCCAGCACCGGCACGAGCCGCAGAAGCGCGAGCCGACGCTGCCTGCGATCGCTCTCTGGAGCGGCCGGTGCAAGTTCACGATCGCGCCAGACGAGCACGAGCACCACCCCGATGAAGCCGAGCACGGCCATTGCCCCGGGCACCAGCGCTGCACGGAACATATCGATGACGGACGCTTCGACGATGACGGCGTAAAGCACGAGCGCAACGGATGGTGGGATGAGAATCCCTAGCGTGCCGCCGGCTGCGAGGACGCCCGCTGCAAACCGCTTGTGAGTGCCGGCGCGGGCGAATTCGGGCAGCGCGATGCGTCCCATGGTACTTGCCGTCGCAAGTGAGGACCCACAAACGGCCCCGAAGCCTGCACACGCCGCAATCGTTGCGATGGCGGTGCCGCCGCGAAATCGCCCGACGAGCGCTTCGATGCCCTCGAAAAGGTCGCGTGATAGACCGCAACGCGCGGCCAAGAACCCCATCAACAGAAACAACGGGACGATGGAGAGATCATAGCTCGTCACGGTCGAGAACAGAGCCGTTTTGAACTGCAGCAGGTAGGGTTCGAACCGCAGGAATGGCACGAACAAGCTCAACACGTAGGCGCCGCCGACCGCGACGAGCAGCATTGCAAGTGCAATCGGCACACCGGCGGCGATCAGCGCGAACAAGACGGCGAGCGCCGAGACGCCGATCAACTCACGCTCGGTCATCCAGGGCGCCCGTCGAGATGAGGCCAGCAGCCATGGCCGCGGCGGTGAACGACCACAGTGCGCATCCAATGATGGCAGGCACGAAGAACGGCCAGACCTGCCAACCGAGCACAGGCGTCAGGGTGCCAAACGTCGCCGCATCCAGCGCGCCGTAGACCAGAGCCAGCGCCAGCAACCCCGCCACGCACGCAAACAGCACATCGCACAGCTGGAGGATCGCGCGCCTGACGGCCAGTGGCGCCAGCGCAACGACCGTATCGACCGCGACGTGTCCGCGCTTGAGCTGGCAGAGCGGCAGCATGAGCGTCGCCGCCGATCCGACGAGCATCGCAACCGCATCCTCGTAACCGGGCAGACCGCGAACGCGAACGCCGGCCGACTGCGTTACGCGATCCAGCGCAAATCCGGTAACGTTCGCCACCGTGAGCACGACGACCACCAGCAACAAGAGGCCAGCGATCAGGGCGGCAGTGTCACAAGCCGCCTCAATGGCGCGCGAGAGACGCGACGCAGGGCTCATGGCCCGGCGCTGTGGGTCGCGATCCGCTCCTTCGCGCGCGCCAGCAAGCCTGCGGCGTCGATGCCCTTGGCCTTAGCTTCGCCAACCCACCGCGCCTGTACGGCCTCGGCTGCAGCATCGAATGCGGCCGACCTTTCAACATCGAGCCGCGTGACCGTGCGACCGGCATCCCGCGCCACCTTAATCCCCATCGGCTCCATCTCATCCCAAGCCGCAGCGACCTCGCTGACGATTGCCGAACCCGAGTTGGCATCGATGATGGCCCGCAAGTCGGCAGGGAGCGCCTCGTAGCGCGCCTTGTTCATAAGAAACAGGAAGACCGACGTGCCGAACCGCCTCCCACCATCGAGCTCGACCGAGTGCTTTGCGAACTGCGCAATCCGCAGGGGTATCGCCACCTCGAACGGGATCAGTGCGCCGTCGATTGTTCCAGCTGACAGCGCTTGTGGCAGCGCTGGAACCGGCATGCCGACGGGTTCGGCACCGAACGCCTCCAGCATCCACACGCCAGTTCGCGATGGTGAGCGCAGTTTGAGGCCGCGGATGTCGGCCAGCGTGCCAACCTGTCGATCGACGAGGTGCAGCGCGTTGCCGCCGTGGACGTGCACCAGAACGGGGTGGACCTCGGCGAGGTCAGGCGCGAGTTCCGGCAAAAGGTCCTGGATGGCGAGCGAGGTCGCCTTGGCACTCGCACCGTGGACCCCGAACAGCTCGAACACCTCGAGCCTCGGGAACACGCCTGGTGTGTAACCAGCAAGCGTCCAGACCAGGTCTGCCGTGCCGTCGCGCACCTGCCTGTAAAGATCAGGCGGAGCACCACCGAGCGTCATTGACGGGAAAATCTCGAAGCGCAGGCGCCCCTGCGACTGCTGCCTGACGCGCTCTGCCCATGGCTCGAGAAACTTCTCGTGCGTCAGAGCTTTGGGGCTCAGGAAATGATGGATCGTGAAGGTTGTCTCTGCACGCGCCACAACCGGAGCCAGCATCAACACCGCTGCAAAGCCGGCAACCAAGGAGCGGGCCAGAGCGGGGGGCGAGGACCACGCCGAGAACTGGTCGAGCAATCGGATCACAAGTCAGCCTTTCAGGGTTGGATCGGGCGAAGCTCGCCTACAGCACGCCCCGCGGTCAACGGTCGCCTCCGGCGTTCTTCAGCGCAGCAACGCCACGGGCTCGAGCGCTGTCAACGACTGCCAAGGGCGATGCCTCAAGATGCCGCGCCATTCCGCTCGTGGCGAGAACCCGTGACATTGTAAGCGCGGCAAGTGTCCTCGTAGGCGCGGCAAGTGTCCTCACCGCCTCGCGTGCCGTCACGCCAAACTGAAGGGGTGGCAGCAAGCGCTGACGATTGAGGCACGGCATGAGGGCCACTCGCGAGATGATGAGCCT
>JBHJOC010000042.1:0-43641 GCA_050330095.1 Hyphomicrobiaceae bacterium
CGCAAGTCCCTCGAGCCCGCGCGAGCGCCTGGCTGGCTGCAGGCCCGCAACGATTGGCGGGCACTTCCGACTGAACTTCAAGGACTGATTTGCAGGCATCCTGATGAAGCAGCGTGCCATTGGAGGCGACGGCCCGGCTCCACCATAGTGAAAGCGGGCCGATGACACCGCCCTTCAAACAAGCGGATCGGCGTTATGTTGCAACTGTGCAACGCAATGCGGATGCTGTGCCACAAATGAACCATAAACTCGGGCGACAGGCGGAGCGCGGGGTTTGTGATACCGGCGCTTCGATCTGATTGGCGCCCCACCGGGCCGACCCGATGAGTGCGTGGCGGACGTCGGCGCGGCGGAGTTGCAATGCACCCTGCGGCTGTGACAATCGCGTCACATTTCCGGCGCGTCACATTTCGGGGCAGGCTGCGATGACGGTTAAACACCGCCGAAAAGACGTGCCGGCAGACACGTCGCGTGTGCCGTCGCCGGCGGGTTTTCAGCTGCGAACGTTGGCCCCGCAGTGCTTTGGTGTTGCTTGGCGCATGGGCAACATATTTCTGTCCAAAGCTCATGAAACATCAAGGAAAACGAAGGTCCCTAGGCCGTTTGCTGCACGCGCGCACGCTGCAGCGCGGGACGGGCTCAGGGGCAGGGTGTTGCAGTTGAAAGCGCTGGCAATCGGCGCAGGCCGCCACGGCGAACGATGTTCCCCGTTGCCGCTGGCTACGAGCCCCGGATCGATTGGGTCCACGCTTGGACAGGAAGTGAGACCAAACTTGGTGATACGTTGGCGGCGAGCACTCGGAAATCCGCTTGCTTTTGGCGCTGGAAGCGTTGCGCTACTCGCCCTCTTCGTCACGGTTTCGGTGCTTGGGCCGGGTCCGGGCGGGCTGACAGGCGGGGCAAGTGCGCAGGCCCGGTCTGCGGGCAAGCCCGCGGCCGCGCCGAGCGAACGCGACGACCTTAAAGCGGCCACGGAAGCGTTGGCTGAGGGGCGCTACGATGCAGCCCTTCCCGTACTCCAGCGGGTCTATGAGGGCGGCTCGGCGCGCGAGCGTGTGTTTGCCATGTATTATCTCGCGCTGACGTTCGAGCGCGCAAATACTGGCTTCACGAACCCGGCTAAGGCCTATCAGCTCTTCCAGGATCTGATCGCCCAGTATCATGGCCGTGTTGACCCGGGTTTCACGTTGCACGCAGTTCTGTTGTCCCGTGCGATGATCTCGGTGGCCCGGTATTATCTCAACGGCTTGCCGGAACTCGGCGTGGATGCTGACCCGATCGCCGCGCTCCGATACCTCAACACGGCAGGGACTGTTTACCGCGACCAGAATGCGCAACTTGCGGCGGCGAGACTCATTTTATCAGGTCGTATTCCGCAGCCGAACACTGACCTCGCGATCCGCATGCTGCGACAGCTCGCGCTGTCGGGCAACGTTCCAGCCAAGGCCGAGTTCGCGCTTTTGATGTGGCGTGGCACGCATCAGCAGGTGCCGCTCGACCGCGCGAGCGCGCTGGCGCTCATGAGCTCTGCGTGGCGATATGCTCCGGCCTCGGACGAACTTTGGATCGGCGACCGCTATCAGGAAATGTATTGCGCTGCATCCGTCGATTTGGTCGAGGCGGCACGTGGCGTCCTCGCGAGTGACACGCACCCTATGCGGCTGGATACCGACCGCGCGCGCCGCGCGTTCGGTCTTGGCGGTGTTTCGGCGTTGCCGCGAGGTCCGCAGAGAACGTGTCAAGGCGGCCAGGCGGTCCGGCTGTTGCGCGCCGTTGACGAGGCCCAGGAGAATGGGCTTGTCGATGAAGGGTTCGCATCGGCGTCAAATATGAGCGGGGCCAGCATGGGCGGAGCCGAGGCGGCGATGGGGCACCCACATCGTAGACCGGAGGCTCTGGCCACCGGTCGCGGTCTCGGTATTGCGGGCCATGAGGACGGGGCCAAGGCTCTGTCCGGCCGTAGCGCAATTGGTGGCTTGGGTTATTGTACCGGCCGGGGCAACATCCGCGCCAAGCTTGAGCAATGGCAGCGCAGTCAGCCGTAAAGCGCCGATGTCACTCGGGGTGCCCGCGCAGTAGCCTGCTCTCGCTGCTAACGCTACGGCTCGGCCTTGCAAAGGACCGTGCAACCGGCCCTTCGCAGCGCACTTTTCGCGCGCGCCGTCAGGCCGCAGCGCTGGTGCGCTGGGCGAGCGCGATGATGTCCGACATGATCTGATTGAGCCTGAAATCCTTTGGCGTGTAGACGGCTGCAACGCCCATGGCCTTCAACGTCTCGGCATCCTCTGGCGGAATGATGCCGCCGACGACGAGCGGGATGTCATGAGCTCCCGCAGCCCGCAGTCCTTCGAGCACGTCGCGCACCAGTGGCACGTGGCTTCCCGAGAGGATCGACAGTCCGATCACATCGACGGCCTCGTCGACGGCTGCACGCACGATCTGGGCTGGCGTCAGGCGGATGCCCTCATACACGACGTCCAGGCCGCAATCGCGCGCGCGCACGGCGATTTGCTCGGCGCCATTGGAGTGCCCATCGAGCCCAGGCTTGCCGACCAGGAACTTGAGCCGCCTGCCGGTCGACCGCGCAAGGGCTTCGACGTCCGAGCGAAGTTCATCGAGGCCTTCCGCGTCCTGGATCATGGCGCGGCCGACCCCAGTCGGCGCACGGTACTCGCCGAAGATCCGCCGCAGCATTTCACCCCATTCCCCCGTCGTGACGCCAGCCTTGGCACAGGCGATCGACGCCGGCATGACGTTGCGGTCTTCACGTGCGGCAGCCTCGAGTTCGGCAAGGGCCCGCGATACGGCCCCGGCGTCGCGACTTGCGCGCCACGCATTCAATCGTTCGATCTGATCGGCTTCGACGGCAGGATCGACGACCTGGATCGCGTCCTCGCCTGCCGACAGTGGCGAAGGTTCTGTTTCTATGTATCGGTTGACCCCAACGACCGTGATCTCTCCCGTTTCGATGCCCCGCAGACGGGCCGTATTGCTTTCGACGAGGCGTCCTTTCATGACGTCGATTGCAGCGACTGCACCGCCCAGGCGATCGATCTCGGCAAGCTCTGCCCGCGCTTCCGCCTTAAGCTGCTCGACCTTGGCGTCGATCACGGCCGAGCCGTCGAAGACATCCTCGTATTCGAGAAGGTCGGTTTCGTAGGCGACCACCTGCTGCATCCTGAGGGACCATTGCTGGTCCCAGGGCCGCGGCAGGCCGAGCGCCTCGTTCCATGCCGGCAGCTGCACTGCGCGTGCCCTGGCGCGCTTCGACAGCGTAACTGCGAGCATCTGCACCAGGATGCGGTAGACGTTGTTCTCCGGCTGCTGCTCGGTCAGCCCGAGGGAATTCACTTGAACGCCATAGCGGAACCTGCGGAACTTCCCCTCTGTGACGCCGTAGCGTTCAGCCGTGATCTCGTCCCAGAGATCGACGAACGCCCGCATCTTGCAGATCTCGGTCACGAAGCGCATGCCTGCATTGACGAAGAACGACACGCGGCCGACGACCGCCTCGAACGCTTCGCCCTCCACTGCTCCGGCCGCTTTGACTGTGTCGAGTACCGCGATCGCGGTCGCCAGCGCGTAGGCGAGCTCCTGGACCGGTGTCGCGCCCGCCTCCTGCAGGTGGTACGAACACACATTCGTTGGGTTCCATTTCGGAACTTCGGCGCATGAGAATAGGATCGTGTCACGGATCAGCCGCAACGACGGCTGCGGCGGGAAGACGTAGGTGCCGCGCGAGAGATACTCCTTGATGATGTCGTTCTGGATCGTTCCCGTGAGCTTCTCACGCGGCTGACCAGTTTCGTCGGCGAGCGCGACATACAGCGCAAACAACCAAGCTGCGGTGGCATTGATCGTCATAGACGTGTTCATCTCGGCGAGCGGGATGCCATCGAGCAAGGTTCTCATATCGCCGAGATGGCTGATCGGAACGCCGACTTTCCCGACCTCGCCGCGGGCGAGCGCGTGGTCGCTGTCGTAGCCCGTCTGCGTTGGCAGATCGAAAGCGATCGACAGACCCGTCTGGCCTTTGGCAAGGTTCGTCCGATAGAGCGCATTTGACTTCGCGGCCGTCGAGTGGCCAGCGTAGGTGCGGAAGATCCAGGGCTGGTCGCGCTTGCCGGACCTTGCGGAAGGGCCACCAGTTCGACTGCTGGCGCTACTGGATGGTGTCGACATGCGCGCACTCCTGACGTGCAGAGATGACCACGACCGCAATCGTATCGGCGGCAATTCAAGATTGGGGTGTCACGTTACCCAACCAATCTTGCATTGCAACATCGGGAGAGCCTGCGCGGCCGTTCCTCCGTCATGGCTTCTGACCAGCGGCGGCCGTGTTCACGCGAAGTGTCATGGGCGTGGGGTAAGCATGAGGTTGGCATACCGCATGCGATCCCCGGCGAACTCAGTCGTCACGCTCGAGTTTGACGATTTGGTAGGTGTTGGGGGCGATATCGACCTCCCACTCTGAGCCGTCAGCGCGTCTCGCATCGTCGACTTCCCACTGGCCATCATCGAACTCGATCTCGTCCCATGTGACGAAGCCGTTGGCCCGCAAGGTCTGCTCGATCTGCGTCCTCTCTGCGGGTGTCGGCTTCCGGTCGGCGAGCGCCGGGCTGCCAAGGAGGACGTTGAAGCCAAAAGACGCGCTTCCGATTACTGCAATTGCGGCAGGACCAAACGATTTCATGCTGCTCATAACAATCTCCCCAGTCCGTGCAAAAAGAACCACCCCTTGCCGCTCGCTCGGCGTAGCCACAGTGAGCGTAGCTGCGCTTCGACCCTCGCGAGGAATGTGGCGAAAATGCGGGGCCATATGACGTGAAAGCCGGCCGGGCGGCGGCACAAGAGACGCTGACAGGGAGGCGTTGCATGCCGCACTGACAATACCGGTCGCACCGCTCAGGGCCGATATCGGCCGCCAACATCCGTGAGGCGCGCGACCCGACTCAGCGCTGCGCCGAGAAAATCTGGACACACGTGCGCACAAAGATGCACGTGAAGATCGCGCCGATCATGCCGATCGCCGAACCTGCCAGAGTATCTGTAACTGGGTCGACGCCAAAAATCAGTCCACGCTGTTGTAAAAATGCGTGGCCGACGATGCCTGCAACCAGCAGTATGGGCATGGAGACGACGCCGTAGAACCAGGAGCCGGACATTTCCTTGACGATCCAGCCGCAGGTGACCGCCATTATTCCCACGGCAAGCACCAGGGGCATGGCCATCGATGTCAGGTAGGCTGTCAGTTCCAGGATCATCCGTGCCTCCGCGAGAGCAGTGGCGCAAGGCTCGAAGTTGCAACCGAACTGTCTCCCAGCACGATACGGGAAAGATCCTAAAGAACGTGTTACTGATCGCGACCATCGCCCCTCATCAGGGGGTGTTTGACAACCATGTTGCACTGCACGCGGTTTCGCACCACGGTAAGTGGGCGCTGCGTGCAGGTGGTCGTGCGTGTGCGCAGCATTTTCTTTCCGACCATGGATGGCTGTCCGAAGGCTGCCGTCCGACGGCCTCGGTTCGACAGACGATCGTTCAACGGCATCGGCTTCAGATTAGCAGCCGATGGTGCGACAGGATGAGATGAATGACGACTTCAACGGCTGCAGCGGCTATATCGCCGCGATCGATGCTCGAGGGAGGGGTCGTCAAGGACCTCTACGAGATCGGTGAAATCCCGCCCCTCGGGCACGTGCCAAAACACATGTATGCCTGGACGATCCGGGCAGAACGCCACGGCGAACCGGATACCGCCATGCAGATCGAGACCCTACCGATCTGGGAACTCGACAGCCACGACGTGCTGGTTTTCGTCATGGCCGCTGGCGTGAACTATAATGGTGTATGGGCCGCGCTCGGTCAGCCGATCTCGCCGATCAACGACGTCCATAAAAATCCCTTCCACGTTGCCGGGTCAGATGCGGCCGGCATCGTCTGGGCCGTTGGATCGAAGGTGAAGCGCTGGAAGGTCGGCGACGAGGTCGTGGTTCACTGCAACCAGGACGATGGGGACGACGAGGAGTGCAACGGCGGCGATCCGATGTTTTCTCCGTCACAGCGCATTTGGGGCTATGAGACGCCGGATGGGTCGTTCGCGCAGTTCTGTCGCGTCCAGGACCGCCAGCTGATGCCGCGCCCGAAACATCTGACGTGGGAAGAAAGCGCCTGCTACACGCTGACCCTTGCGACCGCGTATCGGATGTTGTTCGGCCACAAGGGCCACGAGCTGCAACCCGGCCAAAACGTGCTCGTTTGGGGAGCCTCGGGCGGGCTCGGGTCGTTTGCGATCCAGTTGTGCGCCACGTCCGGTGCGCATGCCATCGGCATCGTCTCCGAGGACGACAAGCGCGATTTCGTCATGAGCCTTGGCGCTCGCGGCGTCATCAACAGGAAGAACTTTTCCTGTTGGGGCCAGTTGCCGAAGGTCAACTCGCCTGAATACCGGGAGTGGCTAACCGAAATGCGCCGTTTCGGTAAGGCGATCTGGGACGTGACGGGCAAGGGCGTGAACCCGGATATCGTGTTCGAGCACCCGGGCGAGTCGACGTTTCCGGTCTCGGTCCAGGTCTGCAAGCGCGGCGGCATGATCGTGATTTGCGCGGGAACGACAGGCTTCAATCTCACCATGGACGCGCGTTATCTCTGGATGCACCAGAAGCGCGTGCAGGGCTCGCACTTTGCCAACCTGAAACAGGCCGCAGCCGCCAATAAGCTCGTGATCGACCGCCGCATCGATCCTTGCATGTCTGAAGTGTTCGCGTGGACGCAGATCCCAAAAGCTCACATGCGGATGCTCCGCAATGAACACAAGCCCGGCAATATGGCTGTTCTGGTGTCGGCGCCGCAGACGGGGCTTCGCACGATCGAAGATTCGCTGGAGGTGAGCCGCGCACGTTTCGGCGGTTGAAAGTCGGTCCCTCAGCAAAAGTAGCGCTTGGGCCACGAGGCGTGGCCCAGCCGTGTCACCCGCGCGCAGCCGGTTCGTCCGCTCTGACGGCAGCCCCCCAGATCTTCGCGAGATCTTCGCGAAATCTTCCCGGCCGTAACAGCCAGCCGCTTGCAGAAGGCGCACCGCGGCTTTCGACGTGACGTGAGCTGCGCGCGGGCATCATCGCGGCAAGGTTGGCGCGCTCAGCGCTTCGAAGCGAACGCATCGCGCCCCCGACCTTGCCCGACGACACGAGTTACGAGTTCGAGCTCGAGTTGCTGCTGGAGTTCGAGGACGAGTTCGAGCTCGAGTTGTTGCTGGAGTTCGAGGACGAGTTCGAGCTCGAGTTGGAACTGGTGTTACTTGCACGCTTCTGACGACGCGGTCTCAGCCGGGCTTCCTCCCAACCCTTGACAGCTTCTGTCGCACGCTCCGCGCCGAGCAGAGCGCCCGCCGTGGCTGGTGCTGCAACGCCAGCCTTAAGCTGCGTCGTCATGGTTTGCAGGTCGGCTTCGATTGCGGCCTGAGCACCAACGCCGGCCGTCGCGAGCGTCGCAGTGGCAAGCGTCGTGATTGCAAGCTTGTTTTTCACGATGGAAACACTCCGTTATCTTGAAACACCGCGGGCCGTTGGACCCGCGTATTTCACAACGATCAATTGAAGAAACTATTCCGAAATATTTTCCTCTCCACCGCTTCTTTTGATTTCAATCATGGCGGAGAGCCTCGACCGGATCGAGCCGGGCTGCTCGCGATGCTGGCGCGTATCCGAACCCAACGCCGAGACAGACGGAAATTGCGACCGCGAGCACCACGACGCTTGGGTCGATGACCCACGGCAGGCCCATGGCCGGTGCGATGATGGCTGCCGCTGCAAGACCGACGGCAATGCCGAGGATGCCGCCCAATCCCGTGAGTAAAACCGCTTCGATGAGAAACTGCCGTCTGATTTGCGACGGCGCTGCCCCGATCGCGAGCCTGGTGCCAATCTCTTTCGTTCGCTCGGCCACCGAGACCAGCATGATGTTCATGATGCCGATCCCGCCAACAAGGAGACTGACCGCTGCGATCGCGGCCAGAAACAACGTGAGGGTTTCGGTCGCTGTCGTCATCGATCGGGCGACATCGCGCAAATCCAGAATTGAAAAGTCGTTTTCCTCGCCGAGCCGCAGTCCACGACGCTCTCGCATCAGACCGACGACCCGCATTTTGAGGTGCGCCATATCGGTGCCGGGATAGGCTGCAATCACGATGCTTGTAATATCAGGCGAGCCTTGTACGCGGCGCTGAAATGCATCGAACGGAATTGCAATTATATTATCAGCATCATCGTTGCCAGACTGACCCCGCTCGGCAAGCACACCAACGACGGCACAGGGAAGCGGCCCGACCCGCAAGGCTTCGCCGACGACGTCGACGCGCCCGTAGAGCCTGCGCGCGACGGTCGTGCCGAGGATGCAAACGGGCCGCCCGTTGTACATCTCGAACTCAGTAAAGCTGCGGCCTTGGGCCAAGCGCCAGCCGCGCGCCGCGAAATACTGCGTTTCCGTACCAACGACCGTCGCTGCCCAGTTCACGTTGCGAGCGACGGCCCGCAACGGTTTGCTGCTCGCTGGTGCGAGATGGCGGATGCCGGTGATCTCGCGACGCAGTGCCTCGACATCGGCATAGTCGAACGCCTGCGCCTTGATCGATGTCCCCTTACCGCCGCGCATGCTCTGGCCGACCGAAACAGTAAGCAGATCCGACCCGAGCCGTGCGATCTCGCCCCGGACGCGCTCGGCCGCGCCCTTGCCGATGCTGACCATCGCAATGACGGACGCAATGCCGATCAGAACGCCGAGCGCAGTCAGCGCCGACCGCATTGCGTTCCGGGCGATTGCTTCGCACGCCATGATGATCAGTTCAGGCCACATGGGCGGACCTTGCTCGTATCTGATCCGCAACGACACGACCGTCGCGGAAGGTAATGATCCTCGGTGCGATATCGGCGACGGATCTGTCGTGCGTGACGATGACGACAGCCATCCCTTCGCGCCGATTGAGTTCATTGAGGAGCTGGATGATCTGGGCACCGGTCCTGCTGTCGAGCGCGCCAGTCGGTTCATCGGCAATCAGCAGCCGGGGCTTCGAGACGATTGCGCGCGCGATGGCAACGCGCTGCTGCTGGCCACCTGACAACTGGCTCGGCGTATGGTGGAGCCGATGCGCCAGTCCGACGGCTGTCAGCGCCAACGCAGCGCGCTTGCGCCGCTCGATCCGGCTGACGCCGCGATAGATGAGCGGCAGTTCCACGTTGCGCAGCGCAGACATGCCCGGCATCAGGTTCGCGCCCTGAAAGATGAAGCCGATGAGGTCACGGCGCAGCGCTGCGCGTTGTTCCTGGGACAATGCCGCGACCGGCAGGCCTTCGATCTCGAGCACGCCCGACGTCGGGCTATCGAGGCAGCCGACCAAGTTGAGGCATGTCGACTTGCCGGAACCCGAAGGGCCGACGATTGCAACCAGTTCCCCGTGGTCGATCCGCAGGTCCACACCGTGAAGCGCATGTACGACTCCGGTGCCAGAGGCGTAGGCGCGCGAGACAGTGCGCAACGACAGGAGCGGATGCTTTGATGGAGAATGGACCATCTGGACCTCTTGGATCGACGTCTCGCAGACAACCGCTGCACCTAAACTCCGCTCTCAGCCACTGGGGCCCCGGCTCAGCGCCCCGCTGCGATATCGACGACGACGGGCATGCCCTCCGTGATCGCGCCGCCGACGATCTCGGTCAGAGTTCCGTCGGTATCGCCAAGTTCGACAGTGATCGCGTTGAGGCCCCGAATATCCTCGACAAACACGCGGCCAAGCATAGCTGTCGCGTTTGCATCGTCGGACGCAGGCGGATCAGGCGTCGGTGCGTCCTGCGCGGCTGCAACAATCCTGGGAGTGGCGCCGCCAAGAAGGGTATCGACGAGGCTGAAGGCACCCGAAGCCGTGGTTGATGCTGTAGCGTCTGGCGGCGAAAACCTCAGTGCAGCGTTCGGGACCAGTAGCGCGCCCTCGATTTCGGCGATTACGATCTCGGCTGATGCTGTCATTCCGGGCTTGAGGTCGAGACCCGTGTTGTCGAAGTTCAGGAGCGCCTTGTAGGTCACGACACCGTCGATGATCTCGGGCCCGAGAAACAGCTTCTCGACACGGGCCTCGAGTTGGCGGTTGCGCATGGCCTGGACAACAAATGTCGCGGGCTGGCCGGGCCTGACGAGGAGTGCGTCTGCTTCGTCGATGTCGACGCGGATCTGCATGTTGTCCAGGTTCTGGGCGAGCCGAAACAACACGGGCGCCTGCAGGGAGGCTGCAACCGTCTGTCCTGGTTCGACGTTTCGCCTGAGCACGACACCGTCGATCGGGGATAAGACCCTCGCGCGCCGCACATTGGTCTCGGCGATGTTCTGGTTTGCAAGGGCAAACGAAAGCTCCGCCGTGAGAGCTTCGATCTCGGCTTGGCGCTGACCGAGCGCGGCGGTCGCGGCATCGAGATCCCGTCGCGTTGCAAGGTCTTTTCGCGCGAGCGTGCGCTTGCGTTCGAGTTCGTTGCTATTGGCGGTGAGTTGCGCCTCGGCTTCGCGAACTTTCGCGCGCGCCGCCGCAACCTGGGCTTTGGCGCGTGCGAGTTCGATCTCGAGCGTCTCTGAATCGAGTTCTGCCAACAGCTGGCCGGCCGTTACGCGGTCGTTGTTTTCCACGTGAACGGCCTTGATCGTGCCGGACATTTCGGTCGAAACCTCGACGAGGCGGACGGGTTCAACGGTTCCGGTCGCTGCCACGCGAACCTTGAGCGCGCCCCGCGTGACGGGTGTGGACACGTATCGGCCGCTCTCAAGCGGGCGCGGGGGGGTGGAGGGGACTGCGTGCTGGCTGGCCGTGCCCGTGCGTTCAGCGGTTTGCGGGTTGAGCAACAGGGTGGTGGCCACCAGCGTTGCAACGCTCGAGACCAGTGCCAGCGTGAACATGTGGTCGAGATGGGAGAGCCATGGCCGGCCTTCGCGATTGGCTGGATCGCGGTAAGCCCCTCGGCCGTCGTAGGGCACAAGCGCCCTGCCGCGCTCGAGCAACGTCGTGTACTCTCTCTGCGTTGTGCTCATGCCTGCTCCGATCGCAAGGCTCGTCCTGCCCGCCGTGACTTTTTGCGGTCACGTCTGACGGCGGGATACCAGCGCAACAACGCGGCGCGCGGCGACCTATTCCCAAGCCGCTGAAAAGAATCCCGACGAGGGCCAACAGGATGTTCGCGCAGCAGCGGATGCAGCATCAGCCGAGCAGATCGGAACGTGCTGCGGGCGGAGGGATTGGGATCGTTGAACCTCGGGTGGGAGCAAAAAATCAAACGTGCGATGCGCACCCCGCTCGTGTGATGACCGAGACGTCCGCTGCATCGTGTTCGGCCGGGTGTAGAGGCGGACTTCTCGGATCAGGCGCGCGAGACAGGAGAGGTCGTCGCGTTGGCCGGCGCGAATTTCGGTCGACATGGCGGCGAAGCTTGGAGCGGACGCGCATCAGGTGGAGAGGTTGCGCGATTGGTATCTGCGCGAGCGGCTGGCGATGCTGGGGGAGTTGAAGGTCGAGCAACGCTGAGAATTGGCGCTGTTCGTATGGCGCTCGCCGCACGCAGAGCGCGTCAGGCTGGTTGCGCGGGGTGCAGAATCGGGCAAGTCTTCGTCGTCCTGGTAACCTCGAGGCTGAGGTGCTGCGAAAGCTGAGGGATTTCCGCAAGAATCTTGCTCTCGCTCTCGATACTGAGTTGCGGAGCTCGCCCGGTTTGTCGCCCCTGAATCGGGCGATCGTTGTGATCATACTGCTTTCGCTGCTTCTGGTTGTGCTCGAGACCGAACCGGTCATCTACGATCCCTACCGTTCCCTCTTTGACGGCCTCGAGATCTTGGTTCTGGTGATCTTTGTGGTCGAGTACGCGGCCAGGATCTGGGTCTCGGTCGAGAACCCGCGGTTCCCGTCGCGGTGGGCCTATGCGCGCCGGCCCATGGCCCTTTTGGATCTCGTGGTTATCCTCACCATGGCGACATCGATGATCGGCTTCGAGGGGGCGATGCTGCGTCTGCTCCGCCTGCTTCGGCTCCTTCGGGTGGCGAAGCTCGGACATTTTGCCGATGCCTTTCGGACCATCGCTGCCGCGGTAGGTGCGCGACGCCACGAGCTCGTCGTGAGCATCACCATCGCTGGCGGGCTGCTTCTGGTGTCCGCTTCCGCACTCTACGTGCTGGAGGGCGGAGACCAGCCTGCCGCCTTCGGCTCGATCCCTCGGGCGATGTGGTGGTCGGTTGCGACACTGACCACTGTGGGATACGGCGACGTGGTGCCCGTGACGCCCCTCGGGCGGATCTTCGCCGCGCTGACCGCAATCACCGGCGTTGGGCTGATCGCCATGCCGGCAGGGATCCTCGCCTCGGCCTTCAGTGATGCCATGCAACGCAGGCGTGATCAGGAGGGCAAGGATGGCCCTTAGGTTCCAGCGGCGCATCCAACTCATGCCAGGGGTGCGCCTGAATATCTCCAAGGGTGGGCTCGGGGTCAGCGTCGGGCCGCGGGGCGCGGCCGTGTCGGTGGGGCCGAGGGGCGCGCATTGGAACTTGGGTATTCCTGGCACCGGCATCGCCTTTCGCAGGCGCCTGTCCGGCGCGCGCGGTTTCAGTCGGAGCTCAAGCGCCGGCTCCGAGGAAGTGAATGTCCGCCTCGATGAGGATGGCAAGTTGAGGTTCTTTCTCGCCGACGGCAGCGCCGTTCCGCAAGCGCTTGTGCGCAGGATCCGGAGCACGCATAGCGAGGCGCTCGAGCACCGCCTCGAAGACTGGGCGGCGGAGCGCAATGCCGAGCTCGACGCCTGCCTGAGCATTCACCTTGAGACGCCGCCGCCTTTGTACAGGCCCCTTGTGCAAGACGAGGCAGCACCTCCGCGCCCGGCCGCTCCAGCGCCACGAGCCGTGGGGTTCTGGGCGCGCCTGTTTCTCCAGCGTCGCCGGATCGAGGCCGCCAACGCGGCAGCTCTGGCACGATACGAGGACGCCCTCGCGGCGTGGCAGCGGGATATTGCAGCACATGCTGAGGAGGCGCGCGAGATCGCCGAGATCAACGCCGCTGTCGAGCGCGGCGACCCCAAGGTGGTTTCGGCGCTGATCAGCAGCCGCCTCTCCGCCATCGCCTGGGCCAAGCCGACGGAGATCTCCTTCGATTTTGGCGATGACACCACCACGCTGGCACTCGATGTCGACCTGCCTGAGAGTGACCAGATCCCTGATAGGAACTGGGTGGTTGCCGCCCGCGGGCTGTCCGTCCGGGAGCAGCTGCGTAGCGCCACGCAGAAGCGGCGCGACTTCGCCTATGTGGCCCATGCGACCCTGTTCCGCATCGCAGGCGAGGCCTTCGCGTGCCTGCCCACCCTCCGCGAGGCCACCTTGTCCGGCTACACCCAGCGGCCTGACCCGGCCACGGGTGGCATGCGGAACGTCTATATCATTTCAGTGCGGATCCACCGCCGTGGCTGGGAGACTATAAGGTTCGAAAATCTCGCTTCGGTCGATGTGGCCGAAGCCCTCACGCGGTTCGATCTTGTCCGTGATCAGCTCCGCTCAGGTGAGTTGCGGGAAGTCGTCCCCTTGGAAGGATGACGAGACACAGCGTGTCCCCGGATCAAGAAGAGCGTCGGCGCCTTGGTGCTGGCTACCGAGGCATGCAACCGCACATCTGGGTCGCCCTTGCTACCTTATCCGTGTATGGCCGCAGTTTCGGCGGCAGATGCAACAGCGCTTTCGGCGGGCTGGGATGGCGGGCGGTCTCGTCGTGCCTCACACACTCGGTATCGCGCCGAACAGGGGATGATCGGGTTGAACAAACCCGCATGCCCAGTCACAATTCCCTTTGGAAACAACATTCTTAGATAGAAGATGGTGCCCAGGAGAGGACTCGAACCTCCACGCCTTGCAGCACACGGACCTGAACCGTGCGCGTCTACCAATTCCGCCACCTGGGCAAGGGCGCTTGAGGTACGATTCCCGCTCTGCAATGTCAACGCGTTTGATGCGCCCCTCGTCCGCGGCTGCTGCAGAGGCATTGTTGGTCCATCGGTCGCGCAACTTGTGGTTCACGGCCGCGCCTGGAGCGCGTAGGAGATGCCGGGCCGCCGCCGATCGCGGTTTGACAGCGCGTAGTCGGCCCCCGTCGTGCCTGCAACACCAGTCGAGGTCGCCGATGACCGAATATTCGAATGCTTCACCCCTCGTGACCGTGTTCGGCGGTTCTGGTTTCGTTGGGAGATACGTCGTTCGCGAAATGGCGCAGCGTGGATGGCGCGTGCGTGCGGCCGTCCGCCGACCCGATCTCGCCGGCCATCTGCAACCGATGGGGCTGCCCGGCCAGATCCATCCCGTCCAGGCCAACGTGCGGTTCCCGGCCTCGGTCGCAGCAGCCGTGCAAGGCGCTGACGCGGTGGTCAATTTGGTCGGGATCCTCGCAGCGTCCGGCCGCCAGACGTTCGAGGCCCTGCAGCACGAGGGCGCCGAGACCGTCGCCAAGGCAGCACGCGCTGCTGGCGTCGCTCGTTTCGTCCAAATGTCGGCAATTGGCGCCGATGCAAACAGTCCTGCGCGTTATGCGCGAACGAAGGCGCTCGGCGAGACGGCAGCCTTGACGGCTTATCCTGATGCCATGGTCGTGCGGCCGTCGATTGTATTCGGGCCTGAGGACGAATTCTTCAACCGATTTGCCAAGATGGCCGTGAGCAGCCCGGTCCTTCCCTTGATTGGTGGGGGTCGGACGCGGTTTCAGCCGGTCTATGTTGCCGACGTCGCAAAGGCCGTCGCACTTGGCTGCGTCGGCGCGGCGCGGCCCGGCACGATCTACGAACTCGGCGGGCCCGAGATCGCGAGCTTCAGGACGTTGCTCGAGCGCACGCTCGAGTGGTCCGGGCGCAAGCGCGGGTTCGTGTCACTCCCGTTTTGGGCCGCAAAGCTGAGTGCGCTGTTCTCGAAACCGCTGCCGTCGGGTCTCCGCCCGCTGACGGTCGACCAAGTCCGCATGCTCGAAGTCGACAATGTCGTGTCCCAGGCGGCGATCAACGAGGCCAGAACCTTGCAGGGGCTCGGCATTCTTGAGCCGACGGCCATGTCAGCGGTCGTTCCGGACTACATGATCCAGTATCGTCCGCGCGGTCAGTTTGCCCGCTATCGCGGTTGATCGGTCGGCGAGCGAGACCAAAGAAGAAGCCCGCCCCAGCAGACGTATGGGGCGGGCGTCGCAAACCCAGCACTGAACTCAAGTGGCAGGCACGCTACACCGAATGGCCCACCGACCAGGAGTCCCTGGAAGACGGGTATTGCTGAGGGTGCAGGGACTCCTGGTCAGCGGTACTAGTGAAGAGTCGCGATTTCGAGTTCGTCGCCCATAGCATGCTCGATGGCCGTCGCGCGATCGTCGGTCAAAGCGATCGGTCGACCATCCGCCGCATGCAGAGCAAACAGGTTCAACCCGGACGGCAGCCCCTCGATCGACGGGAACGCGGCACTTGCTTCGTCGGACGTCATCTCGCGGATGTAGGCGACCTCGCCATCACCGAGCTGGGCCAGCTCTTCCTTGGTGATCAATGCAATGTGGCTGTTGCCACCGATCTTGACCGGCAGATCGCGCTTCATTGTTCCCATGACGCATCTCCGTAGGTTGAGAGTCGAGCGCCACACCTCGATCGACAGGCCTGGACGCGAGACGACACGAGTGTGTCACACGAAATCGCGGCGGTGCAATGATGGTCTCGCGATTCGTGCAACAAGCGTGTGACCTCAAGATCACGCATTTTGATCGCCCTGATCCGCAGCCGGATTGCTTGAGCGGATGGCGATACGCTTGGCCACTCTGTTCAGCTCCGGCCTTACGAGATCGATCTCTAGGAGGCCGTTGCGGAGTGTTGCGGTTGCGATCTCAATCCCGTCCGCGATGAGGAAAGCGCGCTGGAATTGGCGGTTCGCGATACCGCGATGCAGAAATTCACGCTCGCCCTGGTCGCGGATGCGGCCCTTGATCACCAGTTGCCGCTCTTCGTGTGTGACGTCGAGATCGCTAGCGGAGAACCCCGCCACGGCCAGGGTAATCCTCAGACGCTCCGGCTGATCGTCCGAAGCCTTGATCCGCTCGATGTTATAGGGCGGATAGCCATCGCCCGCGCCACGGGCCACGCGCTCGATGAGGCGGTCCATGTCCTCGAAGCCGAGAAACATTGGATGGGAAAATCCTTTAAGGCGGGTCACCAGGGGTCCTTTCACGAAGCGACGTCCCAAGGCGTGGCACGATAGAGTGGTCTTGAAGCGGCCCCGACACGCAGCAACCGCCGACTACTGATCAAATATCGATCGCATTCGCGATCACGAACTCTGGCCTTTGACGTTCGCGGCACGGAACCGTGCAGTCGTTCGGCCGATAAGCGTGATATGGGCCCTTGCGATGACACTGCAATGGGTGTCCGCACTTGGCAGGTAAGCCACGGCCGTGCCATGCCCGAGTCCGATCACCGATGGGCTCGGGCGCAAGAGGTCCAAGTCTGCGCCCAAGTCCAATTCGCCCCAGGTGACCGGCGACTTGCAAAGGCCTGTTTGGACGCGTCCGCGCCGGCCAAATATCGAGTCAGTTCCCGTGCGGACGATGCCGCTGTTGGGCTTCCGCTTGCACGGACTCTAAAGACCTTCGTTCGGACTGCCTCAGCCCCGCGATCGCAACAGCGTGCCACAACCCATGTCGAGCCTCGTCGCATGTCAGTCGGTTGCCTGGTGTCCCGAAGCGCTCATCCTCGCCGGAGCCTTTGCGGGCGGCCTGCTGTCCGGGCTAACGGGCTTTGGAACGGCGCTTACCGCCATGCCGTTCTGGGTGTTCGCCGTTCCGCCCGTCGTGGCAGCCCAACTCGGCGCCGCTTGCGGCGTTTTCAGTCAGGCTCAGACAATCCGAAACGTGCTTCCTGACGTCACGTTCGCGCACGTTGGTGCGATCGTGACAGCGGGTCTTATCGGCGTTCCAATCGGCACGCTGGTGCTGCCACTGATCCCTGACAAGATCTTCAAGATCTGCGTCGGAGCATTTCTGGTTGCGTTTTGTGTGTTCATGATGGTTGCGCCCGGGGTTTTGGTCCTTCGGCGCCGGCGGCTGCGCGGCGATCTCGCGTTCGGTCTCATCGGCGGCCTGATGGGCGGGATCTCGGGCCTATCGGGGCCGGCGCCTGTCATATGGTCCGCGCTCAATGCGTGGACCAGGGATCAGAAGCGCGCGCTGGTGCAAGCCTTTAACTTCACGATCCTGAGCGCGATGCTCGCATCGAGTGCGGTCATGGGCCAGATGACCTCGGCATTCGCCATTGCACTCGCGCTCGCGTTGCCGGCAACGTTCGCTGGGTCGCAAATCGGGCAGGTGCTCTACCGCAGACTCGACACGCGCGGTTTTGATCGCGTCGTCCTCGGCGTTCTGACGGTCTCGGGCATCGCGCTCATCTTTGCGGGCCTTCGTTAAGTCCGCTTAAGGCAACGGCCGGCCAATCAGCCCGTGGTCGCTGTCGTCTGGCGGCGCCGTTGCGCAAGCCCCCGCCGGCGGGCTGGCACCGCGCGGCCCTGGCTCGCAAACAATGCCGTCTCGATGTTCGAGAGGAACATGCGGCCGGCGCTCTCCCAGCTGAACGTCACAGCTTCGTTGCGAACAGCCGAGCGCGCGCAAGCGAGCGCCCCGAGGCACGCCGTTCGGAGGTCTTCGTCGAGCACGCCCGAGACGCCCTGGCGCACGATGTCGATCGGTCCCGTCACGGGATAAGCCGCAATCGGAACACCCGAAGCCATGGCTTCGAGCAGCACGATGCCGAACGTGTCGGTTTTGCTCGGAAAGCAGAAAACATCCGCTGAGGCGTAGGCCCGCGCCAAATCCTCGCCGACGAGCTTTCCCAGAAATGTGACGTCTGGATATCGTGAGCGCAGCACGTCGAGCATCGGTCCGGCGCCGACAACGACCTTGCGACCCGGCAAGTCGAGCTTGAGGAAGGCCTCGATATTCTTTTCGATGGCCACCCGACCCACATAGATAAAGATCGGCCCGTCGCCGAACAGCCGTTCACCACGCGGACGGAAGAGGTTTGTGTCGACGCCGCGGGTCCACGGCATGATTTTCTGAAATCCGCGCGCACCGAGTTCGTCGGCAAGGCTCTTGCTCGCGACCATCATGCCGGCGCTTGCATTGTGGAAGCGGCGCTGTGCCGCGAAGGTCCAGTCGACCGGGATGAAGAAGCGCGACCGCAAATAGTCGGGAAAGCGGGTGTGGAACGACGTCGTGAACGGGATCCGGCGGCCGATGCAGTACGCGCGCATCATCCACCCGACAGGCCCTTCTGTCGCGATATGCACGGCATCCGGCCTGATGCAGGCCACGCGCTCGATCAGATATTGATAGCCAGGCACCGCGAGCCTGATCTCTGGGTAGGTCGGACATGGGATAGAGCGGAACTCAGCAGGCGAAACGATTGCGAGTTCGACACCGAGTTTGCGCACTTCCTCATCGAGCCGTTCGTAGGTTCGAACGACGCCGTTGACTTGCGGCCGCCAAGCATCCGTGGCCACAAGCACGCGCATCAGGCAGCAGCCTCCAGGGCAGCCGACTTGATCTGGCGACGCACCTCTCTGACCCGCAACACCTCCGGCCAACGAATGAGTTCCAGCGCGCCGTCGTTCGTCTCGACGATCGCTGTGCAGCTTTCCACCCAGTCGCCTGTGTTCACGTAATGAATGTCGCTGATCATGCGCGAAGCTGCATGATGGATATGGCCGCAGATTACCCCATCGGCATCGCGGCGCCGGGCCTCGGCCGAGAGTGAATTTTCAAAATCGCCGATGAAGTTCACGGCAGTCTTGACCCGAAGTTTCAAGTAGCTCGACAGCGACCAGTAACCGAGCCCCAGCCGCTTGCGGACGGCGTTGACCGGCCAGTTGCACCACATGGCAAGTTGGTAACCGCGATCACCCAGGAAAGCGAGCCACTTTGCGTAGCGCACAACGACGTCGAACTCGTCACCGTGGATCACGAGATATCGTTTGCCATCGGCAGCCGTGAAAACCGCGTCCCTGACCAATTCAATGCCACCGAACCGCGATCCGCAATAGTCTCGCAGCCCGTCGTCATGGTTACCGGGGATATAGATGACCTTGGTGCCGCGGCGGACCTTCCCGAGCAGCCTCTGCAACACGTCGTTGTGCGCCTGTGGCCAGATGGCCCCACGCTTGATGCGCCAGAAATCGAGAATGTCCCCGACCAGGTAGATTGTGTCGGCGTCGTGCTCATCAAGGAAGTTGATCAGCAACTCGGCTTGGCACCCCCTTGTTCCGAGGTGAACATCCGAAATAAAGAGCGTTCTGTAATGAGCCATCCGTCATCCGTCCCGTCGCACCGCCGCGCAGGCTGACGGTACTGTAAGTGCCTGACCTGTCCGACGCAAAGTTGTGTTTGGATCGACCCCCGCGTTCGATACGCCTGTTCCGCGCGCATGTCCCTTGAGGACAGTATAGTCATGCGAGCGCAATGACCGGATTCAGGTTGCAGGAGTGTGACACTCCGCCCCAATGCGCGAACATCGTTGCTTGATGTCCCACAAGCGCCAAATGTCACAGGCTCCTCGGTCCACGCGTCAACCGATCCGCACCAAGCCTGCCATCCGCCCGATGCGATGCTCAGAACACCTGACGGGGGAAATACCGCTGCATCAATTCGATCATGCGCCCGCTCGCGTGCAGACCATCGATGGCACGATCGAGGTCCTGCCGCAGCGCCACGTTTCCCTTCTTCACGGCGATGGCAATCCCATCGCCAAAGTATCTCGGTTCGAGGTAAGCACCACCCGCCAGATCGCAACAACCTTCCGATGCCGTCCCGTTAATCCAGAAGACGAGGCTCGTTCCGTCATCGAACAGCGCGTCGACCTCACCAGCCTTGAGCGCATTGCGTGCAGCTTCCGGCGTATCGAACCTGCTGATACGGCTCGTTCTGAAGAAGGCGTCGATGAATGCGGCGTGCCGCGTGTCGCGCGCAACGGCGATCCGCGTGCGATCGAGCCCTGAAGGGGATATGTCGAGCGACGGGCCCGTCCTGCGCACGGCGAAGCGCCCGGGGGTGTGAAAATAGGCCTGCGTGAAGTCAACTCGCTGCAAGGTCGCGGACGTGATCCTGTGGCTTGCGATCACCGCATCGCTCTGGTCCCGATCGAGCCTGTCGAAGAGACTTGCCCAGGGATAGGGCGTGACGTCGCAGGTTGCCTCGAGCTCAATACACAGGGCCCGCGCCAGGTCGACGTTGAAGCCAACGAGGCTCCCGTCGTCGTCGCGGGCATTGAACGGGGGAAAATCGTCCGTCGTTGCGAACCTGATCACGACTTGCCGTGGCACGGCCCGATCCTCGGCCAGCGTTTGCGCGCGACTCTCTGTCTCCCCAGCAAACACGATCAACAGTGCCACCGCGCAGAATGTCCAAGCCCAAAGCCACATGGCGCCTGGTCCTCGTTGTGAATCTCTCGAGGGGGCGGTCGTCCGGGTCATGGTCGTGCACCTTCGATGTCTTCGTCCGCGGGATGCGAGCAACTGCGACTGGTGATCACCGCTCGGCCGGATGCCGTCAAGGCGATGCCTGTTCAAAACCGCCTCGCGCCGGCTGGCGGTTGGCGCGTCTCGCGTGTTCGCCAAGGGTCCAACGCACCAAAAGAACGTGACGCGTTTCGTATCAGTCCGCTGTACACTGTTGTTGGTTGTTCATTCTTCAAATCGGTTTCGGCTGCAGCGGCATCTCCAGGCTCTCACCCGGCCGACAGCATTTGTGCGCGGTGCGATGTCGCAAGCGACTTCCGGCAGAAGAGCGTCTCAGCGCAGTGTCTTCGGAGCGCGACCGCACGACACTGATGCCGGGGCCCGTTCCCCCTGGGTGCCTCCACCCCCCGTTCCCCGCCCGCCAGAGTTGCCACCGAACGGGCGTGCGCGGGCTCCTATTCCGGCTCCCGCCCGGCTTGTTCCGCCGCCGCTGCCGCGGTCAGGCCCTGGCGACGGCCCCCGCGATGATCTGCTCGAGCAACTTGATCTCGACGCCGCACGCAACGGGCTATTGCTGACGATGCCGGAGGCTTCTGCAGCGACAGGCCTATGGGTGTGGCAGAAGCTCGCGCTTTCTGCATGCGGTTGCGGGTTGATTGCCGGCATGGTGGTGGCGCCGGCGACGGCTGCAGCATCCTTGATGATTGCGGTCGGTGGGCTATTCATCGCCGCCGTCGCTCTGCGCTGCCTCGCACTCATGGCAGTCGGCGTCTATGATGTTGAGCGCACCGGAGAGCCTTGTGCTGCAACTCCGGCTGACCCGCCGCGGCAGACCTATGCCATTCTCGTCCCACTCTACCGAGAGGCTGAGATCGCGGCCGACCTGATCGATGCCCTGGCAGCCATCGATTACCCCGTTGACCTCCTTGATATCGTCTTGATCTGCGAGGCAGACGACCGACAGACGCTCGATGCGATTACCCTCACCAATCCGCCGCCCCACATGCGATTGGTGACGGTGCCGATGTGTCCAGTCAGGACCAAGCCGAAGGCACTCAACTATGCTTTGCAGTCGATCGAGGCAGAGTTTCTCGTCGTTTACGATGCCGAGGACGTGCCGCACCCGCGCCAGTTGCGCGACGCGATCGGCCGTTTCGCAATTTCTGATCCGGCGATGGCCTGCCTTCAGGCGCGACTGACCATCCACAATTGGCGGGAAACCTGGCTCACGCGCCAGTTCGCGCTCGAATACGGGGCCCTGTTCGAGGGCTTGCTTCCAGCTCTCGAGATGGCGAGGCTTCCGATCCCGCTCGGTGGCACGTCAAACCATTTCCGTGTCGAAGCCCTCAGGCGCGTCGGGGCATGGGATGCTCACAACGTGACCGAGGACGCAGATCTCGGGATGCGGCTCGTACGGTTTGGGTATCGGGTGCAGGTGCTGGCGTCAGATACCGAGGAAGAGGCCCCTGCGAAGTTCCCGAATTGGTTGCGCCAGCGAACCCGTTGGATCAAAGGTTGGCTGCAGACCTATGCGGTTCACACCCGGCGCCCGCTGCGTTCGATGCGTGAGTTTGGACCTTGGCGCTGGGTCGGCTTCCACGTGCTGACGCTCGGGCTGTTGGCGTCGGTTCTGCTCTACCCGCTCGGCCTCGCGCTGCTAGCTGCGGAGTTGTCGCGCACCACTCCATTTCAGGGCGTCGATCGCGCGCATCAGCTCCTTTTGATCGCATCCGCCCTGATGGTGACGGTTGGTGCCGTATCCGCACTCGGGCTCGCGGCGGCAGCCGCGGTCGGGCGGGGCCGGTTCCGTCTTCTGCTCTCGGTGCCGCTCATGCCCATTTACTGGCTGCTGATCTCGGTCGCCGGTTATCGGGCCTTATGGCAGCTTTGGCGCGGCTCGGGGAACACGGCATTATGGGAGAAGACAACGCATCGGCGCCGCACAGCCGCCCCTTGAGGCGTGCATCCTTCGCAGGCCGCGCTCTGGTTCCTGTGCCAAGGGCGTCGCACGGCGGGCAGCCGCTGACCAACGACCCCCGCCGTGCGCTGTCCGGCTTGCAAAGCGCGCCGCGGACTGATTTGGTCTCGCGCTTCCGCTTTGATGACGTGGGAGTGCCTGATGGCCGATCCGAACCCTATTGTCGGCGTGATCATGGGGAGCCAATCCGATTGGCCGACAATGAAGCATGCCTGCTCAGTGCTCGAGGCGCTTGAGATCGCTTACGAAGCCAGGATCGTGTCGGCGCATCGCACGCCAGACCGCCTGTACACGTACGCCCGGGGCGCGCAGGCACGAGGCATTCGGGTGATCATCGCAGGGGCTGGCGGTGCGGCGCACCTTCCTGGCATGGCCGCGTCATTGACAACGCTGCCCGTCCTCGGTGTGCCGGTCGAGAGCCGCGTTCTGCGGGGCCAGGACAGTCTGCTGTCGATCGTTCAGATGCCCGGCGGGGTGCCGGTCGGAACGCTTGCGATCGGTGAGGCGGGTGCGCTCAACGCAGGCTTGCTCGCAGCTCAGATCCTGGCGCTCGGCGATCCGGCCCTTCTCGCGCGCGTGGCGAACTGGCGTGATGCGCGCACCAGCTCCGTGGCCGATGCGCCTTCAGATGGCGTTGATTTCGGTGGGAACTGATCCATGACACGCGAGGTCGGAACCAGTGCTGACAGCGCGGGAGGCGACGAGCCAAATCCGGTGGACGCACGCTTGCGAGACGAATGCTCGGTCGAGGCCACGATCGAACCTGGCGCCGAAATCCTGATCCTCGGAGGCGGGCAGCTTGGGCGCATGCTGTGCGAGGCCGCTTCCCGGCTCGGGATGCGCTGCGCCGTATATTCGGACGCGGTGGAAAACCCTGCGTTCGACGTTGCGGCGCGCACGACTGTTGGTGCTTACGACGATACGGCAGCGCTGCTGGCGTTTGCCCGGGGCGCGGCTGTTGCAACCTACGAATTCGAGAATGTTCCGGTCGCTGCAGCCGATGCGCTCGCCAACCACCTGCCGGTCCGGCCGGGACCGCTCGCGCTGCGTGTTGCCCAGGATCGGCTGGCCGAAAAGCGCTTTATTTCAGAGCGCTGCGGCCAGGCCGTTGCTCCCTTCCAGCCCATTGATCGCTTGTCCGAGCTCCCAAACGCCCTGGCTCAGCTCGACGGCGAAGCGCTGATCAAGACGCGCCGGTTCGGTTACGATGGAAAGGGGCAGGCCCGGGTGCGTGCCGGCGATGGCCTCGAGGCAGCCGCGGACGTGCTTGCGCTTGGTCCTTGCATTGTCGAGCGTCGGGTATCATTCGCGTGCGAAGTGTCTGTCCTCAACGTGCGGTCGATTGCTGGCGAGAACGTAGCCTTCGATATCCCTTGGAACGAGCACTCTGGTGGGATCCTAAGGCGATCGACGGTGCCCTCCGGCTTGCCGGACGCGGCTCTCGAGGAGGCGCGGAGCCTTGCCAGCCGCATTGCCGACGAACTCGGATACGTCGGCGTTCTGGCAGTAGAATTGTTTTACTGTCCGGGTTCACCGCTGGCCAAAGGCGGGTCTTTCCTCGTCAACGAGATTGCACCACGGGTCCACAATTCCGGCCACTGGACCCAGGATGGCTGCGTGATCGATCAGTTCGAGGCTCACATTCGCGCCATTGCTGGTTGGCCGATCGGCGATCTTGCACGCCATTCCGACGTGGTCATGCACAATCTGATCGGCGATGATATGGCTTCGTGGCGCGACCACGCAGCAAGACCAAGTACAGCCTTGCATCTCTATGGGAAATCCGCCCCGCGCCCGGGGCGGAAGATGGGCCATGTCAACGTTGTGCAGCAGCGGACCCGAGGGTGAGCCACCGATCGTTACACCGTCCTCAGCTTGCGGCACTCAGATCGCGGCGTGGACAACGGCTGGCTGCGCTGTTATACGCACAACGAAGCGCTCGGACGACCATCCGGGCCCATTGCTGTTGCGGGACAGCTAGCATCGGCCAAGATGCGCGCGGATGCGGGATCAGGGAGGTCCTGACGTCTTCGCGGTTGTGCTGGTCTGGCGGCTCCTCTGAAGCGGTATCGAAGTCCACACCCGGCGGCCCCAGTGCCGTAACGGAGACTGTGAAAGGCAGGTCGAGGCTCGTGCAGGTTCTGGTTCGTGACAACAACGTCGATCAGGCGCTGAAGGCGCTCAAGAAGAAGATGCAGCGCGAAGGCATCTTCCGGGAAATGAAGCTGCGCAACTATTATGAGAAACCCTCAGAGAAGCGCGCTCGTGAAGAGGCAGAGGCCATTCGCCGCGCGCGGAAGCTCGCGCGCAAGCGGGCGCAGCGCGAAGGTTTGCTCCCTGCGAAGGGTAAGACCGCCACGCGTGCACGATGAAGGTTGGGCCCTTGTAGTGTGTGGGCCGTTTGTGGGACATGGCGCGGTGAGACTGCAGGGCGACTGATGCTGCAGTAGCGCACCCTGCTCTCGGCCCTAAGACCCGCTTCCCGTCATACGTCTGTCACCCTCGTCAGACGTCCAAACGAGCTGCGGAAAGCAAAAGGTATGAGCAGCATATTGGATCTCGTACCGCTTTTCGATCGGAAGCCCCTGGAAGTCGGGCGTTGCGGATGGTGCAGCGACGTCTGATCTGGGGTCCTAGGGGCGTCGACAGCTGATCTATCTTATCGGGTTTGCGCGCCGGGTTCGTGCCCGCGAGACGCAGCTTCGATTGCTGTGATCCAGTCAAGCACGTGGCCGAATGCGCCAGAACGGTAAACATCGTTGTGGCCAGCCCCCGCAACCTCGATAAGACGCGCCTGCGGGCCGAGCGCGGCCACAATCTCGCGCGCCATGTCGATCGGGATCAGTTCATCCTGATCACCGTGCACGATCAGCACAGGAACCGTGACCCTATCGAGGTAGGCTCTGGTGTCATAGCGGTCTCGCATCACGAGTTTCACCGGCAGGAACGGGTAAACGCGGCTGCCAACCTCGGCGATGGACGTGTAGGGAGCTTCAAGAATGACGCCGCTGACGGCGCTGCGCGCTGCAACGGACATCGCGACTCCGGTCCCGAGCGACTCGCCATAAAGGATCAAGGGTCGCGGATGCTTTGTGGTTGTTTTCACCCAGTCGACCACGGCAAGGGCGTCGGACTTGTTGGCCGCTTCCGAAGGTCGTCCCGTGCTCCCCGAGTATCCGCGATAGGCCATGATCGTCACACGGTGGCCCACCGCAACGAACGCCGCGAGCCGCTCCGCTCGCCCACCGACATGTCCGCCATTGCCATGGAAATAGACGATCGTGGTCTCGGCATCATGGGGGCCTCCCACCCAGATCACGATCTCGGCCCCGTCTGGCCGAGCAAGCCTGTGCTCCTGGAAACCGTTCAGGCCAAAGTCACTTGGTGAAGCGGGCCTGGAATTTGGATGATAGAGCAGCATCTGCTCCAAAGTGCGCGCGCCAAGCCAGAGCAAGGCTGCCCCGCCGAGGATCAGCGCCGCGATTGCTGACGTTGGTCCCATGGTGTGTGTCCTGGGGTCGCAGGTCGCCGCATGCGGCGCGCCGGTTAAGCCATTCAACGATGACTATCAGAGGTGCGTAACAGGATTTTGCCGCTCTCGAAAAGGCGGGCGGTTGGGCCTGTGGTTGGGCCTCGGCTCGCCAACCTTGCATTGCTCCGCGCCGATCTGACACCGCCCATCAGACGTCGCAATATCAACTGAGCATTCTCCGACCTGACTACACCGCTTCGCGATTAGCGGGGCGGATGAAATTGCTCTGCGATTGAGTATTGGAGACCGTCTCTATCCGAACGCCCCCGGTCGCGCATTTTATGCGAGTATGGTCGGATCATTCACTGATGTTGTGGAACTGACGCTTGGTTCCCATCGCTGCTTGTACGCCACCAAGCGTCAGAACCTTGAGCAAACGGAAGCCCTCACGCGCGCCGTTCTTCACGTTCGCGGCCGAGCAATGTGCACCGCGACCGAGTGGCAGGCAGCAAGCAGCAAGCAGCTTCACTGGTGCTTGGACGTACCTCTGAAATTCACATGGAACGGTGGCGTCGAGACGCCGACCGTTGCACGATGCTTCTGGCGTGGAATGCTTAGTCTTTCTTGATCTCTGCATCGCGGCTTGCGGCGCTCAATTCCGCATCCGACATTGCGAGCGCTTCGATGATCAGACTGAGGTCCCGCAAGAACTGGTCCCTCTGCGGGCCCGGCAGAACCGCGAGCACTCGCTCGTCGACTCGATCGGCCATCGGCTCTGCAGCTTGCAGAACCCGTCGACCTTCGTCGGTCAGTTTGACCGAGTAGGCGCGAGCGTCTTCTTTTGTTCTTCGCCGCTGCAGAAGTCCCTTCTTGAGCATTCGGCGGATGATGTCTGCCAACGTGGAGCGGTCAATTCCGGTTTTCTCCACAAGATTGGTCTGACTGAGCCCCTCGTGCTGCGCAACGGTCACGAGGACCGCGTACTGCCTTGGCGTCAGTCCCCCGCTCGACATTTCTGCTTGGAAGATGTCTCCCGCGCGCTGTCCTGCGCGATGCAGAAGATGGAGCGGAGATTTGGCGAGTTTGCTGTCCTCGCTGTCAGGCTGTGTCACGTCACCCATGTCCCGTGTCCCAGTTTTCTGCTTTTGGCCTGACCTCTGCGCAACCGGCTCCGAACGGAAGCGCCGCGGCCTCATCGTGCGGCCGAAATCCGAGACGCCCACGAGGCGGGAGGGATTGCGGCCACAGCCAGTCATCGCACCTTGAACGACCGTCAAAGACACTCTGCCCGAATGATTGCTGCAACCTTACCAGCAACGTTTGGACTTCGTTCAAACTGTTCGATTCCTAAGCCTAGGGAAAGATGAACTTAAAAGTTGTTTGAAAATCGACCGCTGATGGACCCTGGGCGCCTCAATTGAGCCTTGGGGTGCCGGCTCGCAGCGCTTGCAAGCGTTGGGAGCACGGACGATGTGTCGACGTCCCGGGACCTATCACCGGCACGGCTGCGCTCAGAGTGCGATCATCTAGCTGCGACGATCACTTGCGTTCCGGTGCGCCGAGCTGATGCTTCATGAGAACACCGATCTGTGCAGCCGCAAAGATGAGCGTGATCGGCAAGACGCCAAAAAGCTTGAAGCCCGCCCAGAAATCGGTCGAAAAAGATCGCCAGATGACTTCGTTCAGCACTGCAAGGAACACGAAGAACCAGGCCCAGCGGATCGTCAGGATGCGCCAGCCCTCTTCGGTCAGCCGGAATGCGTCGCCAAACAAAAACTTCAACAGTGGGCGGCCACCTAAAAGCCCAGTGAAAAGAATGGTTGCAAAGAGTAGATTGACGATCGTCGGCTTCAATTTGATAAATAACTCGTCTTGCAGCCAAAGCGTAAGCCCGCCGAACAAAAAGACGAACACGCCCGACACAAGTGGCATGATCGGAATTCGGTTAAAGAGCAGGCGAGAGGTGACAAGAGATATTGCCGTTGCGACCATGAATACTCCAGTCGCCCAGAAGATTTTCTCGTTGCCGCTCGCCCCGAAAAGTTCTTCGGAGTAGGAATTCGCGAGGAAGAAAACAAGCAGAGGGCCAGCTTCGACAGCGAGCTTGAGCAGCGAGCCACTCTCGTGAGCGGCATTCGTGCCGTCGCCAGAGTGAGCGGTATAAGCGTCGCTGGACGGGCTGTCTGCTGCGGCAGCTCCACTTGGCCGTTGGTCGTTTGGTGCGTCGTTTGTCATCAGGTCTTCTGCCACGGTTAGGCCGGCTGCTCAAAGCCCGAACGCGCCCGCTGCGAATGAAACGAACGCCCAGACCCAACCCGAGACGTTACGACGCCGTCAGGCAGTTGGCGCACGACAACCGCCGGGGTCCGCGACCGCGTCGGGCGGCCACGCGTGAGGGCGACACCGATCAAAACCGGGACGCCGCCGGGGCCGTCGATTTGTGCACTGGCACTACAGCATCTGGCGGGTCGATCGCGTAATGCTGCAGGCGGCGCGTCATCACGAATGCATATAGCCCCGTGATCGGCATCACAATAACGATCTTGAACATCACCCAGACATTCAGACCGTCAGTTTGCCAACCGAGGAGATCATACTGTTCGGAGTGCCAGAAGATCAGGCGAATGGCTTCGTTGGCCGCTGCGAGCAGGAGAAACAAAACGATGAAGCTGCGCGTGAACTTGTTCCAGCCCTCCGCCGTGTAGTGGAATGACTTCTCGAACGTATACTTGAAAAAGTTCTTGTTCATGAGGAGGCCGATCCAGAGGAAGGCTGCAAACACGGCATTGAATAGCGTGACCTTGAGCTGCACCCACATCGGATCATCGTAATAGAGCGATATGGCGCTGAAAACGAGCGTGATGCCGCCTGCAATCAGGGCGAAGATCGGGAGCCGTCTCAGCACGATCCACATGACGATGAGCGCGAGCACCGTCGAGCCGATCAGTGCCCAGATACCAGCTGTCACGCCATAGACCGCGTTCACCACAAACAGCGTGATGAGCGGGCCGAACTCGCTCAAGAGGTTGACGCTCTGTTCAGCGTTGAAGGGATAGATGCGGCGCAGGATGCCCGCCATGCCTCGGTCTCCGTTCACAACATTCGCACACTGACGGTGCGCCATTCAGGTTCTGGCCAAGGCCTTCGCGAACTCGGCAGCGTCGAATGCCGACAGATCTTCGACGCCTTCACCAACGCCGATCGCGTGGATCGGCAAAGCAAACTTTGCAGCGATGGCGACGAGGATCCCACCGCGCGCCGTGCCATCGAGCTTCGTCATGATCAGTCCCGTCACACCGACACGCTCCGTGAACGTGGCGACCTGCGCCAGCGCGTTTTGTCCCGTCGTTGCATCAAGCACGAGCAACACGCTGTGGGGCGCACTCGGATCAATCTTGCGCACGACACGCACGACTTTGTCGAGTTCGTCCATAAGTGCGGTCTTGTTCTGTAGTCTGCCAGCGGTATCGATCAGGATGACATCAGATTGTTGGTTTTTTGCGAACGAGACGGCGTCGAATGCGAGGCCAGCTGCATCGGTGCCGACGTCTCGCGCGATGACAGGGCAGCCCGTGCGCTCGCCCCAGACTTTCAGCTGATCAATCGCTGCTGCGCGGAACGTGTCGCCGGCCGCGAGCACGACCGTGTGGCCCTGACCGGTGAATTGAGCTGCGAGCTTGCCGATCGTCGTCGTCTTGCCCGCGCCGTTGACGCCGACGACGAGGATGACGTGTGGCGCCCGCGACGGGTCGATGACCAAGGGGGCCGCGACGGACCCGAGGACGTTCGCGACCTCGTTGGCCAGGATCTCACGCACCTCCTCCGGCGTCACCGAACGATCGTAGCGCCCGCTGCTCACAGCTTGCGTGATGCGGGCTGCCGTATCGACTCCGAGATCGGCCTGGATGAGCAAGTCCTCCAAGTCTTGGAGTGTGTCGGCATCGAGCTTACGCTTCGTGAACAGAGCAGTAAGGCCGCCGGCGAGTTGCGACGACGTCTTCGCAAGTCCGCCCGTCAGACGCTGCAGCCAGGAGCGCTTAGGCTCCGCCGGGGGCGCAACCGCAGTGGCACCTGGCTGCGGGTCGGGTGAGGGGGGAGCCGGCGCCGCGACCGGCGTCGTAGGTGCAACTTCGACTGGAGGATCGCCAGCCATCGGCCCCGATTTGCGACCGAACAAGCCGCCAAAGAGACCGCCCGTTTTGCCCGATCCGCTCAACGATCCGCCCTCGCGTCGGCGGCGTCGACCGCGACCCGCCCGTAGAGCTGCCCCGCTCGTGTGGCGAGCACCTCGATGTCGACGCATGCGCCAAGGTTCGGCGCCTGATCGCCCTGCTCGCCATTCATGCTGTCTCGTAGGATCATGATCTCTGTGAAATTTTCTGCTCGTGCCAAATCGCTGCGTTCAAGCACGGCGCGCACCGTGGTCCCGAGCATGCGCTGATGCAGGCGTGCTTTTGCGACAGCCCCCTTTGCGCGGAGCTGCGCTGCGCGTTCCTTGATCACGCCCTTCGAGAGCTGTGGCATGCGGGCCGCCGGCGTTCCAGCTCGCGGCGAGAACGGAAAAACGTGGAGATAGGAGAGATCGCAGGCATCGACAATGTCGAGCGTGTTTGCAAACATCGCCTCGGTCTCGGTTGGGAAGCCCGCGATCAGATCGGCGCCGAATGTGATTTCTGGGCGCAGGCGTCGCGCCGCTTCGCAAAAGCGGATCGCATCGATACGCGAATGGCGCCGCTTCATGCGCTTCAGGATCAGGTCGTCGCCGGACTGCAGCGAGAGGTGTAGATGGGGCATCAGGCGAGGCTGTTCGGCGATGGCGCGCATCAGATGTTCGTCGACTTCGACCTGGTCGATCGAGGACAAGCGCAGCCGCGCAAGGTCGGGCACCTCGCGTAGGATATGGTCGACGAGACGTCCGAGCTTCGGGCGTCCTGGAAGATCGGCCCCGAAGGACGTGATGTCGACGCCTGTGAGCACGACTTCTTGATAGCCGGCGTCCACGAGAGTTCTCACCTGCGCAACAACGTCGCCCATGGGGACCGATCTGGATGGTCCACGGCCGAATGGAATGACGCAGAACGTACAGCGGTGATCACAGCCGTTCTGGACCTCGACATAAGCGCGGGCGCGTCCGCCGAAGCCTGTGATCAGGTGCGCCGCCGTCTCGCGCACGCTCATGATGTCGTTGACGGCGATGCGAGCAAGGTCTGCCGTGGCAAGCGCAGAGAACGTCCGTGGATCGGTTTTCTCGGCATTGCCGATCACGTGGGCGACCTCCGGCATGGCTGCAAAGCCGTCGGGGTCGATTTGCACGGCGCAGCCCGTTGCGATAAGGCGCCGATCCGGATGCTCACGTGCAAGCTTGCGGAGCGTCTGCCGCGCTTGGCGGACGGCCTCGCCGGTCACGGCACAGGTGTTGACGACGATGACATCGTGGAGGCCGGCAGCGGCTGCGTGCGCGCGCATGACCTCTGTCTCGTAACCGTTCAACCGGCAGCCAAGTGTTACGAAATCGACGTCGGTGGTGCGCGTCGTCTGCTGCGAAACCGCGCCAGTGCGCGTCTCACTCCGACCACCGCGTGTTGAATGTGGATCGTCCCTGCTGGTCGCGCTGGCGTCGTCGAGCGTTGCCGCGGCCAAATGCGTGTGCGTTTCCATCGCCGCCTCAGACCCTCACCGCCGTGCCCGGGCCAACGGTGAGGTGACCTGCGAACAGATGGCTTGCCGGGCCCGCCATTTCGATTGTGTCGTCGTCACGCCACATGATCGACAGGTCCCCGCCCGGCAAGGATACGGTTGCCGACCGATCCAGGCGACGCGTGCGTGCCGCGCAAACGGCAACGGCACACGCTGCTGAGCCGCACGCTTGCGTCAGCCCAGCTCCACGCTCCCATGTGCGAACCCGAACGTGCGACCGCGAGACGATCTGTGCCAGTGAAATATTGGCCCGCTCGGGAAAAATCGGGTGGTTCTCGAGCATTGGGCCAATTGCCGCCAGATCGTAGGCGTGGAGGTCATCGACCCAGAACACAGCATGCGGGTTGCCGACATTGACGACTGAGGGCGAGTGCAGCAGCGGATTGTCAATCGGGCCGATCTGCAACTCGATATATCGGGTGTCGGCGAACGGCTCGGCGAGCGGGATGTCGTGCCAGTCAAAGCGCGGCCGGCCCATATTGACGACGACGCGCTCGGCGGTGTCGACGCTGACGCGCAGCAGTTGCCCGCCGACCAGGAATAGGAACCGGTCACCGCCCAGGATTTCGCGCGCGACGAGCCCGACGCAACGCATGCCGTTGCCGCACGCGCCGGCCGTCGAGCCATCGCGATTGAAGATTGCGATTTCAGCATCGACCCCCGCCACGCCGGCGTCGCGGATCGACATCAGTTGATCGAAACCGAGGTCCGGGGCAGAGCCGAGATCGCGCGCCGCTTCGGAGCCGAGGCGGACACCCGTTGCCCTTTCGTCGACAACCAGAATTTGGTTGCCGAGCCCATGCATGCGCCAGAATGGGGTTCTCGTTGCTGCGGTCATGCCGTCGTATATGGCACCGGAGGCATCAACATCAATGTACTGATGTATCGTCATGGGCACTTGCGTGCCGAAGTTGCGAAACGCCTTGTCCAGCCAACCGCAATCGCCCAGCGGCACATGCAATGCGCCGTGCATTCATCGGGCCGCGCGATGGCCCGGCCATCGCGCCCCCGCCATGTCCTCGCCTGGCCTGACGGTCGGGCTCGTCAACCTGCGGACGCGGGCCGCGGCGACGATCTCTGCCGCAGTCGACAGCGCAATCTCGACAGGGTTTTCTGCTCCGATGTCGAGCCCGATCGGCCCCCGAACCATGTCGATCGCGCCGGCGGAAACGCCGCGCGCCGCAAGGATCGCGCGCCGTTGCGCCTGCGTCTGCAAGCTGCCAAGGGCCCCGACGTAGAAGGCGCGACTGTTGAGAACGCGCTCAAGCAGTTCAGGCTCCCAGTCGTGATCGTGGAAGAGGAGCACGACCGCAGTCCATGGGTCGACGTGGGATGCGTCGAAGTCGGAGGGCCGTGTAAGATGCGAGCACGACTGGGCCTGCGGCCGGAGCGCTTCGAGCAACGGCTGATCAGGGGATGCGACGTGCACCGGCCACGCCATGGCTGCTGCAACTTCGGCAAGTGCCCTGACCGCCGGTCCCCGGCCGGCAATTGAAACCGCGAGGCTCGGCAGGTAGACGCGCTTGAACCAGCGTGCCTCGGGGTCAAGAGCCGAGCGCGGGAGATCGGCTTCGGTGGGGCCAACCACGTCGAGCGCTGCGACGTCAGGAGGTACAACCACCGCAGCATCGGGAAGCGGTATCGTCCATGAGACAGGCTGGCGCCGCACAATCGCGTCGGCGACCCGCGCGACCATGTCGCGGTCCGGGTGGCCGTCGATCAAGACGTCGATGCCTGACCCGCACGGCAGGCGAACGTCCATGTAGCGCGAACCCTTGCCGTACCTTTCGACTTTACGGGTCGCCTTCTCGATCGCAGCCAGTGCCTCGGCAACGAGCGTCGCCTCCGCGCATCCCGACGTGATCGTGCCGACAGCATCGCCGTGCACGTTGACCGCGATCTGGCTGCCGACCGGGCGCGGCGAAGATCCGTCGACCGCAACGAGGGTGACGAGTGCCGAGGAAATTCCCTCAGCCTGCCAGTGCGCAAGCTGCGGGATCACGGGATCGACGAAGCGGCCGTTCAAGGGCGTCGCCGGCGCGGCCGGCGTGGCGGCCAACTCAGCGGTGCTGGGTGTCGGCTGGAGCGTGCGGTGCGGGTCGGTCATCGACTTTTCGTCCAAGGGCTTTGTGCCATCCAGGCCCAACTGCATGACAGACGCAGCTTCGAAACCAGTGCGGGCCCAGCCTGATCTGGTCCACTATATGGTGCCTTTGGCAGATTTCTGCGAGAGCTTTGACGATATGGCATACCTCGCAATGGGTTCGAAGGCTGTCAAAGCGCCAACGGCGCATTGCATTCTCGCGCGACCGGCTCGCCGGTCATCGGATGTGCCACCTCATCTGGCGCCAACTCGGCGGCGCGACTCCCATGCTGACCGGTTCCGCACTTTTGCTGCTTGGTAAGCGCTTGCGCCTTACGGAGGATCAGACGTGGACTTTGAACTGACCGACGAACAGGTGCTTTTCAGGGATAGCGTTGCACGTTTTGCCGAAAACGAGCTTGCAGCCGATAAGGTTGCCCGTGCGATGTCGGGGGCGTTCCCGTTCGACGTTGCGCGCCGCTGCGCCGAGATCGGGTTGCTCGGCATCACGATCCCGCAAGCCGACGGTGGACAGGGCGGGCGACTGATCGATGCCGTTCTTGCAATCCAGGCCGTCGCTGCTCACTGCCCGCGCAGTGCGGACGTTGTCCAGGCGGGCAACTTTGGTGCGATCCGAACCTTTGCCCAGTATGCAACGCCCATGCAGAAAGAGCGCTTCCTGCCAGGGCTGCTCGCTGGGACGGAGACGATGGCCGTTGGTATGACCGAGGCCGAGGCCGGCTCCGCCGTGACCGAACTTGCGACCTCAGCGACGCCGGACGGCTCGGGCTACCGCATCAAAGGTTCGAAGGTCTTCGGCACGCATTCGGGCGAAGCGCAGGTGTTCCTCGTCTATGTGCGGTTCGGACCGGGGGTTGGGGGCATTGGCTCGGTGCTGATCGAGCGTGGTGCGGAGGGGTTTACGATCGGCCGGCCGTCAGCGTTCATGAACGGCGAGGCGTGGTGCGAGCTGCATTTCGACAACGTCTTCGTGCCGTCGAGCAACGTCCTGCTCGGCCCAGGCGGCTTTAAGAAGCAGATCGCAGGCTTCAACGTCGAGCGGCTCGGCAACGCGTCGCGCGCCGTTGCTGTCGGCCGCCATGCCTTCGACGTTGCACGCGAGCACGCGCTCACACGCAAGCAATTCGGCCGCCCTTTGTGCGAGTTCCAGGGGTTGCAGTGGAAGTTCGCTGAGATGCTGGTGAAGCTCGATAGCGCACAGCTCCTGCTGATGCGGGCCGTGACACGAGCCGACCGGGGCCTGCCGTCCGCGCAGGACACGGCCATGGCAAAGCTTGCCTGCAACGAGGCTGGTTTCTTTGCCGCCAACGAAGCCATGCAGGTCATGGGCGGCTACGGCGTCAGCGAGGACAGCATCGTGCAATATTGTTTTCGGCGGACGCGGGCTTGGATGATCGCTGGCGGCTCGCTTGAAATCCTGAAAAATCGCATTGCCGAGGGTGTGTTCGATCGTCGGTTCCCGCAGCGGCCTGAGACACCCGCTGCAGCCGGTCCACGGGGCGAGGCTCGCAAATGACGGGGGCCGAGCGGTCGGACACGCCGACACATGAGGCGCGCGCCGGCCTCTTGCGGGCGCTCACGGCGCCGCGCGGGATTGCACTGATCGGTGCCTCTGCCTCGGTCGATCGTCTGACGTCGCGGCCACAAGCGTTTCTCTCCCAGCATGGGTTTGCCGGTGCGGTCTACCCCGTCAATCCGAACCGCCAGCAGGTGCTTGGATTGCCAGCGTTCCGCGATATCGCAGCCGTTCCCGGACCACTCGACCATGCCTACGTGCTTATCGACACGCCAGGTGTGGAAGCGGCGGTGGAAGCCTGCGCTGCACGTGGTGTTCCCCTCGTCAGCGTCCTTGCCGATGGCTTCGCTGAATCGGGCCCCGACGGGCTTGCCCGCCAGCGCCGGCTCGTCGACATCGCAGAGCGGGCCGGGATCACATTGCTCGGGCCTAACTCGATGGGCGTGGTCGACACGCGCAGCCGGGCCGTCTGTACGACCAACGCCGCGTTCGCCGCTGAACGCTTGGCAACGGGCCGCACGGCTGTCATCTCGCAATCGGGAAGCCTGATTGGCACGCTCGTGTCGCGCGGTGCGGCGCGTGGGATTGGATTCTCGACCCTCGTCTCCGTCGGCAACGAGGCACAAACGACGGTCGCCGACATCGGGACCGCCCTGCTCGAAGATCCCGGCACGGACGGGTTCGTCCTATTTCTGGAAACGCTGCGCGCCCACGATCGGTTTTTGTCGTTCGCGCGCCAAGCCGCCGCCTTGGGCAAACCGATCACGGCGTATCTCATCGGTCAATCCGAGGAGGGGAGGGCGCTTGCGGTCTCCCACACGGGCGCGATGGTGGGAAGCGATCGCGCGATCGATGCGGTGCTGGAGGCAGCCGGCGTTGCACGCGTCGAACTTCTGGACACGCTGATCGAGGCGCCCGCTGCCCGGGCGCACTTGGCGCCGAAGCTCATGGGCCGAGCAAGGGCTGTGACAGTCGTCTCGACGACCGGCGGCGGCGGGGCGATGATGATTGACCAACTTGGCCTGCGCGGCGTCACAGTCCGGGGCCTCCCGGAACCGCTGCGCGACCGCTTGACGGCAGGCAGCATCCCTGTCGGACATGGCAAACTCGTCGATGTCACGCTGGCTGGCGCGCGCTATGAGGTGATGCGCCGCGTCGTCGAGGCCATCATTGCTGACACAGAGACCGGGCTGCTCGTCTGCGTCATCGGATCTTCGGCGGAGTTCAAGCCTGAACTGGCCGTCCGCCCGATCGTCGATGCCGTTACAGCTGCAGGCCGCTCTGCAGCGCCTGTTGTCGCTTTTCCTTTGCCACACGCGCCAGATGCGCTCGCAGCCTTTGAAGCTGGCGGCATTCCCGCTTTCCGGACGCTCGAGGCGTGCGCCGAGACCGTTGCGATTGCGATGGCTGAGGCGGTGCTGCAACCGTCAGTTACCGCAACTCTGCCGAGCGCAGCCGTCGCGCTGCTTGCAGGCGCCGAGGCTGGGCTGCTCGACGAGGCTCAGTCGCGCGCGATATTTGAGGCGATCGGCGGCCGTTCGCCTCCATCGATCGTCATTGGCCCGCATGACCAGGTCCCCGAGCCGCTCGGGCTCTCGTATCCCGTCGTTGCCAAACTCGTCTCGCGGGACCTCGCCCATAAAACTGAGCTCGGGGCGGTGCGGCTCGATCTCGCCGACCGGACCGCGCTCACGACTGCGATCGACGCCATGCGCGCGGACGTCTTGCAAGCCGCGCCTGGTGCGAGGATCAGCGGTGTCCTGGTCGCTGAGATGCGCGCGGGGCTCGGCGAACTGTTGATCGGATTGACGCGTGACCCGGTCGCTGGTCCGCTTCTGACAATTGGAATGGGTGGCGTGTTCGCGGAGGTTTATCGCGATGTCATCGTCAGACCCGCGCCGCTGGACGTGGCAACGGCACGAGCGATGATTGATCGGCTCGCCGGGGCAAAGATGCTCAAGGGCTGGCGCGGAAGGCCGATGGGCGATCTCGAAGCGGCGGCACGGCTCGCGTCGGCCGTGTCCAACCTGGCAATCGACCCTCGCGTGGCCGAGGCCGAAATCAATCCTCTGCTTGTGCGTCAGGACGGCGTCGAGATGCTCGATGCCCTGATCAGAACAGCACCGGCGGGGGCACCTTGAGCGCCCCAGTGCCGGAGCAGACTCCCTGACTTGACAGAGGTCAAAGCTTGAACTGTCAGGCGAGGTTTACCTGGGGGCGAAAGCGAACTCGAGGTGTGCAGGGCATGCCTTCGGCTTCGCTGCAAGAGGCTGACAAGCAGGAGCTCCCCGATGTCGAATGTAGCGCAAGACGACACGAGTGTGACTGATCGCGTGAGTGCCTGGATCTGGTCGGGTGTTGCTAGTCTGAACGAGCAGTCTCAGCTGACGGGCATTCCGCATGGTGAGCTTGATCGGATTGCGCGCGATATCGGCCTGCACTCTGGCCGTCAACTCACTGCAGTGGTCGCTCGGGGCCGTGATGGCGCGCAGCAAATGCCAGAGATGGCAGAGCTGCTCGGTGTCGACGTCGTGGCGGTGCGGGAGGCACTGCCGGCCGTAGTCCGCGAGATGGAAGTCAACTGCTGTCTGTGTGCGAACAAGGCACGCTGCGAATCCTCGCTCGAGGATGGGACGGCGAAGTACATCGCCCATCAGATCTGCCCGAACACGGAGACCTTCAGCGCTCTCGCGGTCGATTTCGCGCGCTGACGGCCAGATCGGGTCCGCTGGAGGCGGGATCGATCCCGGAGCCGCGCGCGGGACATGAACTCTCCCGCTTCGCGCGGTTGCTTGATCCGGCCGGCCTTCGGTCAGCGCGCGACCATCTCGCGGGCTGCGGATGCGATCTTGTCCGGCGTCACGCGGATGGCCGCCTCGAGAGGGGGAGAAAACGGGATCGGGATGCGTGGCGCACCGAGGCGCCGCACCGCCTTAAGCGCGTGCGGGCCGAGCCGTTCAACCACGGTTGCAACGATTTCTCCGCCGAACCCGCCAACCTCGACAGCCTCGTGCGTGACGAGCAGTCGTCCCGTCTTTTCGACGGACGCGCAAACAGCATCGCCATCCCAGGGCCAGAGCGTACGCAGGTCAATCAGATCGACCGAAACACCTTCGGGTGCCAGCATATCTGCGGCAGCGATCGCTTTCGGCGTCAACGCGCTCCACGTCACGATCGTAAGGTCGCGGCCATTACGCAGCGTCCGGGCCTTCCCGAACGGGATTGGTTCGATCGTGTGAGGCACCTCACCCTCGTCGGCCCAAAGGTCCTTGGGATCGAAAAACAAGACGGGATCGTCGGAGCGGATGGCGCTCACGAGCAGGCCGGCCTCATCCTCTGCGCACGACGGGCATACGACGATCACCCCGGGCAGATGCGTAAACCAGGCTTCGAGCATCTGGCTGTGTTGGGCCGCGGAGTTCCGCCACATCCCATGCGGCATGCGCACGACGACGGCGGGTTTTGCCTGCCCGCCAAACATGTATCGGACCTTGGCGATCTGGTTCACGAGTTCATCCATGGCGCACATGACGAAGTCAAAAATGCGCATTTCGATGATCGGCCGCGTGCCAACGAGTGCCGCGCCAAGCCCGGCGCCCATGATGGTCGCTTCCGAGATTGGCGTGGAGACAACGCGCTGTGGCCCGAACTCGTCGAGAAAGCCGCGATACTGCCCCCAGAGCCCGCCTCGTGCGACATCTTCTCCGAGCACCCAGACGGTCGGATCACGTCGCATTTCCTGCAGTGCGGCGAGCCGGCCCGCCTCGTTCAAGGTTACCTTGGGCATGCAACGGCTCCAGCATCTTGGACGTCGTGGAACGCAATCGCCACGTCCGGCCATGGCGCGGCCTTGGCAGCAGATCGCGCTGTTGCCATTTCCGCTCGGGCTGCGTCATGGACGCCAGCAATCTCGCGCCCATCAACGCCAATGTCGCTCAACGCCGCTTCCAGGCGCGCAATCGGGTCGCCGGCTTTGCCCTTGGCGACGTCGTCGGGGTTGCGCCAGGCTGCGGCATCTGTCGAGGTGTGGCCCGTCCAGCGGTACGTCGTCGCGTGGAGCAGGCGCGGACCACCGCCTGATCGGATGTCTGCAACGAGACGTGCAGCCACCGCATCAACGGCGACGACATCGTTGCCATCCACGGTTTCTGCATTGACGCCGAGCGCTGTTGCGCGTTGAGCGACCCCGGGGCCAGCGGTCACGGAGCGGGCCTCAGTGAAGGCAGCAACGCCGTTGTCTTCGCAAACGAACAAGACGGGCAACGCGTACAGGGCAGCCCAATTGAGGCCCTCCAGAAATGGCCCGCGATCGATCGCGCCATCGCCGAAAAAGCACACGGCAATCTCACTCTCGCCGCGCAATTTAATGCCCTGTGCTGCGCCGACCGCGATTGGAATGCCGCCGGCCACGACGCCGTTCGCACCAAGCATGCCAACCGAGAAGTCGGCGATGTGCATCGAGCCGCCTTTGCCCTGGCAATAGCCGCCGGAACGCCCGAACAGTTCAAGGAACATTCTGTCCGGTTCGGCACCCTTTGCGAGCACGTGGCCGTGGCCACGGTGGTTCGAAGTCAGCCGATCGGCGCGCCGCAAGTTGGCGCAGACCCCGGTCGCAACGCCCTCCTGTCCGATCGAGACGTGGAGTGGACCAGGCACATCGCCTGCCTTATGCGCATCGAGCGCCGCCTCCTCGAAAGCCCTGATGCGGACCATCATCCGATGCAGCTCACGCAAACGCCCGCTATTGTCGCCAGCGCCCACGCGTCTGGCCTTGGCCTGTTCGTCTGTCACGATTGCGTTTCCCCCATTTTTGCCGACAGATCACCACAAGGACCTCAAAAAGCAAGTCACGTAGCGCTGGATTGATCGCGTGACCCCAAGGGAGCAGCACCACTCCATGACCGAGACACCGCTGGTCTTCGACAGTGTGACCCACTTGACGACGGAGCTTGCAGGCAGCGTCTCGGTTTGCGCCTCCCACGGTGGACGCTACTGCGGCATCTATGCCGCGCGAATGGGCACGGCCGGCATTGTTCTGTGTGACGCGAGCGTCGGCCGGGATCGCGCCGGTATTGGTGCGCTCGACGTGCTGCAGGACCTCGGTGTGCCCGCCGCCGTGATCTCGCACACCTCGGCCCGGATTGGTGACGGCCGTGACTGCTATTTCAACGGCCGCATCTCGCACATGAACCGCGCGGCCTACGAGATCGGCATCGAACCCGGTGCGTCCGCGTCCGACACCTATGCCATGATGGTGATCCATTCGCTCGGCAACCGGCTCCATACCGTGCCCGACATGGACGAGGCGCGGATCGAGGCCGTGCTTGAAGGCTATCCAGCCGCACGCCTCGTCATCACCGACAGCAATGGGCTGATCCTCCCAAGTGACGCCGGCGCGATCGTCGTTTCCGGTTCGCATGGCGGGCTTCTTGGTGGTCGGCCCGAGACCGCAGCCAAGGCTGACGTATCGGCTCTCGTCTGCAACGACGCCGGCAAGGGCAAGGACGATGCCGGCGTCACGAGGTTGCCGGCGCTCCAGGCGAAAGGGATCGCTGCGGCCTGTGTGTCGGCCGAGAGTGCGCGGATCGGCGAGGGTCGGTCGACTTACGAGGATGGGATCATTTCAGCCGTCAATGCTGCTGCCGAGCAACGGGGTGGGCGCGTTGGCCAATCCTGCCGAGACTTCGTCGTCGCCATGGCCCAGACGATGGGCTGAGGCCTCTTGCGCGGCCTGTAACTGATCCAAAGAAAACCAAATACCTTGGGGGGACCGCCATGACTGCAGCCGGCGATGGCTCTGCGCCATCAAACACCACGCGCGCAATGACCGGAGGCCAGGCGCTCGCCGAGATGTTCAGGCTCTGCGAGGTCGGTCCCCTGTTTGGCATGGGTGGATTCCAGCTTCTGCCGTTCTATGAGGCATGTCGAACGCTGGGTCTTAAGCACGCGCTCATCAACGACGAACGTGCCGGTGCGTTCGCGGCTGACGCTTACGCCAAGGTCACGAACCGTCCGGGCGTTGCAGACGGGACGCTCGGGCCGGGCGCCACCAACCTCGTGACTGGCGTGATCGAGAGCCTGAACGCGGGCTTGCCGATGATCGTTCTGACCGGCAACGCGAACCGTTTGCACGCGACAAAGAACATGACGCAGGAAGCGCGTCAGCTCGAAATTCTCAGGCCTGCCGTGAAGGACGTGATCCGCGTCGAGGTCATGTCGCGCATTCCCGAGCACGTACGACGGGCGTTCGCGGTTGCAACCTCAGGCCGGCCTGGACCGGTCCTGATCGACGTGCCCGAAGACGTCGCCCACGGCGAGCATGCCTTCGATGCCAGTGACTTCTGGGTCGATCCCGCAACGCTAAAGGCACAGGCGCGCCGGTTCCGCCCAGCCGCCGGTGACGTTGAACGCGCAGCCGCCCTCATCGCAAAGGCGGAGCGGCCGTTGATACTCGCCGGCGGCGGTATCCACATTTCTGAGGCCTACGATGCGCTCGCCGCTCTGGCCCGGGCCCATCTGATCCCGGTGGCTCATACCATGAGCGGCAAGGGGGCGATTGCGTGCAACGATCCGCTGTCGGCTGGCCTTTTCGGACGTTATGACCGGATCGCCAACGCGCTCATCGAGGCCTCGGACTGCCTGATCGTGGTCGGCTGCAAGCTCGGTGAGATCGCAACCAAGCGCTTCCAGCTCATCCCACCGACGAAAACCGTGATCCACCTCGAGATCGACCCCACCGAGATCGGCCGCACGACGCGCACCGATGTTGCACTCGTCGGCGATGCACGGCTGGGGCTCGAGGATTTGCTATTGGCCTTGAGCGGGGAGCAGCGGTCGGCGGCGCGTCGTTCGGGCTACGTCGCTGAATTGCCATATCGGATGGCAGAGTGGCGCGCGGGCGCGGCCGACAGAATGGAGTCGCGCGAGACCCCGATCAACGTCGGCCGGTTGATGAACGAACTCGGGAAAGTCCTGCCATCTGATGGCGTCCTCGTGGCCGATGGCGGGTTTGCGGCCCACTGGGGTGGCCTGATGTTCGACACCAAGGAGGCTGGCCGCAGGTTCCTGCCGGACCGCGGCTTTGCCTCGATCGGTTATGGCGTCCCTGGCGGGATCGGCGCGCAACTCGGTGTCGGTCCAAAACGCAAGGTCGTGGCTTTGACCGGCGACGGCGGCTTCAATATGAGCCTCGGTGAACTCGAGACGGCGCGCCGGCTTGGCGCAAACGTCGTTATCGTCGTCTTCAACAATGCCGCCTCTGGATATGTGAAGGCGCTGCAGCACGCGGTCTATGGGCCCGGAAGTTACCAGTCCTCCGACCTCATCGAGATGGATTATGCGCAAATCGCCAAAGGCTTCGGCTGTCTTGGCATCCGCGTTGAAGACCCTGATGCTCTGGGCGACGCATTTCGCGCCGGGCTCGAGAACACCGACACGCCAACGGTCATCGACGCGATTGTCACGCGTGACCCGGCCCGGATGCTTCCTGCAGCCGACAACAGGACGCTCAAGGTCCAGAAGGGCGACAGGCCGGTATGACGGGTGTCGCGAATTTGATTGTGCGCGATCTTGCAGAACGCGATTTCGCTGCAGCGCACGCCCTCAACGAGAGCGTCGTTCCGGCAGTGAACAGCCTCTCGCCCGGGGGGCTGCGCCGGCTGGCCAGTCTGTCTGTGGCTGCGCTCGTGGCCGAATACCGCGGCGAGGTCGCGGGGCTTGCCCTGGTGATGCTCGAAGGCCTGGACTACGAGAGCGACAACTACGCCTGGCTCTCGGCGCGCTACAATGACTTCGCCTACGTCGACCGGATCGCAGTATCTGAGACAGCGCGCGGGCTTGGCATCGGACGTACGCTTTATGCGGAAGTCTTCGAGCGGCTGTCAGGGCTGCGCGAGACGCTGCTTTGTGAAGTCAATCTTGCGCCGGCGAACCCTACATCTGTTGCCTTCCACACCGCGTTCGGCTTCCGCCAGATCGGTGAACGTTGGACGCAAGATCGCTCGAAGGGCGTCGTTTATATGGCGCGGCCGGTGCACCCACCGCCATCAATCAGGAAGTAGCTCAAATCGGCGTTGGCGCGTTTTGACGATCGCTCGGCGTGCAGTGCGGCGACACGTTTGGTAACGTTCCTTGACACGTTTGGTAACGTTCCTTGATGTCGGAGGTGTTCGATGTCAGAGCCAGCACAAGTGCGGCCTGACCTGCTCCTGAACTTTCATCCAGCCGAAGTTGGATTCCGCAGGTCGATGTTATCGTCTTGCTCGCCGTGAGCGGCATGCCGCGCTGCGGAGACTTTCCGTATCGGAGCAGGTCGGCCTGTTGCGGGTTTCCTAGGCGATGCGAGGGCGGCGTGCGCCTCG
>JBHJOC010000043.1:0-28289 GCA_050330095.1 Hyphomicrobiaceae bacterium
GGCACAGCACGCAACCTGGCGTGGTGCTGCAGGTGTCGAAGTTGAGGTGAGGAGCACCGATAAGAAGGCTGTCGGCAGGTGCCGCTTTGGGCGAGCGGCGCGGCAGGCAGGACGGTCGGATCAGTTGCCAGTCGTCGTTGCAGGGAGTGGGCGCCCTGCGCCGGCGAAGGATTGGTCCGGTGATGCGGAGTTCAGTTACTGGGGTCGAGCATGAGTGACAATGACCGAGGGGATGCGCCCCACGCGCGCATTCCGACGATTGATGCCGTTTCCGTCGGCGATGCATGGCGCGAGCTGGCAGGACATACGGATGTGCACCTGATCGATGTGCGAACACGTGCCGAATGGTCGTTTGTGGGCTTACCTGATTTGTCTTCGATTTCAAAGCAGCCGATACTCATTGAGTGGCAGTCGTTTCCGACAGGCGAGCGCGACGCTGATTTCGTCGCCAAGCTGTCTGAGTTGCTCGCCGCGCAGGGTGCGACTCGATCGTCGCGATTGCTTTTCTTATGCCGGTCTGGTGGGCGGAGCCTGAGTGCAGCCACAGCCATGGCCGAGGCTGGTTACGATAACTGCGTCAACGTGGTCGAGGGTTTTGAGGGTCCGCTGGATTCGAACCGTCGACGAGGCACTGAGGTCGGCTGGAAGGCGGCCGGTTTGCCTTGGATGCAAAGCTGATCAACTGAGTTTTCCGGATTGCACGCCCGAGAGGGCAGCGGTGGCGCGCGAGCGTCATCGCTGTGGGTTTGCGTTCCGACAACTGGTCGCCTGTGCGGTACTGGCGGCCCTGAAAAGTGGGGACCAAGACATGATTCCAAATCGGATACGGCGAACACGAGCGGACGGGTCGGACCATCCCGGGGCGGCATCGACGGACGAAGCGCGTCTGCTGCGCCAGGTCGCCTCCCCTGTGGACGCCACCCCTGCGGCGCAGGCTGACGATTCCGGTAATTTGGAAGTGCAAACGCAACGGGTTCGGACGCTTTTGCGAGCGCGCTTGGGGGACGAGATTTTTTCAAGCTGGTTTGCCACGCTGGAGATCGACCGCGTCGACGGTGACACGTGCTATGCAACGGTCCCCGTCAAGTTTCTGCAAAGCTGGATCCAACGCCATTACGTCGATGACCTGCTCGCGTGCTGCCAAGTTGCATTCCGGTCGATCGAGCGCGTCGACGTTGGGCTGCGTCAGCCGGGTCGCAAGGCGCCGCCAGCTGCTGCACCCGGTCCAGTCGACCCGGCAGTGGGGACCGCCGGTCAGGGGCAAGCGGAGGCGAGTGAAGCACGCGCTGGCGCTCGTGTTGCTGGCCCGACGCCGGGGCGCCTTCAGGCTGGTGGGTTCACAGGCTCGCCACTCGACCCGCGCCTGACACTGGAGACGTTCGTCGTTGGCCCCGCAAACCGGATGGCCCACGCAGCCGCCACCCAAGTGGCCGAGACGGTCTTCAGCGAGAAAAGAAGCTTCAACCCGCTCTACATTCACTCGTCGGTTGGGCTCGGCAAGACCCATTTGCTGCACGCGATCGCTTGGGAGGTGCGCCGTCGGTTCCCGCACATCGCCATGCTTTACGTCACGGCAGAACGGTTCCGCTACGAGTTTGTCGATGCGCTGCAATCCAAGCACGCTCTCCAGTTCAAGGAGCGCTTCCAGTCCGTCGATATGCTGTTGATGGACGATCTCGAGTTCCTGCAGGGAAATGCGACGGAACTTGAGTTCGATCACATCATCAATGCCTTGCTCGATGGTGGCAAGCAGCTGGTCGTCGCCTCATCGCGCGCGCCGAGCGGGATCGACCGCCTCAATGAGCGGATGCGTTCGCGCTTGCAGGGAGGCCTTGTCGTCGAGATCGGCGCGCCGGATTACGAACTCCGGTATCGCATCCTGGAACGCCGCATCGAGGAGAAGCGGCTTTCAGATCCGTCGTTTCAGGTGCCCCGCGACGTCGTCGATATGCTCGCTGAGCGTTTGACCGAAAGTGGGCGGGAGCTGGAAGGCGCTGCAACGCGTCTCCATGCCCATTGGCAATGCATGCAGGTCCCGATCACGAGCGATGTCGCCGAGAGCGTGATCCGCGACCTGATGTCCGGGATCGAACCACGGCGCATTCGTGTCGAAGATATCCTGAAGGTCGTCTCGCGGCATTATGGCGTCTCGCGCGGTGACATCCTCTCGCAGCGGCGTCACCGGTCGGTCGTGTGGCCGCGGCAGATCGGGATGTATCTGGCCAAACAGATGACGGCGCGGTCGCTGCCAGAAATCGGACGCCGGTTCGGAAATCGCGATCACACAACCGTGATCCACGCCATTCGCAAGGTCGACGGCGAATTGACCAACAACCATCGGCTACGCGAAGAAATCGAGGAGCTCAAGAAACTCTTGCTGCACTGAGCTATTCGGAACGCAATAGCGGAACCGGCAGGATCTGGTTTTGCCGTTCTGGCACGTGCAGCCCCTTGCGGCGAGGGGCGGAGCACCTGTCGATGCCATGGCAAGCACCGGCGATCCGCTGACTCTCGTCTTGCATGTGCCTGACCGTTGGTTTCCAGCCCAGCAGACGAATGGGCGAGAATCGGAACCAAGCGGACGGCACGCAATTCGCGGTCCGGGGGCTCGTGCCAAAAATTCGGCGCGCGTGTGCATCGGTGCACCGTGCGCTGCACCAAGCCGAAGGCGCGGGAGGGCGCGCGCCCCATCGGCAGTCCCGGAAGCTTGGCATACGGCTTCTCGGACGGACAGTGGGGTGAGGATCGGCGGCCGTATGCCCCAATCGGGGTCGCCGATCCTATTGGTGTTCCGATCGACGTGAGCGGTGCCGGCAGGTTGGTGGCGGGCGTATGCGGCTTCTGCTGCGGCTCATCGCATTGCTCTGTTGGTCGCGGATTCGGTCAAGGGCCGTGTCTGGACATGCGCCAGGACGGGCAATTGACCCGCGCTCGCTCCGGCAGCATTGTCGCGACCCGCGAATCTGTTGACCGTGCAACGGTCGGTGGCGCTATCTTCTGGTATGGCGCTCTTCAATGCGGGAACGCGGGGGCAAGCGGCGGCAAGCCAGCCGTGCGCAGCACCCTCGACCATCGGCAGCGGCCGCAAAACACTGGTTTGGATCAGGAACGCAAAATGCAGCTCGTGATCGAACGTGGCGAACTCCTGAAGGCACTCGGCCATGTGACCAGCGTCGTCGAACGACGCACGACGATCCCGATCCTGTCGAACGTGCTCCTGATTGCTCACGATGGAGGGCTCCGCCTCAAAGCGACTGACCTCGAACGCGAGGTGATTGAAGCTGCTAGCGCAGACGTCTCGCAGTCAGGCGCGGTTACCGTTCCCGCACACACGATGCACGACATCGTTCGAAAACTCCCAGACGGTGCGCAAGTCGCTTTGTCCAGGGACCCTGAACGCGACCGCGTACAAGTGCGCGCCGGTCAGTCACGGTTCGCGTTGCAGGCCCTTCCGGCTGACGACTTTCCCGACCTAGCCGTCGGCGACATGAGCCATGAGTTCACGCTCAAAGCCCACGATCTCAAGCGGTTGATCGAGAAAGCACGCTTCGCGATCTCGACAGAGGAGACGCGGTACTATTTGAACGGTATCTATTTTCACACGCTGGCCGCGCCCGATGGACATCAACTGCGGGCGGTCGCGACGGACGGCCACCGCTTGGCGCAGGTTGAGATCGAGCAGCCAGCAGGCGCCCAGGGCATGCCGGGCGTCATCGTGCCGCGAAAAACCGTCCACGAGTTGCACCGCCTGCTGTCGGAGTCGACCGGCGAAGTACGGGTTGGCGTATCACTGGCAAAGATTCGCTTCGAGATCGGCGACCTCGTCCTGACCTCGAAGCTGATCGATGGCACATTCCCCGACTATGCCCGCGTCATCCCTCAGTCGAACGACCGGGAACTCAAGGTTTCCACAGCTGCGTTTCGATCCGCAGTCGACCGCGTTTCGACGATCGCCAGTGAGCGGGGCCGGGCGGTCAAGCTCAGCATGTCTGATGACAAGCTGACGCTCTCGGTCAATAATCCAGAGGGCGGCAGCGCCACTGAAGAACTTGAGAGTGACTATCACGCCGACCCGCTCGAAATCGGTTTCAACGCACGTTATTTGCTCGATATCGCCGATCAGCTCGAAAGCGATACCGCGAGTTTCAAGTTCGCAGATGCCTCCGCTCCGACGATCATCACCGACGTTGAAGACGCTCACGCGCTCTACGTCTTGATGCCGATGCGCGTGTGACCGCGACCCGTGCGGACAGTGCGGGGGTGCCGGCAGCGACGGGCGCGGGCTGCGCTGTGCCGTCCAGTGCCGCGCACACTGCCGCAAGGTGCGGCGCATTCGTTGGTCATCTGAGACTGACAGACTTCCGCAATCACGCGCTGATCGAACTTGCGCCGGGGCCACGTCCCGTCGTGCTGTTCGGCCCCAATGGCGCTGGCAAGACCAATATTCTGGAAGCGCTATCCCTGCTTGCGCCGGGTCAGGGGCTGAGGCGAGCGCTCTATCCGGACATGGTGCGGATCGGTGCCGTCAGCGGCTGGGCGATTTCCGCCCGCGTCGAGATCGATGGAATTCCAAGCCAGATCGGAACCGGCTTTCCGCCACAGGATGCGACCCGAACTGGGCGGCTCGTGCGGATCGACGGCGAGATGCACCGCAGTTCAGGAGCGTTAGCCGGGCTGCTCGATATGGTGTGGCTGACGCCCGCATCAGACGGGGTGTTTACTGGGGCCGCCGGCGACCGGCGCCGCTTCTTCGACCGCCTCGTGATCAGTTTCGATCCTGGTCATGGCGTACGGTCGGGCCAATACGAGCGTGCCATGCGGCAACGCAATCGTTTGCTCGAGGTCGGCGGCAGAGCCGCCGAGTTCGAGGGACTGGAACAGGTGCTCGCTGAAACCGGTGTCGCAATAGCCGCAGCGCGGCTGGCCCTTGCCGAAAGCCTGACCCGGACGATCGCAGCCCGAAAATCTGGCAATCCCGACAGCGCATTTCCATGGGCGGACCTTGTGCTCGAGGGAGATCTCGAAACGGCGCTGATGGCGTTGCCCGCCGTCGACGTCGAAGATCGGTATCTGCGCCAACTGCGTGACGGGCGGCCCCGCGACCAGGCAGCCAAGAGAACCCTGGTCGGACCGCATCGCAGTGATCTCGCCGTCCGGCACGGCCCGAAGGACATGCCGGCCCGGTTCTGCTCCACGGGCGAGCAGAAGGCCCTTCTCATTGGCCTGGTGCTTGCGCACGCCGAACTGCGCCGCATCGAGGCTGGCGGGCGATCGCCGATCCTTTTGCTCGACGAGATCGCAGCTCACCTCGATCCAGACCGCCGTGCCGCGCTCTTTTCCGAGCTCATCCGGCTCGGCACCCAAGCTTGGATGACCGGAACGGACCTTGCTCCGTTCGAAGCCCTGGGCGGTCAAACCGACGCATTCCGCATCGATAACGGCCGTGCGGATCGCTCAGCTTTTGCGCGCGAACCGAGATGACCGGAGCGCGCCCTTCGACACGACGGCGAGGCGACAATTCAAACCCTTGAGATAACTGTTGAAACTTTAGAGCCCACCCGTGTGTTTTCGCAGCCGGCAGGGGGTTTCAGGGCCGCATTTGTGCTATAAGCATCGCACGAGTTGAAACAACACGGGACCCGCGCGCACCCATGAGTGCTCCACTTGCGAAAGCGACCCTCGACACGGCCGGGTATGGCGCAGAAAAAATCAAAGTCCTGAAGGGATTGGATGCGGTCCGCAAGCGCCCGGGGATGTATATCGGCGACACCGACGATGGGTCCGGTCTGCATCACATGGTCTATGAGGTCGTCGACAACGCGATCGACGAGGCGCTCGCTGGCTATGCCTCCGAGGTCTCCGTCGTGCTCAATCCCGATGGCTCGTGCACGGTCCGCGACAACGGTCGGGGGATCCCGGTTGGGCTGCACCCGGAAGAGGGCGTCTCAGCTGCCGAAGTCGTCATGACGCAGCTACATGCCGGCGGCAAATTCGGCGATGGCGAAGACGACAACCCCTACAAGGTCTCGGGCGGGCTTCACGGCGTCGGTGTGTCGGTCGTCAACGCGCTGTCGGAATGGCTGAACCTGCGCGTTTGGCGCGACGGCAGTGAGCACGTTGTGCGTTTCGAGCACGGTGTTGCGGTCGCCCCGCTGAAGATCGCCGGACCGGCAGGGGATGAGCGCGGCACAGAAGTGACCTTCCTGCCGAGCCTCCAGACGTTCTCGAACGTCACACAGTTCAGCTACGAAACGCTCGAACACCGCCTGCGCGAGCTCGCCTTCCTCAACTCCGGCGTCAAGGTCGTGCTGACCGATCGACGCCACGCAGATGCGCGTGAGGCTGTCCTTGCCTACGAAGGAGGCCTCGTTGAGTTTGTCCGCTACCTCGATCGCTCCAAGTCGGGGCTGATCGAAGATCCGGTCATGATGACCGGTGAGCGCGACGGCGTGACAGTCGATGTCGCGTTGTGGTGGAACGACAGCTACCACGAAAACGTGCTCTGCTTCACGAACAACATTCCCCAGCGGGATGGCGGCACGCACCTTGCGGGGTTTCGCGCGGCTCTGACGCGCATCATCAACAAGTACGCCGACGAGAGCGGAATCGCGAAAAAGGAGAAGGTCTCGATTACGGGCGACGACGCCCGTGAGGGGCTCACCTGCGTTCTGTCGGCGAAGGTTCCCGACCCAAAATTCTCCAGCCAAACCAAGGACAAGCTGGTCTCGTCGGAGGTCAAGACGGTCGTCGAGAGCGTGGTTGCCGAACAGCTTGCACAGTGGTTCGAGGAGCACCCTCGGGAAGCCAGGATCATCGTCGGCAAAGTTGCTGAAGCAGCTGCTGCCCGCGAAGCAGCCCGCAAGGCGCGTGAACTGACCCGCCGCAAAGGAGCTCTCGACATCGCAGGCTTGCCGGGCAAGCTTGCCGAGTGCCAGGATCGCAACCCCGCCAATACGGAATTGTTCATCGTCGAGGGCGATTCGGCAGGTGGCTCGGCCAAGCAGGGGCGCAACCGCGAGTTCCAGGCCGTGCTGCCGATCCGCGGGAAAATCCTCAACGTCGAGCGCGCGCGTTTCGATCGCATGCTCTCGAGCCAGGAAATCGGCACACTGATCACGGCGCTTGGCACCAGTATCGGCCGCGACGACTTCAACCTCGACAAGCTGCGCTACCACAAGATCATCATTATGACCGACGCCGACGTCGACGGGGCGCACATCCGCACGCTTCTGCTGACGTTCTTCTATCGCCAGATGCCGGATCTCGTGGATAAGGGACACCTCTACATCGCGCAGCCGCCGCTTTACAAAGTCACGAAGGGCAAGTCCGAGACCTACCTCAAGGACGAGCGCGCGCTTGAAGATTATCTGATCAGTGAGGGCCTGGACGAGGCGACCCTGGTGCTCGCGAATGGTGAGGAGAGGGCCCGTGGAGATCTGCGGGACATCTCCGAGAAGGCCCGGCTGATCTCCCGGCTGATCGACGAAACGCATTCGCGCTATACGCGGTATGTCCTTGAACAAGCCGCCATCGGGCAGGCCTTCGAGCCAGAGTTGCTGCTCTCGGCTGAGCGCGCGAGCCGCATTGCAGCCGACATCGCAGGCCGCCTCGATGCGATATCGGAGGAGACCGAGCGCGATTGGCATGGCCGCTTCGGCAACGACGGGTTCGTGTTCTCGCGCGAAGTACGTGGTGTCAACGAAGCCCACATCCTCGACCGGGCTCTCCTCGGCTCTCTGGAGGCGCGTCGCCTCAATGAGCGGCAGGGGCATCTGTCTGAAATCTACGGCGGACCAGCCACGCTCAAGCGCAAAGGCGTCGAGACACCGATCTACGGGCCGCGGACGCTTCTCGAAGCCATCTACGCGGCGGGTCGGAAGGGGCTGACGATGCAGCGCTACAAAGGGCTTGGCGAGATGAACGCGGACCAGCTCTGGGATACGACGCTCAACCGCGACACCAGAACACTGCTGCAGGTGAAGATCGGTGATCTCTCGGAGGCCGACGAGATCTTTACGAAACTGATGGGTGATGTCGTCGAGCCGCGCCGCGAGTTCATTCAGGAGAACGCGCTCGCCGCTAGCGTCGATGTGTGATGCCTGCTCATCGTTCTCGCCAGACGCGGCGGGAGGCGAGAAGTAGCGTGACCTGCCTCACTTTGTGACCCGCTCAACACGCCTGTTGGCGTGTTGACGAACATAAATCCAGCTCAACACGCCTGTTGGCGTGTTGCGCAAAACTTGGCCTTAACCTGCGATCTTGCCACCGCCATTTCGCGTGATGACGACGACTGACGGGCGCGGCGGCATACCATCCTGGAAATCAGGCCAGCGCGTTGCGGGATCTTCGAAGGTCGAATCGCGCTCGAAGCCCTTGTAGTTGCGCGTTCCGTCCGTTCCAGGGTGCTGGACGGCAAGGAACAGCGTATCGAGATCTTGCGTAAAATATGGCCCACATAGTTCCGCGCCAACGGGGCACCTGAAGAAGTGCTTCGCGTGGCCGCGCAACGCGCCATCGGTTTCAAGCGCGTAAAGACCATCCGACCTGCCGGTGCGCCCCCATCCCGACCCCTGGTCGGTCGAGATCCAAAGCCGCCCATCGGCGTCGATCGCGCAATTGTCCGGCGAGGCGAACCAGCCGTGTTGTGACGTCGCCGGGTGCCAGCGCGCACCGACCTCGGCAACACTGGGATCGCCGCATTTGACAACAATGTCCCAGCGCCCGCGGGTGGCCGCGTGGTCACCATCGGCTTCCTTGATTTCGATGATGTGGCCGAAGAGGTTTTCAGGCCGGGGGTTGGCCGCATCCACCTGGTCGGATTTGCGGCGGTCATTGTTGGTCAACATGACGAACACGGTGCCATCGCCGCGCGGCTCGACGTCCTCAGGCCGATCCATCGGCGTCGCACCGAGCCTGTCGGCTGCGAGGCGTGCGTCGATGACGACATCGGCCTGACTTGCGAACCCATTTTCCGCCGTGAGCGGTCCCTGGCCGTATATCATTGGAAGCCAATCGAGGGTGCCGTCTTCATTGAACCGAGCCACATAGAGGGTGCCGTCGCTCAACAGATGGCGATCGACCGACTTGTCCCCCGAAAGCTTGCCCGCCGACACGAACTTGTAGACATACTCGAACCGCCGATCGTCGCCTGAATAGACGACGACCCGACCGTCCCCACTGACCGTCGTCTCGCAGCCCTCGTGGCTGAAGCGGCCGAGGGCCGTGTGTTTGATGGGCGGTGTCGTGGGATCGAACGGGTCTATCTCGACGATCCAGCCGAAACGGTTGGCAGCCGTCGGCTCGCGATCGAGGTTGAACCGGTCGTCATACTGGCCCCAGTTGTACCAGAGGCCGGGCACGCCATAACGCCGAAGCGAGGCTTCCTCGGCAAACCCAGTCACATCGGCGCGGCCCTGGGCGTCGCGCTTGTCCGTCCAGAAGTAGCCGTGAAAATTCTCCTCCGCCGTCAGGTACGTGCCCCACGGGGTCTTGCCGCCAGCACAATTATTGAGCGTTCCGATGATCTTGAGGCCCGTCGGGTCCGCAAGCGTTTTTAGCCGATCGTGGCCGGCAGCAGGGCCGCTTACGGTCATCTCGCTCGCATACGGCGTAATCCGACGATTACTGCTGCCCTCCCGGACCACGGACCAAGTCCCGTCGCCGCTGCGGCGAACCTCGAAGATGCTGACCCCGTGGGCTGCCATTTCAATGTCGACGAGTGCACGCGTCATCTGGTCGAAGCCGGAGCGATCCTGGCGCCCCACGCCGGGAAACATAACCTCTTCGTTCGTGTATTCGTGGTTCACGCAGAGGAGACCGCGGCCGGGCTCAATCTCGAAATACGCGATATAGTCGTTGTTGTAGCCGAACTGAGCCAGTTGCGCCGCGACAGACTGGTTCTGCGGGTCGAAGTCCGGTCCCTCGGCGGTGATCGGGTCGCCCCAGCGGATGAGCACGCGCGCATCGTAGCCTTCAGCGACATGGTGCGTCTCATCAACGCCACCCTCGATCTCGTCGAACACGAACCGGCTGGCAGGCAACTGTTGTGCGAGCACCGAGCCTGGTGCGGTGAGCGCTGTGGTCCCGAACAGCGCGGTCACTGCAGATACCCCGAGCATGCCGCGCAGGACATCTCGACGCCCGTATCGGCGATTGATCACGTCGCCGATCGTCGGGGTGGTGCAAGGATTGGCTGGCACATCGTCCGATACTTCAAAGGCCTCGGCCTTGTTGCACGTTTCAAGGCCGTGATGCTGACGAGACATCCCACAACACTCCGAGTTGCTTGCTGCTCTGCGTGGCTTCATGGAGCCGACGGTTCCGCGGAGGTGCAGCCGCGACGAGGCTAACTGAAAATCGTGACGCCGGTCTGACATCGGTTGCGATAGGCCGCGGTGCACTCCCAACATCCCCGGCAACGTGCCCGGACGCCATGGAAGACAGGACACAGCAGCGGTGGCCGATCGCGTTTCGTGATGATCAGGTCGTGATGATCAGGTGTTGCAAGCAGCATGCGGCTTCAGGACCCGCTCGGCCGAGGCTGGGAACCTCTCCAACTTCGACGCCGGGCGCACCGGCCGGCGGACCAGTTCGCCGCCGCAATTGGGGCAGACGCCACCCGGCAGGCGGTCTGTTGCACATGGCCTGCAGAACGTGCACTCGAACGAGCAGATGAGCGCGTCATCGGTGTCGGGTGGCAGGTCCTTGTCGCAGCATTCGCAGTTTGGCTTCAGGATCAGCATGCGGTTCGGCTCCGTTTGAGGTTGCACCCGACGCGCTTGCCGGACACTCTGGCGTAGCGCACCGAGGCATTCAACGGAGACCTGACATGGCGGCCGCTCCCTGGCGTGGCATCTATCCTGCCGTCACGACGAAATTCACCGAGGACGACCGTCTCGACGTAGCTGAGATGGCGCGCTGCTATCGCCTGCAGATCGAGGCCGGGGTCGACGGGCTGATCGTGTGTGGCTCACTCGGCGAAGCCTCGACTCTGACAGCCGATGAAAAGCTCGACGTGCTCTCCGTCGCACGGAGCGTCGCGGATCAGCGACCCGTAATCCTCACGATCAGCGATGGCGCGACACGAGACGCCTGCCGGCTCGCGGAAGCAGGCGCGAAAGCCGGCGCCGACGGCCTGATGGTGCTCCCGGGGTTGCCCTATAAGTCGGACCCGCGCGAGACGATGACGCATTATCGCGCAGTGGCGCGTGCGTCGGGCCTGCCCGTCATGATCTATAACAATCCAGTCGCCTATGGCGTCGACATCACACCGGCGATGCTCGTCGAAATGGCCGACGAGCCGCTGTTCGTGGCGGTCAAGGAGAGTTCCGACAATGTCCGCCGGGTTACCGACATCCTGCGGACATCCGGCGACCGCTATCAGGTGTTCACCGGTGTCGACAACCTCGCGCTTGAAAGCTTCGCCATGGGCGCCGTCGGATGGGTTGCGGGCCTTGTGGTCGCCTTCCCAGCTGAAACGGTGGCGATCTGGAAGCTCTCGCAGCAGGGCCGTTATGCCGAAGCGCGTGCGATCTACCAGTGGTTCCGACCGCTGCTCGACCTGGATGTGTCGACCAAGCTCGTCCAGAATATCAAGCTTGTCGAGGCGATGGTGATTGGCTCGAACGACCGGTGCAGGGCGCCGCGCCTGGCGCTCGCTGGACTGGAGCGTCACCATGTGCAGTCCGTTGTCGAGGCCGCAATTTCGAGACGCCCTTCGATCCCACCGCTTTGAGCGTTTGCAACAACGCAGGTGCGTTAAGATGTGGGTCTGCGCACCGGCACCGAACATGCGACAACTCGACCAACCTGAGCGCGCCGCTGAGCTGAGCCGATCGGCTCGGTTACACAAGACGTCATCGGCGCTATCGTCGCTTCCCCATTTCAACGCGCAAGGGGCGCATCGGATGTCGCCGAACAGTCTTGAGTTGCTCGAAGGGATCAAAACCTGGGTCGAGCATGAATCCCACTCGGGCGCACCAGAGCACGTCAATCGGCTCATGGACCTCGTCTCGCAGGAGTGGGTTGCGGCAGGGGCCGCCGTCGAACGGATCGCTGGCACCGGGGGCTATGGCGATCATCTGCGCATCACATCACCCTGGGGGGCCGCCGATGACAAGGGCGTGCTCGTCCTCTGCCATCTCGACACCGTGCATCCGATAGGGACGCTCGCGAACGCGCTGCCGTTTCGCGTTGAAGGCGATGCGGCCTACGGGCCCGGCATTTACGACATGAAGGGCGGTGCCTACCTCGCTCTTCAGGCCTATCGCGATATCGTCGCGGAGGCTGGCCGAACGCATTTGCCGCTCCGCTTCCTTTTCACCTCCGATGAGGAAGTCGGCAGCCTGACGTCACAGCCGCTGATCGTCGCCGAAGCGGCACGTGCGAAATATGTGCTCGTCACCGAGCCCGCCCGGGATGGCGGCAAGATCGTAACCGCTCGCAAGGGCGTCGGCATCTTCAACATCGAGACCGAGGGCCGCCCCGCCCACGCGGGATCGCGTCATGAGGATGGACGTAGCGCGATACTGGAAATGGCGCGTCAGATCGTGCGGATCGAAGGCATGACGGATTATGAGCGTGGAGTGACGTTCAATGTCGGACAGATCGTCGGCGGCACTGGACGCAATGTCGTGCCGCAGCATTGCAAAGCCCTGATCGACATGCGCGCTGCGACACTGGCCGATGCACACGCGTTCGCTGAGGTGATTTTGAACCTTGAACCGTTCGACCCGGACGTTTCCGTTCGCGTTACCGGTGCGATCAACAGGGCGCCCTACGAGAAGAGCGAGGCCGGTGCGCGCCTGCTCGCCCATGCCCGCCAGCTCGCCGCCGAGATCGGCTTCACGCTCGAAGATATGAGCACCGGCGGCGCCAGTGACGGCAACTTCGTCGCAGACAAGGTCGCAACGCTCGACGGCCTTGGCGTCGACGGGGCCGGCGCCCACACGCTCGACGAGCATCTCTACGTGTCGTCGCTGGAGCCGAGGTTACAGCTGCAAACACGCCTCATGCAGACACTGCAGTAGGTGCCACGTGCCCGCAACCGCCTTCGGCTGGAGGCCCTTATGACGTTCGCGCTCGAGGATTTCGGCAGCTTTCACGTCGGTGGTCGTCACGTCACCACGACCGATCTCGCAGCGCGGCTGCAGTCCTACACGCCCGACAGCCCGCCGCGGGAGGTCGACCCGAACGGCGCCTACTGGATTGAACAGGCCTATGTTCAATTCTTCATTCCATTGGGTGCAAAAGCGCGACGTCCCGTCGTATTTTTGCACGGCGGAGGCCTCACCGGCGTGACATGGGACCGGACGCCCGACGGGCGTGCCGGATGGCTGCACGCGTTCCTGCGCGCCGGTCACCCGGTCTTTGTGGTCGACCAGCCCGAACGTGGGCGCGCGGGCTTTTGTGCACTTCCTGACCGCTGGCATGGCGTCCCGATCTCACGGCCAGAGCACGAGGCTTGGACGTTGTTCCGATTCGGAGATCGCGAGGGATATGAGACACGAACACCCTTCCCGGGCTGCGATTTTCCCATCGAAGCCCTAACCGCGTTCACGATGCAGTTCGTGCCGCGCTGGACGACGACACGGGCTGCCCACATCAAGGCTTTCCGCGCAGTGCTCGAGCGGCTCGGGCCATGCACGGTCGTGTGCCACAGCCAGGGTGGCGACACGGCGCACGCCGTTCTCGCAGAGCGGCCGGACCTCATCGAAGCGTTGGTTTCCATCGAACCATCGGGTTTCACGCCGCCCCCGCCCGACGCACGCCTCACAGGCCTGCGCGTGCTCTATGTCTATGGGGATTATATCGAGCGCGAGCCGATGTGGGCCCATCTGGACGGCGTCGCCCGGGACCACGTCGGAAGGTTGCGCGCCGCTGGCGCCGATGTCACTTGGCTCGATTTGCCAGCCGAAGGCCTGCGCGGTGCAACGCACATGGTGATGATGGATCACGCGAGCGACCGAAGTGCCGGCCTGGTCCTCGATTGGCTCGCATCAGACAACCGAACGTCGGCGTAGATCCGCGTCTCGAAACCGCTACATCGATGCTGTCCCTCCGGTGGACGCCCGAACCATACTTACCGCGGACGCTTTCTCACAATGGCTGACGTTTTTGCGCTGGTGCTGCCGCTCTTTGGCCTGATCATCCTCGGCTTCGGCGCCGGTAAAACGAGCAGCCAGCCGCTCGCAGCGCTCGGGTGGCTGAACACCTTCGTGATCTATTTCGCTCTGCCCGCGCTGTTCTTCGCACTCGTTGCAAAGACACCGGTCGAGAAGCTCGCGAGTTGGGACTTCGTCGGTATCCAAGTCGGCGTCACGTTCGTCGTCTTCGCTGTCGGCGTCCTGCTTGGTCTCATCGCCTCGCGCGGCAAACTCGACGAGGCAGCGATCCAGGGCTTCGGCTCCGCCTACGGCAACATTGGTTACATGGGGCCCGCGCTTGCGATCCTGTCGCTCGGGCCGGCTGCAGCCGTCCCCGTGGCGCTGATCTCCGTGTTTGAAAACATAATGCATTTTATAATGGCGCCAACGTTGATGGCGCTCGCCAATCCTGGCCGGACACGAATCCTTGCCTTGGTGTTCGGCATCGTGCGCAAGGTCGTCACTCACCCGTTCGTGGTTTCGACTGCAGCTGGCGTGGCGGTCGCCGTATCGGGTGTCGAACTTCCCGTGGCACTCGATCGGCTGCTTGCCTATCTGTCGCAGGCCGCAGCCCCCTGCGCGCTCTTTGCGATGGGCGTCACGCTGGCGCTTAGCCCGCTCAACCGCGTGCCACCGTCGCTCGCTTTCATTGTGCCGCTGAAGCTCGTCGTCCATCCGCTACTGATGTACGTCGCGATGACCTCGGTCGGCGGGATCGATCCCGTATGGGTCTATACTGCGGTGCTGCTCGCGGCCTTGCCTACGGCCACGAACGTATTCGTGATTGCTCAGCAGTACGAGGTTTGGGTCAACCGGGCCTCGGCCGCGATCCTGCTCACAACGACGCTTTCACTCGTCACGGTGACGGCGCTGCTCGTTGCGATCAAGACCGGCGCAATCCCTGTCGACGAAGCCGTCGTGCCGTTTGGATTCGCGCCGAACTTCCAGTTGGTTATCCCGGATGCCCAATAGCCTGGGACCAAGCGTCGGCCAGGCGCTCGACCTGCCGGCCGTTGTCAGTCGACCGGCTTCAGGCCCAGCAGCTGCCGCGCTTGCGCCGGCGTCGCGACTGTACCGCCGAGATCGCCGATCATGCGCACAGCTTTTTCGACGAGTTCGTGATTGCCTTGGGTCAGCTGTCCGCGCGAAATGTAGAGCGTGTCTTCCATGCCGACCCTGCAGTGCCCGCCGAGAATGTAGGCTTGAGCGAGCATCGTGAAGGCGTGCGCTGACGCGCCGAACGCCGCCCACTCGCAGCCCTGGGGCAGGAGCGACTTTGCATAGACCAGCGTGTCGGCGCGCGACGGAAACCCATATTTGATGCCGGTCACGACCTGAAACAGCGCTGGCTGCTTGAGCGTGCCATCGGCGATGAGATCGTGGGCGAGATGGATGTCACCAGAATCGAACACCTCGAGTTCGGGCTTGACGCCAGCACCATAGATCAACTCCGCCATGATCCGAATGTTGCGCGGCGTGTTGATCACCGCACCACCACCGAACCACATCGTATTGAGATCGAGCGTGCAGATCTCGGGCCGCAGTTCCAGCACGTGGCGCACGCGGTTCTCTGGCGTCGTCAGCGCTGTGCCTGGTCCGGCAATCTTTGGGTCGTCCTCGCTCGGGACGAAGCGACCGCCAGGCCCGGTCGTGAGATTGACGATGAAGTCGACCCCGCTCGCCTCGATCCGCTGCATGACTTCGCGGTAGTAGTCGAGTTCCATGCTCGGCTTACCAGAGACCGGATCGCGCACATGGATATGACAGATTGCAGCGCCGGCCTTGGCGGCTGCGATCGAAGCGTGGGCGATCTCTTCCGGCGTCACCGGGAGATTGGGGTTCTTCTCGCGCGTGCCGAAACTGCCAGTCACCGCACAGCTCAGGATGGTCGGTTTCATGGTTTCACTTTGCCTCCCGCGCCCGTATCATTGTTGTCGTTGCGGCAAGATACGGTACTGACGGGGTTGTGTCTCGCGGGTCAGTTCGGGAGCAGCTCTGCATGATTTGGGAGCGCCACGAATGAGCACGACCGCCATCCAGCGCAGCGAAGCCGGAGGCCACACTGTGAGTTTCCGCTGGAGCTCGCGCGGGACCACTTGGCTGGTCTTGAGTGGGATGGCCTTGATTGTGGTCTGCGCCCTGCTCGCATTCGGAGCAATCGATTCCCCGCGAGCGAGCGCCTTCGAAGCCAAGCTCGTCGGTTGGATCGGGCTGATTTTCTTTAGCTATTGCCTCGCAGGCATCATCTGGAGAGCCGCGACGGTCCGCGGGCCAGTGATCACGCTGTCGCCGGAGGGACTGCGTGATGTGCGCGTTGCAGCCGAGCCGATCCCATGGACTGCCATCACCGGGCTCTCGACTTGGAGCTTCGCCGGACAGAAGATCATGGTCGTTGCCATTGAGCCGGACGTCGAGGCTCGCCTGACGCTGACCACCTTGGCCCGATCGACGCGCTCTGCGAACGCGAAGCTCGGAGCCAACGGTCTGTGCATCACGCCGACCGGCCTCGATGTCACCTATGACGACTTGTTCGAAGCGTCCAGGACTTATCTCGACCACTACGGCCTCACGCAGCTTGGCGCGGCATAGCTGATCGCAGACATGCGCGGTTGACCCGGCGATTGCCGATCGTCTTAAACCATTCGATCAAGCGTTCAACGATCGCATGCGCGCTCGAGGATTTGCCTCGACCGTCTGACAAAACCCTGGGAGGCGTCGTTATGGCCTACACCGACCTCAATCTCTACATCGACGGGCAGTTCACCAAAGGCATGTCCGGCGTTGGCGAGGACGTTCTCAATCCAGCGACCGATGCCGCGCTTGGACACCTTCCGCACGCCAAGAAGGCCGAGATGGACAAGGCTTTGGCCGCTGCAGAGCGGGCGTTCAAGGACTGGCGCAAGACACCCGCAATCGAGCGCTCGAAGTTGCTCCGAAAGGCGGCGGATCTCCTGCGTGAGCGCGTCGAGCCGATCTCGGAAATCCTCACACTCGAACAGGGAAAGGTGCGGACAGAGGCAAGGCTCGAGCTGATGGGCGCAGCCGAAGTCATCGAGTGGTTCGCAGAGGAAGGCCGTCGCGCCTACGGCCGCATCATCCCGGCGCGCGCCGATGGCGTTCGCAACATGGTGATCCTGGAACCGGTCGGCGTCGTTGCAGGATTTGCGCCGTGGAATTTCCCCGTTACGCAGGCGGTCCGCAAAATCGCGGCGTCACTCGCCGCTGGTTGCACGATCGTCATCAAGTGTCCGGAAGAAACTCCGGGCTCGCCGCTCGAAGTGGTCCGTTGCTTCCATGACGCCGGTGTTCCTGCAGGCGTCATCAACCTGATTTACGGCACGCCAGCCGAGCTTTCGGAGTACATGATCCCGCATCCGACCGTCCGGAAGGTGTCGTTCACGGGCTCGGTCCCGGTTGGCAAACAACTGGCGGCCATGGCCGGCCTGCACATGAAGCGCATCACGATGGAACTGGGCGGCCATTCGCCAATGATGATCTTCGACGACGTCGATGCCGACCACGTCGCGACGCTGACCGCGGGCCTCAAATGGCGCAACGCCGGGCAAGTTTGCATCTCGCCGACACGGTTCTTCGTCCACGAGAAGGTCTACGATAAGTTCGTCGCGAAGTTCACGGACATCGCCAAGAACCGTAAGGTCGGCGATGGCCTTGATCCGGCGAGCGAGATGGGTCCACTCGCCAACCCCCGTCGGATCGATGCGATGCACTCGTTCATCGGCGACGCTGTCGAAAAGGGTGCAAAGATCACCGCAGGCGGCAACCGGATCGGCAACCAGGGCAACTTCTTCGAGCCGACGGTGCTGACCGACGTGCCGGAGAGCGCGCGCATCATGAACGAGGAACCGTTCGGGCCCGTGGCTGTGATGCTGCGCTTCAAGGACGAGGACGAAGTGATCGAGCGGGCGAACAAGCTGCCGTTCGGCCTCGCGTCATACGCATTCACACACGACGCCAAGCGGATCACCAAGATTGCCGATGCAATCGAGGCTGGCATGCTTTCAGTCAATCACCATGGCATCGCTCTGCCCGAGACGCCGTTCGGCGGTATCAAGGATTCCGGCTTTGGCCATGAAGGCGGCGTCGAGGGCTTGCAGGTCTACATGCAGGCCAAGATGGTGAGCCAGCTTGGCTGAGTGAGAAAGGCGTGATCGTGCCGCGCGCAAGGGGCACGGCGCAATGACACCACGAGGACTGGCCCGTCAGAATGGGCCAGCACCTTCATCGGCTCGTTTAATGCGCGGCTTTGGGGCGTGACCGGTTTCTATTTTCGACCGATGTCTGATCAACCCGCTTTCAGCGAAACGTGAACAAGACGTGCATTGAAGCATCACCGCCCGCTGCCATTCAATAGGCTATGGCATTATGGCGGCGCACTGATGAAATTACTCACGTTTCTTCACGATCGAGGTTTGACCCATCAGATCGAGGCGCTTGCGTCGAGATTAGGTTGCGATGTCACGCGAGCAGCGACAATCTACGATTGCGAAGAAACATTAAAGCATGAGAATTTCGAAGCTGTATTCGTCGAGTTCTCAGAGTCGACGCCAAAGGAAGTTTTTGATCTACCGGCACGTGTCGCACCAACTCCGGCGATCGCGTTTATCGGCCGGTCCAGGACCCATGATGCCACGGCTTGCCTGCATCGTGGATACCGGGATTTTATCAGGCTGCCTCTCGATCCTCAGACCGCCGTCATCCGCATGCGCCGGGCCATTCTGCCTCCCGAGTTGAAGCCACCTTTCATCAGCCGCGTGGGTCAGCTCACGTACGACAGGCTCACGGCAACGATCAGCCATAATGGCGAGCCGCTTCATCTACCGCCACGGGAACTGCGCATTCTTATCCAGCTGATGACCCAACAGCCCTGTGGACACACGGCGCGCCAGATCCGTGATGCGCTCGTTGGGCCGGACAGCGAACTGGACGAGCCAGCGATCCACACCCAGATCGCGCGCCTGCGCAAACGGATCGAAGGTTGCGGTGTAGAGATTCGCACGACGGCTGACGGATACCGAATTTTCCCTCTATGAGCCGTTCGTCGCCGCGGCAGCATCTCCTCTGTTCTGCACGCCGCAGCCCGAGGCGAGCGCATTTCGAAATGCTCGGCCACTCCCACTCAAGACTGATGAATTTTTCAAATTGGTTGCTTGTTTACCACAGCTCTGTCAGCGACCGGGCACACCCGTGATGGTACCGGACATGAGGTCGGTTGAGCCAAAAGGGGAATGGTGCAATGCATTTGCAAAAGCGTCGGAGAAAGCCGACGAGCTTTCGAACGATATCACGTCTCGGCGCGTTTTCACTGGTCGCCGCCTCGGCACTCCTAGGTTTCCAGGTCTCGTCAGCGAATGCGGCTGATTTGTCTGGCTCCTGCTGCGCAGATCTCGAGGAGAGAATCGCTGAATTGGAGGCGACCACGGCCCGCAAGGGCAATCGTCGGATGTCGCTCACGGTATCGGGTCAAGTCCACCAGATAGCATTGTATTTCAGTGATGGGTTTCGCCGCGATATCGCCTTCGTGGACAACACAAATACGTCGACCCGTTTTCGTTTCACCGGCACTGGCAAAGTCAGTGACGATGTCTCGATCGGCTATATGATCGAACTCGAGGGCGATACGGGCCGGTCATTCGACGTTGACCAGTTGCGGTCGGTTCGACCCAGTACACTCAACATCCGCAAGAGTGAGGTTTGGGCCGACAGCAAGCGGCTCGGCCGCCTGTGGTTCGGCCTCGGCTCTCCTGCGACAGACGACATCATTTTGCTCGCAACGGATGGCGCGAACGCCGCAGTGCTGTCAGATACACCGCTGATCGGCGGCGGCCTGTTCCTCCGGCAAACCGATGGAACCCTTCTCAATGGGGCACTTCAAAACAACACGCGTGTTCGCGAGTTTGCGCCCGGGCTCGATACGCGCCGGTTCGATCGGTTCAGGTATGATTCACCGACCTGGCTCGGGGGCAAGCTCGTCGCCTCGTTTGGGGAACGGAGCGAGTGGGATGTCGCGGTTTGGTGGGACGGCAAGTTGGGCGACTTCACTGCGCGTGCCGCCATCGGCTACTACAATGATAACCTGCCGAGCACGGGGCTGTTGACGGCCGGCGAAGGATTCCAGGAGGTCAAAGGCTCAAGTTCGATCATCCATGATCCGACGGGCCTCTTCTTCACCCAAGCCTTCGTGCATCGCATGTTCGATGGTAATAGGCTCAGCGGCGGCAACCTGCCCGACTTGAACCACTACTATGCCCGCACCGGTATAGTTGGGTCATGGTTTCCGATCGGCAAGACGACGCTTTATGGTGAGTTCGCCAACAGCGAAGACGGTCTGACCGGACGAGCAGAAGCTGGTTTCGCAGAGGTCACATCGAGCCGAGCTCAGGTGTTCGGAATCGGCATCCTGCAAAACATCCCAGCTGCCGCAACTGATCTCTACCTCTCCTACCGGCATTGGGAACTGGACGCTTCGGGTGTCGATGCGCTCGGCGGCGCGCGGCGCAATGGATCATTCGAGGACGTCGACCTGATCTATGCGGGCGCGCTTGTTCGCTTCTGAGTTGGAGACCAACCGAGCCGAGGATTGCAAACCCAATCCTCGGCTTATGCGCTGCTACCGCTCACGGTTGCCGCTGCGGCGGGGCACACCGAACGTTTGAAAGCAGACGTCGGCCAGTTTCGCGATCCCGGCTTCCAGCGTTGGGTGATCCGAACTTGCAAAGCAGATCCGCAGCGAGCGGCGCGCATCAGGCGCGATCGACCATTCGGCACCCGGATTGATTGCAATGCCGATTTGACCGGCTGCCTGGGCAAGCCGCGTGGTGTCGACCACTTCGGGCAACTTGACCCAGATAAAGATACCACCCTTCGGCTCGCTGAATTCTGCGACCGTGCCGAAGTGCTCGGCGAGCGCCCGAGCCGCGGTTTTCATCTTCGCTTCGAGCAGCGGGATCGAAGCTGCGACGTGCGCCTTGAAGTGCCTCGGGCAGTATTCACCGAGCAACATCTGCTCAAGCGCGCCGCTTCCTGCATCAGTCTTGAGAGACAGGAGCCGCGACAGCATCGCCCACGGTGCGACGACGTAGCCGACGCGCAGCGCTGGTGCGAGCGACTTCGAGAACGAGCCGAGATAGACCACGCGGCCATCAGGATCGAGCGCATGGATCGCCGGCGGCCGCGTGCCTGAGAACACCAAGTCGGCGTAGCAATCGTCCTCGAAAATCGCCACCCCGTAACGCCGGGCCAGTTTGAGCATCTGGCGCCGTCGCGCCTCGGGCATTATGGTCCCCGTCGGATTCTGAACGGTCGGAATCGTATAGATGTATTTCGGCGTGACGCCCCGAGCCGCGAGATCCACGAGGGTCGCCTCCAACGCGTTCATACACATCCCGTCATCGTCGACCGGTACGCCGATGGGCTTAGCCCCGAGGCGGGCAAGCCGCGTGAAGACGCCGCCATAGTTCTCCGCCTCGATGATGACGGTATCGCCCGGGCCAAGTAGAGCCTGGTTGATCAGGTCCATTCCCTGCAGTGATCCCGAGGTCAGCAAGACGTCATCAGCCGTCACAGACATGCCAGCGCTGTCGGTCAATTGATCGGCGATGAACTCGCGCAACGGCCGATAGCCCTGCGGACCGGTCTGCAAGTTGTAGGTCGCGAGGTCGCGCCCCTCGCGAAGGAGTACGGTCGAGAGCGCGGAGACGAGAGCTTCGACGGGCACGGCTTCGGGCGCGTTGTTTCCCCCAACGAAATTGTAGGGCGGAAATCCGCTCCAGCGGGCAGCCGGGGGTGGCAAGTCGCTGCGATAGGTGAACGTCGGCGTGGTCGATGGCGTCGCGGATGTCATGGCGCGTCTCCCCGTCAGATTGTGTTGCCTCGTTGGGCCTCGCCCACCATTGAACACCAGCCGTGAGACACAGAGCAATCGCACAGGCCGATGGGCTGCGGCGCAGCAAAGGGCCACCAGTTGCCCCATCGTCTGCGTTGATCGTCGGGATCAACCTTCGCTGATCATGGCAAGCCACTCATCTTCGGTCAGCACCGTCACGCCCAACTCCGTCGCCTTGGTCAGCTTCGAGCCAGCGTCGGCGCCGGCGACGACGTAGTCCGTCTTCCGTGACACTGATCCTGCAACTTTCGCACCGAGGCGCTCAGCCGTCGCTTTCGCCTCACTGCGTCCCATCCGCGACAGGGCGCCGGTGAACACAACGGTTTTGCCGACAACCGGGCTCGTGCTCACGACCTGGCGCGCGAACGGCAATACCACGACCTCAGCGAGCAGGTCGGACAGGGCCTGTCGGTTGTGCTCCTCGGAATAGAAGTCAATGAGCGCATCGACGACCGTTGGGCCGATGCCGTCAACAGCATCAATCTCGGCATAGGCGTCGCCGCCGTGACCCTCCGACGTCGCACGCATGACAACGGTGCAGAATGCATCCCAGGTCCCGAAGGCCGCAGCCAGATCGCGCGCCGTCGTCTCGCCGACATGACGAATGCCAAGTCCGAAGATGAACCGATCGAGAGGTATGCTGCGACGCGCCTCGATCGCTGCGAAAAGCTTCTCGACTGACTTCGCACCGTACCCCTTCACCGTTGCAAGTGGTTCAGGTCGATCAGCCTCACGCCGCGCAAGCGTGTAGATCTCAGCAAGGCGCGTCACGCGTCCGGTATCGTAGAGAAACTCGATCTGCTTCGCCCCAAGCCCCTCGATGTCGACGGCGTTACGCGACACGAAATGCCGCAAGCGTTCCTTGGCCTGCGCCGGGCAGACGAGCCCGCCGGTGCAGCGGCGAACGACGTCAATGCGGCCCTTGTCCTCGTCGCTGTCACGCACGGCGTGGCTGCCGCAAGCTGGACAGACCGTCGGAAAGACGAACGGCTCGGCGTCAGCGGGCCGCCCTTCGAGCACAGGGCCGAGGACCTGCGGAATAACATCGCCGGCACGCTGGATCGTCACGAGATCGCCGACGCGAATGTCCTTGCGTGCGATCTCGTCCTCATTGTGGAGGGTTGCGTTGGAGACGACGACGCCGCCGACGGTTATCGGCTCGAGCTTCGCGACAGGCGTCAGCGCACCCGTCCGCCCGACCTGGATTTCGATCGCAAGGAGCCGGGTCGCCGCACGTTCGGCAGGGAACTTGTGCGCAATAGCCCAGCGCGGCGCGCGGCTCACGAACCCGAGCCGCTCTTGATAATCAAGGCGATCGACCTTGTAGACGATGCCGTCGATGTCGTAGCCGAGCTCGGCTCGGTCGAGCGCGCGGGTGCGATAGAACCTGAGCATTGCCTCGGCCGTATCGCATGTGACGGCGAGCGGATTGGTTGGCAGGCCCCAACGCGCGAACGCGTCGACGACACCGGACTGTGTGTCAGCCGGCAACCCACTCGCCTCACCCCATCCATAGGCGAAGAATTTCAACGGTCGCGATGCCGTGACAGTTGGGTCGAGTTGCCGTAACGAGCCGGCCGCAGCGTTGCGGGGGTTGGCAAATACCTTCTGGCCTGTCGCGCCCTGTGACCGATTGAGCGCCTCGAAATCAGCGTGCGCAAGATAGACCTCGCCTCGGATCTCGATGACGTCAGGAATCGCGGACCCAATGAGACGCTGAGGGATCGCCCCGATCGTTGTCACATTGGCCGTGACGTTCTCGCCCTCCTGACCATCGCCGCGCGTCGCTGCCTGCACAAGTCGCCCGTGCTCGTAGCGCAACGAGAGCGATAGCCCGTCGATCTTTGGTTCAGCGGTGAAAACCAGGGGCGCATCGTCCGGCAGGCTCAAAAACCGGCGCACACGGCCGACGAACTCCAGCACGTCCTGATCGCTGAATGCGTTGCCAAGCGAGAGCATCGGCACGGTGTGGCGAACCTTGCCGAACGCGTCGCGCGGCGCTGCGCCGACACGTCGAGATGGGCTGTCAGGCCGAATAAGCTCCGGAAACTGGGCCTCGATGGCGGTATTGCGGGCAACGAGCGCATCGTAGGCGGCGTCGCTGATCTCAGGCGCGTTCTGCTGATGATAGAGTGCGTCATGGCGGGCAATCTCGGCCGCGAGCCGTTCAAGCTCCGCGCGCGCGGTGTCGGTATTGAGAGCGATTGGCGAGGCATTGTCCTGCGCCTTTTGATGCGCCATGGCTGCAGTTACCCGGATGGGCGAGCGGGCGCGACTGCCCGTGGAGAGGAACGCTCGCGAGCATCACGCCGTGGATTCGGCATACACCCGCCCGCATGTGCCAAGACCAACCCGGCCTCTTAGTGCTGCGTCACTAACGCTTGGTCCCCGGTTGCTGCAAGGTGGCCGGCCCAGCGCTTGCGGCGAAAATAAAACTCGTCCCCGCTTTCCGCAATTCGTGGGTCACCCTCGTCAGACGCCGAAACGAAGGACGGAAAGCAAAGAGTGCGAGCAACATAGTGCATCTCGGACCGCTTTTCGATCAAAAGCCCTGTACGGCGGCTGCTGCCGATGGTGCAGGGGCTTCTGATCGGCGGGGCTAGTTGAATATCCGCGGCAACCTGATGTTTGCCAATGCACGCGACATCCAAGACCCGGTGTCTTCTCGAGGCGCCAGCCCATCGGATTGGATCAAAGCGTAGGCGCTCTTGTACCACGGCGAGTTCGGGAAATTATGCCCGAGGATCGCCACCGCCGTCTGCGCTTCGTTGGTGATGCCGAGCGCCATGTAAGCTTCAGCCAGACGCATCAACGCTTCTTCGACGTGCCGAGTCTGCTGGTACTCCTCGACCACGACCTTGAAGCGATTGATAGCTGCGACGTGATTGCCGCGCTTCAAGTAGTAGCGCCCGACGTTCATCTCGGACGCAGCCAACAGATCCTGGGCGACCCGGATACGATTGTCTGCCTCTTGTGCGTACTTGCTGTCGGGGTAGCGCGTTTTCAGGATTTGATACTCGGCCAGCGCCTTGCGTGTCACGGACTGATCCGTTGCAGGGCCGGTCATGGAATCGAAATACGCACTTGCGATGATGTGGTGCGCGAATGGTGCGTCCGCTGTGCCGGGATGCATTGACGTGTAGCGGCGTGCCGTTGCGATTGCTTCGGCGCTTTTGCCGGCGCGATAATACGCATACGCCGCCATGACCATCGCGCGACGGGCTTCTGGCGAATACGGATGGTCGCGATCGAGATCCTCGAAACGCTTGGCTGCGCGTTCCCACCGTCCGGAGCCAAGATCGGCGTCAGCCGTCGCGTACATCTTCTCGGGCGGGTCAGGCTGCAAAAGCTGCTCAGCGGTGTTGCCCGACGCGCAGGCTGCAAGAAGTACAGGAATGGTGACTGCGAGAGCGCGGCCGATGAAGCCCCTTGCCGCGCAGGCTGCGAACCGGCCACGCTCTAAGCGTTTTATGCTCGTCGGATCGACAGACAATCGCGCCCCCGAGGCGTTGATGGTTCCCAGCACGTCGCTGGCGCACCTTGATGGCTTAAGACATGAACAAAAGCCAGCCTTGCCAGCGCTGCGATATCCCCTTCCACGATCCATTGCGAAACTTGGGCGTCAATACGACAAGGACGAAAAAAACAGAACATCCACGCACTTACTGCTGAAAGCCGCGCACCTTGTTCGGGCCACCTTGACTGACCCAAATGCCGGTCCAGAGCCGGAACATTAGGACAGGGGAGACTTTCCGCGGACCAATCTTGCCGACATGCCTCCTAAAGCACTGCTCCCAAAGAGTTCAGGACCAACCACTCAATTGCCGTCCCGTCACTCGCCGGCAAGGAAGCCTGCAAACGCTGGCGTGGTCACCGCAGCCCGCTCGTCGCGCGCCAACACGGGTGCATCGACGATCGCGTACGCTGATTGATCCCGGAGGAGCTCACGCACGACATTGGCGTTCAGACGATGACCACCGCGGACCGATCGGTAGGCGCCAAGAATTGGGTAGCCAGCGAGCGCCAAGTCGCCAACAGCGTCGAGCGTCTTGTGGCGAACGAATTCATCGGGGAACCGCAGCCCTTCCTCATTCAAGACGCCGCTTTCGCCGATCCCAATGGAATTCGAAAGCGATGCGCCGAGAGCCAAGCCACTCTTCCAAAGCTTTTCAACGTCGGCCATGAAACCGAATGTCCGCGCCTCACAAAGCTCGTGTCGGAACACGCCTGGCGACAGTTCCACCTTCATGCGCTGTCGCCCGATGAAGCTGCAGGGAAACTCGATCTCGACGTCGAGCCTGAAACCGTGATGCGGCAACAGCTCGCCCCAGGACTGCCCCTCTTCGAAGCGCACAGGCTTCAAGACCTTCAAAAACCGTCTTGGCGCACCGAGATCGCGAAGACCGACCGCGTCGATCGCTTCCACAAAGACGGCAGAGCTGCCGTCCATGATCGGAACTTCTTTGCTGTCGATCTCAATCAGACAGTTATCAACACCAAGTCCACGCAGCGCAGCTAGCAAATGCTCGACCGTTCCGACGGTCACACCAGCATCGTCACCGATTACGGTACAAAGCGTTAGGTTCTTGACCGCATCAACATGCGCAGGAACCTCCGCAATGATGCGCCCACGTCGCGTCACCAAAAACCGAACGCCGGTATCCACGCCCGCCGGATGGAGGACCATGGACACCGGCGCTCCGCTGTGCACCCCCGTGCCATTCAATTGGATTTCGCGCGCAAGAGTCGTCTGTCGTGCCCCGACAAATCGCCTCGACATCGTGCCTGTCCCTCGCCCCTGTCGGCAGTCCGAAGCGTGAAGCTTCTTCCCCCTGCCATCCCCAAACAAACTGCCATGATGCCCGATTACAACGCCGCCCCTCGACACTGTAACTAAGAAGCATCACGCCCCTGCAATTTGATGAACGAACCTTAAGCCGTTGATTTGCGCCGGCACAAGTCACGCTTTCTTTCATTCTGTTACGCGACGCCACAGTCTTGAACCAAGCTCGCTCCCGGCCTCGAATTTCGCACCGCCGGCCGTCAGAGAACCATATTTTTATATTTAATATCATGGTCTTGGAGATAAGCCAGGCGTCTCCCGCCGACGTGCCGTGGTGCGGTCATCGGCGAGAGCGTCCACGACCTCCGGCGCCACCGTCATCGACGCGATCCGTTGCCGGCTTTCCGCCGCCATCCGACCCAGCTCCTGATTCGCTCGAAGCGCCCCGCCCCATCAGTCGCCGGAACAGACTGCCCGACTCAGCGCGTTGCGCAGCCGCAACGTTGACGTTGGCCTTGGCCGCCCCGTGATAGGCCTGCTGTGCGATCGGAGGGAAAGCTTCGACGGGTGGCACTCTTGGCGCGTCGGGACGCGCCTCGATTGGCATCGCCGGCTTGAACACCGGCCGGTCCGCGGACGCAGAGGTCTGCACTGCGTGATCGGCCGTCTGGCCCGACTGCGATCCGGGGGCGTCGCTGCCACGTGGCGCCTGCGGGAGAGCCTCAGGCTCAATCACAACACCGTTCGGCGATTTCCATGTCTGCGGATCAGCCCCCTCGGCTCCGCGTGGGGACCCGCTTACAAAGGCTTCATAGGCTCGCGAGCGCGCCGGCTGGCTCACCGGTGGCGGCGGGGCAGGGCTGTCTGGCGCGTGATCCCTCGGCGCCAGAGAGCCAGCTGCCACACCGCCGGGGATCGGCGGGGGCAACGGCGGCCCAGCGCCAGGATGAACCGGCGCCGCGTGACGCTGCAGGTCTGCAGCCTGCGGCGTCTGGTCTGGCATGTCGGGCGCATGTCCCACGTGCGAGCCGGACTGCCCGAAGCGGGCCGCCTCTCCTTGGAGCGCGGCGGCCGGCATCTTAAACCCAGGCAGCGGCTCTCGCCGCACCCGAGTCTTGTCCATCCCGGCTGCGACGAGTGAGACGCGCATCTTTGCGCCGATATCGGGATCGAACGTCGCGCCGACGATGATATTTGCTTCCGGATCAACTTCTTGTCGAATTCTGTTCACAGCTTCCTCGACCTCGTAGAGCGTCATGTCAGCGCCTCCGACAATCGAGATCAAAACGCCTTGCGCATCGCCGAGCGCGATGTCGTTGAGCAGCGGATTGGTGGTCGCGCCCTCGGCGGCGAGAACGGCACGCTGGCCGCCTTCTGCCTCGCCCGTGCCCTTCACGGCGGTGCCCATATCGGACATCACCGTTCTGACGTCGGCGAAGTCGAGGTTGATGAGTCCATC
>JBHJOC010000044.1:0-45858 GCA_050330095.1 Hyphomicrobiaceae bacterium
GGGGCTTGCGCGCGCGTTGAGGGTGGCAGTCGCGATCGGCCCGCGCGAAGCCGATCGGGTTCCGTCCACGAAGGGAATGCTCGCTGGTTGAGTTCAGGCCTCGGTCATGCAGCCAGCGCGGCCGGGGGTTGGCCTCCCGCAGGCCATTCGCCAATCTTGCACGCGTGTTGCCCCATCACCGGGCCGATCTTTCAGACGTTGTGCCGAGTGGAGTGCCATGACGAGCTACACGATCCATGAGCCAGCCAATGCCCCGGCCGAACGCTTCGACCGGGCAGGGTCACTGGTGTTCGTCAAGGATGGGTTCAGTCTTCTTGCGTTCGCCGTCCCGCCGATTTGGATGATCGCCAATCGTTTATGGCTGGTGCTGTTCATCTATGCCGTCGCGTTTGCGGCGCTACAGATCACATTCTCGCTCATCGGTGCCCCGGCTGGCGTTCAAAGCGCAGTTGGGCTCGCGCTCAATCTTCTCGTCGGTTTTGAAGCCGACAGCTTGAAGCGCTGGACGCTGGAACGCCGGGGCTATGTCCTCGTCGGCTCGGTCAGCGGCGAGAATACTGCCGTTTGCGAACGACGCTTCTTCGAGGCATGGCTGCCGACGATCCCAGCTGTCGAGACACAGAAACTCTCCGCTGGCCGCCCGCGCGATCCCTTCCACGACGTGTCGACGGTTCCGTCCTCGAGCAATCTGGGATCGGTGCGTGAGCCGCGGCGCGGTTGGTTCGGTGGTTGGAAGCCGGCGCGATGAGCGCCGCGGTTCGGATGCACAGAATGTTGGGATACGCCTCGCGATGACGGCTAGGGTGGCGCTGATCGACTACGGCTCGGGCAACGTCCATTCGGCGCAGAAGGCGCTGGAGCGTGCGGCCCGCGAGGCCGGAGCTTCGTGCGACATCGTGTTGACGGCTGACGCGGACGTGGTGCGGCGTGCTGACAGGATCGTGCTGCCCGGCGTTGGCGCATTCGCGGATTGCAAGCGCGGGCTTGCGGCCGTGCCGGGAATGATCGAGGCGCTGTCAGGGCGTGTGCTGAAAGACGGTGCTCCCTTTCTCGGCATCTGTGTGGGGATGCAACTGATGGCGACGCGGGGCCTCGAGTTCGGCGTTGCCGACGGCCTCGGCTGGATCGCCGGAGACGTCGTTCGGATCACGCCTCAGGATCCAACTCTGAAGATCCCGCACATGGGCTGGAACACGCTCTCACTTGCGGAAAGGGCGCTCGACCATCCCGTGTTCGCTGGAATTCCCACCGGCTCCGACGGACTGCATGCCTACTTCGTGCACTCCTATCACTTCGAAGTCTCCGACAAGCATCATTGCCTCGCGACTACAACCTATGGTTCGGATATAACTGCGGTCGTCGGCCGCGATACGATGATCGGCACGCAGTTTCATCCTGAGAAGAGCCAACAACTCGGACTGAGATTATTGTCGAACTTCCTCATCTGGTCGCCTTGATCATGACGTTCCCTGCTGGCCTACTGGCAGCCAAGCGAGCGTTGAGCATGGTCGACCGATTGCTTGCGACGCGCGCGTGCACTGACGAGCCCCAGTGGGTGAGCTCGCCGGATCGGTTCCGTTGGGGGAAGGATGTCGCAGACGACGGCGTCATATACGGCTGCGGAGATTCTGGCGGCAGGGCGGGCAGCTGAGGCGCAGGGCAACCTTGATTACGCGCGCCGCTTCTATCGGCATATCGTCGAGTTCATCGGCGAGGGTCCCGAGGTGGCTGAGGCCGACGAGGCGTTGCGACGGCTCGCGCGGACGATGGCAGGCCCGGCCGAAGAGCCCGTCGTGCGACGCCCCGAGCCGCCGGAGCGTAGTGATGCCGCGCCGCGCATGACGGGACCGTCTCAGACATTTGCACCCGGGCCATCTGCACCCGTTCACGAGCCGCGGGCGCAGGGTGGCGTCGGCCAGCCGTTCGCGCACCCGTCTGCCCATCAGGCCACCAACCCGGCGACGCCAAAATCCTCCCCACAATTTGACCAGGCACCGATGCCACCACGCGCCCGTGGGCCTTCGCGGGCTGAGCCGTTGCGCGCAGACGCTGCCGAAGCGAGAGGTCCTGCTACGAGGGCCGGCGGCGAGCCGGCGCGCGAGGAACGCACAGCGCCCGGGCTAGGTGAACGGCTTGGCATGGCAGTCCCGCCGCACAGCCCAAGACTGAGTCAGGCCGCCACGGTCGAGCCGGCGCGTCGGGACGCGTCCCGTGCCGAGGTCGCCGATCGTTCAACCCGCCTGCAGCGATCGCCAAGCGCCGAACCGGTCGTTGCTCTCTCGCCGGCGCGACCGTCACAGGGCATAGTGTCGCACGACCCGATTTCATACGTCCACGCGCCACCACCGCGTCGCACCCGGTTTCGGTTGGCGCGCTTGATTGCTTGGGTCGCCAGCGCTTTCGGCATCGCAATGGTGATCGCTGCGGCTGCGGTGCTGGGCCTTGCGCTCCGTATTGGCGCAATTGACCCCGTGGTGCTGCTCGGCGCAGGGGCGGCTGTAATTGTCCTCGCCCAAGTCGTGTTTCTGCTTGCCGCAATCGCTGAGGCTGCGCGAGAGGTCGCAGACCTGACGCGCTACGATATCGAGACATTCGCCGGCGAGGCAAGTTCCCACAAGCGCGAGTGAGCGCGCGTTCGGTCGGCCGCGTCGTCGCCCGCCTTCTGTCCCCCCCGGGCTCATCAAGCTTCGAGTTCCGGCGCGCCCGCACGCGGCCCAGGTCTGCCAGGCGCCACACGGGACGAATGCTGCGCTCGATGCTTGAATTCCAGACTTTCACAGCAACATCACGATGCTATGGTTTTGTCGTGACCGTGACGAACCCTGCAACCCCTGTCCCTAAGGAGTGACGACGAAATGAAGCATCGCATCTCTGTCGCGACCTTCGCCGCCGCCACAGTCGCCCTCGCGCACGCGACGCTCGCATCGGACAAGGTCGTGAATGTCTACAACTGGTCTGACTATATTGCCGAGGATACGATTGCCAAGTTCGAAGAAGCGACCGGCATAAAGGTCAATTATGACGTCTTTGACGAGAATTCGGTTCTCGAAGCCAAGTTGCTCGCCGGCCGCTCCGGTTATGATGTGGTGGTGCCGTCGACCAGTTTTCTCTCTCGCCAGATCCGTGCGGGGGTCTTCCAGAAACTCGACAAGTCGCTGATCCCCAATCTTGTGCATATGGACCCATTAATCGTCGCGAGGACTGGCGAGGCGGATCCGGACAATGCCTACTCCGTAAATTATATGTGGGGGACGACCGGCTTCGGCTACAATGTTGAGCAGATTTCCGCTCGCATGGCCGATGCACCGGTCAATTCCTGGGCGATGATCTTCGACCCAGCGATCGTCTCTCGGTTTGCGGACTGTGGCGTGGCGATGCTCGATTCACCCGATGATGTCGTGGGGATCGCGCTAAACTATCTCGGCTTTTCGCCAAACAGCGAGGATGCTGCAGAGCTTGCAAAGGCCGAAGCCTTGCTGATGTCGATCCGCCCGCACATCCGCTACTTCCATGCATCGCAGTACATTTCCGATCTGGCAAACGGAGACATCTGTTTGGCTGTTGGCTATTCAGGCGACGTCTTGCAGGCGGCCGACCGGGCTAGCGAAGCAGGAAAAACATTTGAAATCGTCTATGCGATCCCTGCCGAGGGCACGCAACTCTGGTTCGATAACATGGCAATCCCCGCCGATGCGCCGAACCCTGCGAATGCGCATGCCTTCATAAACTTCATTCTCGAACCGCAGATTTCGGCCGATATCACGAACTTCGTCTCGTACGCGAGCGGCAACGCGGCTGCGCTCGAGTTTGTGGATGAGGAAATCCGATCGAACCCTGCCGTCTTTCCGCCAGACGAGATCAAGCAGAAACTCTACACACTCAAAGAGCACAGCCCGGCCTTTCAACGCTTGCTGACGCGGACGTGGACCCGCGTCAAAACCGGTCGATAAAGGCGGGACGTCGTTGAGCGCTCCTGAAGGCTCGGGCGGTAGCGTGACCGCCGACGAGGGTAAGGGCCGATCCGCTGGCGGCGGGTCGGCCCTGATGCCCGAACAGGCTCTGTGCGAGAGTGCGTTCGAGCGGCGCCCCTGGGCTGATCCCAACGCAGTCCCCTATATTCAGATCATCGGCGTCTCGAAGCATTTCGGCGACGTGACCGCGGTCGATCGCGTCACGCTCGATATCTATCGCGGCGAGCTGTTCTGTCTTCTCGGCGGGTCTGGCTGCGGCAAGAGCACGCTGTTGCGGCTGCTGGCTGGATTTGAGCAGGCGGATGACGGGCGCATTCTGATCGATGGGCAAGACATGGCCGGCGTGCCGCCCTATCGCCGACCCGTCAACATGATGTTCCAGTCTTACGCGCTGTTCCCGCACATGACCGTGGCTGGCAACGTGGGCTATGGGCTGCGGCGCGAAGGCGTGGGGCGGGACGAGATCGCGGCGCGGGTTCGCGACATGCTGAGGCTCGTCCAGCTCGAGGGGTTCGAGCAACGCCGGCCGCATCAGCTCTCAGGCGGCCAGCGCCAGCGCGTTGCCCTTGCGCGCGCGCTCATCAAGCAGCCAAAGGTGCTGCTTCTGGACGAGCCTTTGGGAGCGCTGGACAAGAAGCTGCGCGAGGACACGCAGTTCGAACTGGTCAGGATCCAGGAGCGCCTCGGCATCACGTTCGTCGTTGTCACGCACGATCAGGAAGAGGCGATGACGCTTGCGACCCGGATCGGCGTGATGGAGGCCGGACGGATCGTCCAAGTCGATGAGCCGCGCACGCTCTACGAATATCCCAGGTCTCGCTTCGTTGCCGATTTCATCGGCAGCGTGAATCTGTTCGAAGGCCGCGTGGCGGAGGACGTCGAAGACCACATCCGGATCGAGACGACAGATGGTTCGCAGCTCTCCATCTATGTGGGCTACGGCGTCGAGTGCGCACCGGAACAGGTGCTCTGGTACGCGCTCCGGCCTGAGAAGATCAGGCTCACGCGAGAGCGGCCAGAGGGTGTTCGCAACGTCACAACCGCAACCGTCGAAGACGTCGCCTACATGGGCGACGTCTCGATCTACCGCGCGTTGATCGGCGATGGATTTCGCCTAAGCATTACCCAACCGAATGTGACGCGATTCACAAACCGACCAATTCGTTGGGACGAGCAAGTCTACGTCAGTTGGGACGATGACGCCGGCGTAGTCCTCACGGCATGAGCGGGGCTTTGCCATGATGAATGGGTTCGCCAGCGGGTCCACCCGCATCGGGCTGGCTCTTGGCACGTTCGCACGCGCGCTTGCGCGCGGCCTTTTCTCTGGCCGTGGATTGCTGATCGCGGTGCCGCTCGTCTGGCTCGTGATCTTCTTCCTGATGCCATTTTTGGTAGTGCTCAAGATCTCGGTCGCAGAGCCGGTGATCGCCCAGCCGCCCTTCACGCCGCTGGTCGAGGTCCGTGACGGAACGAAACTCGATATCAGCGTGAACCTTGGCAACTACGCGTTCCTGTTCACAGACGTGCTCTACGTCTCTGCCTATTTGGAATCGATCATCATCGCTGGTGGCTCCACGCTCATCTGTCTCATCATCGGCTACCCGATGGCGCTGTATATCGCCCGCAGCCCGCCCGGCTGGCGCAACGTGCTCCTCATTCTGGTGATCCTGCCGTTCTGGACGTCGTTCCTGCTACGCGTCTACGCCTGGATCGCGCTGCTAAAGGACAACGGGACAATCAACAATCTCCTGATATCGCTGGGGCTCATCGCCACTCCCATCCAGATGATCCAGACCAACTTCGCGGTCTACCTGGCGATCGTCTACACGTACCTGCCCTTCATGGTGCTGCCGCTCTACTCGACGCTTGCCAAGCTCGACGAAGAAACACTCGAAGCTGCAGCTGATCTCGGCGCCACACCGCTCTGGACCTTCTTGACCGTCACGTTGCCGCTGAGCGTTCCAGGCATCGTCGCGGGGTGTCTCCTGGTCTTTATTCCGGCGATCGGTGAGTACGTCATCCCGGCATTGCTCGGTGGACCCGATACACTGATGATTGGCCGCGTGCTGTGGGATGAATTCTTTGTCAATCGCGATTGGCCGATTGCATCGGCGGTTGCCATCGCGATTCTTTTGGTCGTCGTTGTGCCAATCGTTCTGCTGCGGCGGAACATTACGGAGGGCGTGCGGTGAGGCCGGCCCGTGCTTCGTCGCGCTCCCGTGCGTTGTTGATCGCAGCGCTGTTCGGGTTCGCGTTTCTCTACATCCCAATTGCATCGCTGATCATTTATTCCTTCAACGAGAGCAGGCTCGTCACCGTATGGAGCCGCTTCTCGGTCCGCTGGTACGGCGAACTGTTCCGGGATCCGCAAATCCTGTCGGCAGCCTGGCTTTCGATCCGCATCGCATTCACCTCGGCGACGCTAGCCCTCGTCCTCGGAACGATCGCGGCGGTCGTGCTGACCCGGTTCGGTGCATTCCGCACACGAACGATTTTGACAGGACTTGCGACGGCGCCCCTCGTCATGCCCGAGGTCGTAACAGGGCTGTCGCTCTTGCTTCTGTTCGTGACGCTGCAGGGGGTGATCGGCTGGCCGGACGGACGAGGGTTTACCACGATCGTCATAGCCCACGCGACATTCGGAATGGCCTTCGTCGCTGTGGTCGTGCAATCGCGCCTGCTCGATATGGATCGCGTGTTGGAAGAGGCGGCCATGGACCTCGGCGCCGGGCCGGTGCGGACCTTTTTTGATGTGACGCTCCCAGTGATTGCGCCATCCCTTGTGGCGGGATGGCTTCTGGCGTTCACTTTGTCACTCGATGACCTCGTGATCGCGAGTTTCGTTTCTGGGCCAGGGTCCTCGACGCTACCGATGGTGATATTTTCAAAGGTGCGTTTGGGTGTCAGCCCTGACGTCAACGCGCTTGCGACGCTCATGATCCTGGTTGTGGCGATTGGTGTGGCACTGGCGTTTTACCTGTCGCGGATCTACGAGCGGCGGCTGTCCGAAAACGGTAAGCGAGCCTGAAGCAGCGCACCCTCGCTCGTCGTTCGAGGGCGTCCAGCGACCGACGAGGGTGACAGACGAACTACGGAAAGCGGATACTAGGTGCGAACTTTCAGGCGCTTATTCATTACGGGCGGACGAGGCCGTCGTCATAGGCTTGGCGACAGCGGGCAGGATCGTATATCATGTCCCGGAGGTTACGGATCGAGGTCGAGGGTGCACCAACTGCAGACCAATTTGGCCGAGAGGTTGCGCGAGGCGGGGCTCCGTCCGACGCGCCAGCGGCTTGCGCTTGCTCAGGTGCTATTTGGGCTCGGGGATCGCCACGTCTCGGCTGAAGCTCTTCATGCGGAAGTCGCAGCCAGCGGGGAACGCGTGTCGCTCGCGACCATCTACAACGCGCTCCACCAGTTCAGATCAGCTGGCCTTATCCGCGAGGTGGCGATCGACGGGACACGGTCATATTTCGACACCAACGTTTCGAACCACAGTCATTTCTTCGTCGAGACCGATGGCACTTTGATTGACATACCGCCCGGCAATGTTCGCATCGACGGCCTGCCTGAGCCGCCCGATGGTATGGAGATCCGGCACATTGATGTTGTCGTGAGAATTGCGCCAAAGGCGTGAAGAACCCGTTGGGCTGCCACCTGCCTGCCGCCCGGATCGTCGATGCTCGACCGTGAGCGTCAGCCTGACATCATGCACGCCGGTGCGTCAAACGCACAAGCTCACGGCTCAATTGAGCCGCTCGTCCTGATACACGCCCCAAAGATCACTCTGGCGCAGATAGCCGTCGAAGGAGCCGAACCGGCCCCTGCACCAAGACCGGTCGCAGCTGGACAGGTTAATGAGCCCGCCTGGCTCGAAGCGGGCCACGATCCGCGCGCTTTCACTTGCTGATGCGTACATGGTGACCAAAGTCTGTGGGCCGCCGTCCACCTGCTTCGCCCACGGCGCGATCACGGCGGTGCGTCTTCCGGACAGCAATTGTCCGTGCACCCAACCTGTTGTGCCTTCTGCGTCGCGGACCTGGCGCCAGTTCCCGAACTCTTGGAGGATTTCGAGAGGCATTCCTGCTTGGCGGAGTTCCCACGCGATTGGGTACGTCGTTCCAGGTCCGCTGCGCAGGTTGACCGGCTCTGCCTTGAGGCTGGCGAAGCGCGGCAACGGAAGCCCGGTTTCGCGTCCGCGCGCGGGCTCTTGGGCCGCAATCCGGGTGGCGAACGCGAACAGTGCCACGAGAAGTGCCAATGCGAGCAGCAGCGCCGCGAATCGGCTCGTCATTGGTAGCGCGAACGTGTGCGCGCGCAAGGCAGTCGGCACTTGCAGCTTGTGACAGAACAGAACGATCAAGGTGTCTCCCCCGAGACCAGCCTGAACCACGACACGCGGCGTCCGGCGAGACGCCCTGCCCGTGTGCGGTTCATACCGACGGAACACAGCAGCATCAATGTGGTCCACCAAGCGCCGTCGGGTGAAATCCCAGTGTCATGCATGAAATTGTAGGGACTGGGGCAGCGCGTGGTCCTGAGCTTGGCGCACAAGTTTGTTTCGCATGCGCAGCTGGCGTTGTCAGCGACGTCTGATCGTAAAGCGGTACGAGAGTCCATGGTTTGCGAGGACCCTCTGCTTTCGCAAGTTCGTCTCGCATGCGCTACAGATCACTCACGAACTTGCGAAAGCGGGTCGTCGTACCGCCGATCAGACGTCGCTGGGTCGTGCGCAGCTGGCGTTGTCAGCGACGTCTGATCGTAAAGCGGTACGAGAGTCCATGGTTTGCTAGGACCCTCTGCTTTCGCAAGTTCGTCTAGCATGCGCTACAGATCACTCACGAACTTGCGAAAGCGGGTCCTAGGGTGCCATAGCTCGCAGGGACGGGCTGACCTACGCATGTCGCAGGACGGCCGGTTCGACCATAGCCCCCATAGATCAACGTCCGAGCAGAGCCGCGATGCCACAGTCTGCACCCAAGCCCGTTGTGATCGTGACCCGTCGTCTTCCGGACACGATCGAGACCCGCATGCGCGAGTTGTTCGACGCAAAGCTCAACGTCGATGACCGGCCCATGTCGCAAGCCGAACTCGTCGAGGCCGCCAAGGTCGCTGATGTGCTCGTGCCGACGGTGACCGACCGGATCGACAAGGCGGTCCTGTCGCAGGCGGGGCCAAGGCTCAAGTTGGTCGCAAACTTCGGCAACGGCGTCGACAACATCGATCTCGACACCGCGCGCAATCGGTCGATTATCGTCACGAACACGCCCGGCGTTTTGACCGAAGACACCGCCGACATGACGATGGCGCTGATCCTTGCGGTCCCACGACGATTGGCTGAAGGAGCCTCTCTGCTGCGCAAGCCCGATTCCAGTTGGAACGGATGGTCACCGACCTGGATGCTGGGCCACCGTCTTACCGGAAAGCGGCTCGGCATCATTGGGATGGGGCGCATTGGCACAGCGGTTGCCCACCGTGCCCGCGCGTTCGGGCTACAGATCCACTACCACAATCGGCGCAGGGTCGCCGAAGAGATCGAGCAAGACCTCGAGGCAACCTATTGGGACAGTCTCGACCAGATGATCGCGCGCATGGACATCATTTCGGTGAACTGTCCGCACACGCCGGCAACCTATCACCTGTTGTCCGCGCGGCGTCTGCGCCTGCTGAAGCCGACCGCCTACATCGTCAATACGGCGCGTGGCGAGGTGATCGACGAAAATGAACTCGCCCGCCTGATCTCGACCGGTGCCATTGCCGGAGCCGGCCTCGACGTGTTCGAGCACGAACCTGCGATCAATCCAAAGCTGCTCGCATCCGACCGCGTGGTCGCCCTCCCGCACATGGGGTCTGCCACGCTCGAAGGCCGGATCGACATGGGCGAGAAGGTCATCATCAACATCAAGACCTTTTTCGATGGCCATGCCCCGCCTGACCGCGTTCATGCGGCCATGTTCTGAGCAACGGCACCGGAGGAATATTGGCGCTGGGTTGTCCTTTCTGAGCGCGGGACATGATGTTGCACTGGTCAGTTGCGAAGCTCTCAAGGGGCAAAGGCGCGCGCCCGCTGGCGGGCAGCGGGTTCCGACACCGATGTTCGCCTTACGTTCGACCTAAATGGCCGGTATGCGTACGGATCTTCACCGGTTGTTAACCCTGTCGCGTTCGTATCGGCCGGGGAGCGTTCAGTGTCGGAGTAGCAACGCATGCGTTCGAGTTCGCGTCCGGTTTCGGCTTCGTCCGAACCTGCGTGCCTGGTCGATCGAGTCGTCGAGGGAGACTGCCTCGAGGTTCTGGCCAGCTTGCCGTCGGCCAGTGTGGATCTCGTCTTCGCAGATCCCCCGTATAACCTGCAGCTCACAGGTGATCTCCTGCGGCCGAACAACACCCGCGTCGACGGGGTGCATCAGGCCTGGGACAAGTTTTCCACCTTTGCCGAGTACGATGCGTTCTCGCGAGCTTGGCTGACGGAGTGCCGCCGCCTGCTCAAGCCGGACGGCGCGCTCTGGGTCATCGGCTCGTATCATAACGTCTTCCGCCTCGGCACGGCATTGCAGGACTTGGGCTTCTGGCTCCAGAACGACGTGATCTGGCTCAAGCACAACCCGATGCCGAACTTTCGCGGCAAGCGCTTCACGAACGCTCACGAGACGCTGATCTGGGCCGCGCGCGACCAACGGTCTCGCGTCACGTTCAATTACGAGGCGATGAAGGTCTTCAACGACGACGTGCAAATGCGGTCGGATTGGATGCTACCGATTTGCTCAGGCCCGGAGCGGCTGAAGGATGACACGGGGCGCAAAGCGCACCCGACGCAGAAACCTGAAGCTTTGCTCATGCGTGTGCTTGTTGCCACGACGAACCGCGGCGACCTCGTGCTCGATCCATTCTTCGGAACCGGCACGACGGGCGCGGTCGCCAAGCGCCTCGGCCGGCATTGGATCGGTATTGAACGTGATGCAGACTACGCACGGGCATCGCGTGAGCGCATCGATGCCGTCCGGCCGCTTGAGGCTGATGCGCTAGCCGTTACAACCGCCAAACGCGCCGAGCCGAGAGTGCCTTTTGGAACGATCCTCGATCTCGGGATGCTGACGCCGGGCGACGTGCTGTTCGACGAAAAGCGACGGTTCAAGGCCAAGGTCCGGGCGGATGGCAGCCTTGCGATTGCCGGGCGCAGCGGCTCGATCCACCGGATCGGTGCAGAAGTGCAAGGAAAGGCCGCTTGTAACGGCTGGACATTCTGGCATTTCGAGGATCGGGGCCGCCTGCACCCGATCGATCAGTTGCGCCAGGAAGCGCGCTCGACGCTTGGCCTCGCGCGCCCAGCTCAACGCCTTGCAGCAGCAGAATAGGTGACCCTTCAACGGCGCAACGTCTTCGCCACACTAACGGTTTGCAATCGCAGAAACGCGCCCGGGCCATAGCAGTGGCACGAGCGGTTTGCTACGCGATCTGCCGAAGCCAGTGCGGCGTGCGGAGTTTCGCGTTGAAGACCACCGGTTGCCCTAAGCTTGACGCCGACCTCACAGCTTTTTGGTCGCTGACCGAGGAGCGATTTGTCGACGCCGCAACGTTCTCCGCTCGGCTCGAGGAAACGTCAAAGCTGCTCAAGTATGCAGATCTTGGCGCCTATGATGCCGACGCCATTCGGGCGCATGCAGACGATGCTCTCGACGACATGTTCGAGCTCAAGCTCGCCTTGCGCGAGAGAGTACCAGAGTGGCAGGCCCTCGGGCTGATGAACCGCGACGTCCAGCGGGCGCTGCGCGGGATCTTCCGGGATAGCCGTTATGTGACCGATATGCTCGGCGAGCTGATTACGGGACGATCGTTGTCGCCCGGGCGCGGCGTGACGACGCAAATGGCGTTCACGGGCGGCCCGCTGCAGGTGAGCGTGAACCCGCGTTACGGGCGCGATACAGAAACCGTGTCATTCGAGCCAGGAGACGTCCTGCTGGTCCGCGGCATGGAGGCGAACAGCGCGGCAATCGCGCGCATCGGAGATGTCGATTCGCAGTTCAGCCATGTCGCGCTGATCTCTCAGGACCAAGCGGGCCAGATCGACGTCGTCGAATCTCTGATCGCAGTTGGCGCAACCATCAGCACGCTCAAGTCGACGCTGGGGCACGACCTCGTTCGCGTGCTTTTGCTGCGTCCTCGTGATCGAGAACTTGGTCTGATCGCCTCGACGTTGATCAGGGCTCACGTCGAGCGTTCGCTGGCAGGGCCCTTGCCGCGCATCCCCTACAACTTCGGGATGGAGCTTGACGACTACAGTTCCTTGTTCTGTTCGCAACTCGTCCGCCTTGCCTATGCGCTCGCGAGCGATGGCGCGGTCCAATTGCCGATGTTCGCGACGAGGCTCGATCTGACGAACCGGACATTCTTCGAGCAGATCGGGGTGACCGCACGAGAGACGTTTGCACCAGCAGACGTCGAAATCGACCCGTTTTTCGATGTGGTTGCGGAATGGCGGGACTACCGCTTCACCGCATACATTCGAATGCAAGACGTGGTGATGGACGCGATCTTCTGGTGGATGGAAACCGAGAATTATGCGTTCCGCGAGCCGCTCTCGATCGAAATCTCAAGCTTGATCGCGAAGGGGACTGCTTATCTGCCCGACCCCTTCAGGGCTGCGATCCGCAACGTGATGCCTGAGATTCCGCGCAACATGTCGCGAACGGCTGTGGCCGCCGTCACCATGCTGCATTTCACCGCCAAGCCGCTGGCGGACATGCTGATGGCGGAGCATCATAAGCTGATGCGCGAGACTGGGCGGCCGCTCCATCCCGTCGATGCATTCGCGATCCTCGAGCGGCATCGGCTGCAGGCGGGTCGCCGGGTCGGTATGCTGTATGCCAACCCTGTGCTGGTGTGACCGCCCACTGTGTTGGCAGGTTCTCAGCCGTTGTCGTCCAGCGCTGCGGCCAGGACCTTGCGCATCAGCGACGGCAACGCTTGGGTGTTGAGGTCCCCGCGAGCCACCCAACGGCAGCGTGGGCTATCGGCCCAAATCGTCAGTGCAATCTCCTTCGGCACGACCGTCTGATACACATCGAGCCGCAGTCGGAAATGCGTGAACGTATGGTCGACCCCACCGGCAACCCCCAACCAACGGCCCTGCACTGGCGCAGTTTTCAAGGCGTCACGCTGCGACAGGGCGGTGGGCCCCCAATCAGACGTCGGCACCTCAAGCATGCCGGCAAGCAGGCCACGCGGCTCCCGCTTGCGCAGCAGGACAGCACCGTCTTCGCGCATGACCACGAATGCGGCGCCGTAGCGCGAAGGCTTTTCCTGTTTCGGTGCCTTGCGCGGCAACACATCGGCCTGGCCGCGGGCGTGGGCCTCGCACTGGCGCTGCAGCGGGCACATCAGGCATGACGGCCGCTTCGGCGTACAAACGGTGGCGCCGAGATCCATCAGCGCCTGGGCGAAGTCGCCTGGGCGGTGCTTCGGTGCCACAGCAAGTGCGATCCGCCTCAACTCGGGCTTGCTAGCAGGAAGTGGTGTTTCAACAGCATGCAGGCGGGAGAAGACGCGTTCGATATTCCCGTCGAGCGGTGTCACCGCCTCTTCGAACGCGATCGCGGCAATAGCTGCTGCTGTGTAAGGGCCAACGCCTGGGAGCGCTTGGAGAGCTTTTGCTGTTGTCGGGAACTGGCCGCCGAGTTCGCGGGCCACATACCGCGCGCACGCGTGCAGGTTGCGCGCGCGCGAGTAGTAGCCAAGCCCGGCCCAGGCCTGCAGGACATCCTCCTCATCGGCAGTGGCCAGCGCCTCGACAGTCGGCCAACGGGCAACGAAAGCCAGGAAGTAAGGCACAACCGCCTTCACGGTGGTCTGCTGCAGCATGATTTCGCTGAGCCACACGTGGTAGGGATCGGCTGTCACGCCCGGCGGAAAGCGCCACGGCAATATCCTGCGTTGATGATCGTACCAAGCAAGCGTAGCCTCGATGATCTCCTCGACCCGGCCGGCCGCAACCGTCTCGGGCGCCTGGGCCAAGGGCTCGGGACGCACCTCAGGCACCACTGGAGCGCTTCGAGCGTTTCTCTTGCCCACACGTTTTGCAGAGTTTTGTCGCACGTCCAAGGTATCGGCGCCCATGATGCGACCTCTCAGCTCGCGCGAATCATGCCCTCACTGTACCCTTCCCCCACGACAATGGCCTCTGCTCAATAGGGGCCTCCAACACGTTTTGCCGGACGGAGGTCTCGTCCTGCATGTGAGGTCCCGTCGGGGGCGCGCCATCGGCGCTGAACTGCAGAGGAGTCCGGCGATGGCCAAGACGAACACGTCGTCAGCAACGAACGAGCCGGCTGCGCGACTGAACGTCGCGGCATCCCCCAAGCGGCGCTCGGCCATGCAGGTTGGCGCGCTCGTGCCGAGCCTCACCAAGAAGGCCTATGAGAAGTTCGGGTTCGCGTCGGCCACGCTGATTTCGGATTGGCCGGCGATCGTTGGACCGGACCTCGCTGCGAAATGCGAGCCCGAGCGCCTGCGCTGGCCTCGCGCCACGGCTGAGGGCGTGGCCGTGGACCCCATGTCGGCAAGGCCGGGTGCTCAACTCGTGCTCCGGGTCCCGAGCGCGTTTTGTCTCGACATTCAGTATCGGACAGACCAGATCGCGAGCCGCGTGAATAGTTATTTCGGATATCGCGCGGTCGAGAGCACCAGGATCGTGCAGGGTGAGTTGCAGGGGGCAGATTCGGCCCAGCCTCGCTTGAACCAGCGTGTTCGCGATGCTTTTGCCGAACAAGTGCCGCCACAGCCCGGACTTCCCTCGACGGAACCGACGTCTGATCGGAAACTCGAACGTGCCCTCGAGGTTCTGCAACGGTGCATCGAAGCTGAACGGCGGGCGACCTGAGAGTTGCGGGCCTAGGGACTCGCTCAGCGGTCGATCGACAGAGTGGCATTGATCGCACGCCGATCACGAGATCGTGCGTCAGCTGCCATTCACGTGGAAACGGCTAACCGATAGGAGCCCTTGGTGGGAGACCTGCCTAGGACTTCTGATCAGCGGTCCTGGCGGCAACGGGCTGGGCCTCTGGGTACCCGTGACACGCAACACGCCGGTTGGGCCCGGGCTTGGGTTGGGCGCAGTCTTGGTTCTGGCCGCGTGTTGATCCATGAACGGGCACCCCGAGACGGCGTGACGCCTGAGCGTTCGAGCAGAACCGCCTTACCCGCGCACGATTTCAACGATAGTAACGATTACAGCAAGGTCGATTGACCGGCGACACCAGACGGAGAGGAGCAGCTCTGATGACGAGACAGCCGATTGCGGACCGCCCTTCGCTGGTCACGAGACGACGGTTCATGAACGCCGTAGTGGCGGGAGCCGGTGCGACGGTGGCTCTGCCTTCGGCCGCGTACTTTGCTCCTGCGCTCGCGCAGGCCTCACGAGATGAGATCCCGCTCGCAGAGCTTCTCGCCGAGGGCCCAATCGAGGAACTGGCGCTCGGCAACAGCGACGCCAAAGTTACAGTCGTCGAGTACGCGTCGATGACCTGCGGCCACTGCGCAAATTTTCATAACCAGGTGTTTCCGACGCTGCGCGAGAAATACATCGACACTGGCAAGATCCACTTCATCCTGCGCGAGTATCCGCTCGACAATCTCGCAGCCGCCGCCGCCATGCTCGCGCGGTGCACGGATGGAACAGACAAAGCGTTCGCCCTCACTTCGGCGCTGTTCAAGACACACAGTTCTTGGGTCGTACGTGGCAACGCGCTACCGCCACTGTTCGAGATCGCAAAGCAAGCTGGCTTCACTCAGGAAAGCTTTAATGCCTGCCTTGATAATCGGGAGTTGCTCGAGAAGATCGTGCAGGTCCGCGCGACGGCACACGAGAAGTTCGGCGTGAACGCGACGCCGACGTTCTTCATCAATGGCAAACGGCTGCGCGGCAACACATCGGACGTCCAGACGTTCATCGATGTGATCGAGCCGCTCCTGCAGAGCAGCTGATGCCTGTGACAACGCTGGTCGCCCATGCGCGTCATCATCATCGACGCAGCAGGCAAAAGCGTGCCGCCGCCTTGGCAGCAGCGGCACTCGGCTTGGCTACGACCCTCGGCGCCTGTTCGGCCGGTGCCCCCGAGTTGACAGCCGTTGCTGCATCGCCACAGTCGCCGGCAGCGGTCGGAGTGACATCTGGCGAGCCGGCGGCGTTTGATCCGTTCGCGCGCGAGGGGCGCGACGTCGGCGGGCCTCGCGCCGTGATCGCATCGCCGACCCTCCAACAGGTGCTTGAGCCGGGGCCGATCGAGGAGATTACCGTTGGCCAGGCCACGGCACCCGTCGTACTCGTTAAGTACATCTCTCCCACCTGCCCCTTCTGCCGCCAGTGGCAGGCGCAAGTCTGGCCGCAGTTCAAGCGCGCGTATGTCGACACGGGTAAGGTGCGGTTGATCGTTCGTGAGTTTCCGATCGGTTTTCAGTCGGGCGCAGCAACGGTCGCAATGCGGTGTCTGCCGCGCGCCAAGCGGTTCGCAGGCTATGAGGTGCTGCTGAAAGAGCAGGCGCGCTGGGTGAGCCAGGAGGTGCGGCGCGAGCCCATTTTCGAGGTTCTGCGGCCGTTCGGGCTCGATCGGGCAACATTCGAGGCCTGCTATGAAAACCGGGAGTTGATCGATGGCTTGAAGCAGGTCAAGGAACGTGGCCGCGACCTCGGGATCATCGGGACGCCCAACTTTTTCATCAATGACAAGCTCGAGAAGCGGGTGCTGAACTTCGACCAGTTGCGTGAGGCGATTGATCCAATCCTGGCTGGCTCCGGTCGCAGCCCGCATGAAACGGCGCTTCGTCCGTGATCGGGCTGGCGCGACCGCCCGCGGCAGGTGACAAAGGTTTTGCAGGTCGCCACGCGTGCAAAGCCCTGATCGCCCGGGCGTTCACCGGCAGACCTTTCGTGACCTGAGCGAGATCGTCACCATGCTGATCACGCGCTTGCGGTTGGCGGGTTTCAAGTCGTTCGTCGAGCCGACTGACCTACTCATTGAGCCGGGCTTGACCGGTGTCGTCGGACCGAACGGCTGCGGAAAATCCAACCTGCTCGAGGCCCTGCGTTGGGTGATGGGCGAAACGTCCTATAAGTCCATGCGTGCGTCCGCCATGGAGGACGTGATTTTCGCGGGCGCAGCGCAACGGCCGGCGCGCGATTGGGCGGAAGTCGCGCTCGTGATCGACAACGCCCGGCGCACGGCCCCGGCCGAGTTCAATCACGTGGATATCATCGAAGTTGCACGGCGCATCGTTCGCGACGCCGGTTCGACTTACAAAATCAATGGCCGGGAAGCCCGCGCGCGCGACGTGAAAGTGCTGTTCGAGGATGCCGCAAGTGGCGCGCGTTCACCAGCTCTCGTTCGCCAGGGTCAAGTGGGCGAAATCGTCAATGCGAAACCCGAAAATCGCCGGCGCATTCTAGAGGATGCTGCTGGTATCGCAGGCCTTCACACGCGCCGTCACGACGCTGAATTGCGATTGCAGGCCGCTGAAACGAACCTCGCCCGCGTCGCTGATACGACCGGCCAACTCGCCTCTCAGATCGAGCTCTTACAGCGCCAAGCGCGTGTTGCGCGGCGCTACCAGGAACTGAGCGCCGTCATCCGGCGACGCGAGGCCTTGGTGCTCTGCCTCGCCTGGGCGCATGCTGCAGCCATCGTCGACCGTGAAGAGGAGGCGTTGCGGGGCGCGCAAGCTGCCCTTGTCGAGGCGGCGGGCCAGCAGGCGCGGGCGACAGCAGCGGAAGTCGCGGCTTCGGAGCGTCTTGGCCCGCTGCGGGATGCGAGCGTGGCAGCCGCCGCCGCTCTCGCGAGGCTGGAACATGAGCGCGATGCGCTCACGGCCGAGCGGCAGCGGACAGATCGCGAAATCGACGGGCTCGAAGACGATCTTGCAAGAGCGCGCGATGATGTCGCCCAACTCGCTCAAAGTGAGCGCGACATGCGCGTCGGGATCACCCAGCGAAACGCCGAGATAGAAGAGTGCGATCGGCGGATCGCGCGTGCAGCGGGCGAGCTTGCAAGCCTTGAAAGTACCGTGCTCGAGGCTGTGTCCCGTGCCCGAGAGGCTGAGACCAAACTCGCAGCGCTTCGGCACGCTGCCGCCGACCATCGCGCAGCTGTGTGCACTGCGACCGACAAGCGAGACGACGCTCGCCGCCGAGTCGCATCGTCAGGCGCGCGGATGCAGGGTCTCGAAGCCGAACTCCAGAGGCTGACAGCAGATCAAGGCGACTACCGGATCGACGATCTTTTGCTGACGGTGGCACGTGCCGAGGCGGACCTGCAAACGCTCTCGCGTGATCTTACCGCTCGAAAGTCGGCGCTCGCGGCCAAGCAGGAGGTCACAGAAGAATACCGCGCAGCTGCTCGCACCGCCGCCACACGTGTCATGGCGCTTGAAACAGAGCAAGCGACGCTCATTGGGCTGACTGCGAGCACAGGCAGATCAGGCAGGGCAAAGCTGTTCAGCAGACGCGAGGCTCCCGGGCAGACGGATGACACCGACCGGATCGAGGCCACATTGATCGAGGCGCTGACGGTTGCCCCGGGATACGAGCGGGCCGTCGCTGCGATCTTCGCACAAGAACTCGAGGCGCCGATCGGCCCTCGTGATGGCGCGACGCGCTACTGGCGTCTGTCGGAGGGAGCAACCGCTGCTGGGCCGGGCCCAGACGAACTACGCGCACTGAGCTGCGCCGAGGCCCCGCTGTCGCGGCTCGATGATTGGGTGAGCGGGCCCGATGCGCTCGCCCGCAAGCTTGCCCGCTGCCTGGTCGTCGGGACCCTCGAGCAGCCCGAGGCTCATCCGGCGCCGGTCCAGCTGGCAGCGCTGGCCGACGGCATGGTGATCGTCAATCCAGCCGGTCAACTCTGGAGATGGGACGGCTACGTCGTGCTTTCCGCCGATGCCGAGGCTCGTGCCGCGCAGGTGCTCTCGGTTCGCAATCGCTTGAAAGCGCTCGGACCACTGCTTGCGGGGGCAAGGTCGGAGGCGTCCCAAGCTGGTGACGTTGCAGCGGACGCCGAGCGCGATCTGCAGTTCGAGGCGCACGCCGTCCGGGAGCTCGAAGGGCGCGTTACGACTGGCGCCATCGCACACCGCCGGCACCTGGCCACTCTCGCCGAAGCCGAGCGAGCGATTGCCGTTCGTGAAGCCCGACGCGAGTCACTCGACAGCCAGCGCACAGAGGCTGCTGCCCTTTTGGCTGGCGAGCGACAGGAACTCGATGCCGCCGAGCGTCGCTTGGCTGAACTCCTTGCGATGCCGGACCGTAACGGCGACCTTGCTGCCGCTGAGACGGGGGCAGGCGATGCAAGGTCAGCTCTGGCCGCGGTGCGGGCGGAAACGGCGCGGCTTGCCCAGCTTCAGCACTCCGAACAGCGCACGCGCGCAACGCTGGAGGCGGAACAGAAGCGCGCTGAGGCACAGTGCGGGCACGCGCGCGAGCGGCATGCGCACCTGCGTGAGCGGCTCGTGGCGCTGGAAGCTCGGAAATCCGACCTCGCACGGCAGCCCGCTGCGCTCGATGAAGCGATTGCCAAGGTGCGGGCGGCGATTGAGCAAGCCGCAAGCAGGCGCGCTGATGCCTCCGATGCACTCGCTGCTTGCGAGAGCGCAAACCGGGTCGCAGCGGCACGCCTTCGGGAGTGCCAAGCTGCGGTCGCACTGGCACAGGATCGTGTCGCTCGCGCGGAGACCCGGGTCGAGGTTGCCCGCCATGCACGCAGTGCGGCTGCACGCCTCGTTGAAGATGAGATTGGCGCGCAGGTCGAGGACGCCGCCCGCACCGCTGGCCTCGATCTCGCAGCGCCGCTGCCCGATCAGAGCGCCATCGAAGCGGAACTTGCGAAATTGCGCTCCGATCGGGACCGTCTCGGCGGCGTCAATCTAAAGGCGTCGGATGATCTCGTCGAACTCGAACGTCAGTTTGCGGAGCGAGAGGCAGAGCGTGTGGACGTCGAGCAGGCGGTGGCGAAGCTTCGCGCCGGGATCGGTAAGCTCAACCGCGACGCGCGCCAACGCCTCGCGGCAGCGTTCGAGCGGGTCAATGCCGAGTTCTCGCAGCTTTTCATCACGCTGTTTGGTGGCGGAGAGGCGCGGCTCGCGCTTGTCGATGCCGAGGATCCGCTGGAAAGCGGGCTCGAGATCATCGCGCGGCCACCCGGCAAAAAGCCGACGACGTTGTCGCTGCTGTCCGGAGGCGAGCAGACGTTGACCGCTCTGGCGCTGATCTTCGCTGTGTTCCTGACAAACCCGTCGCCGATCTGCGTGCTCGACGAGGTCGACGCCCCCCTCGACGATTCCAACGTCGACCGCTTCTGCACCTTGCTCGAGGCGATGACGCAACGAACGCAAACGCGGTTTCTTATCATCACCCATCATCCGATGACGATGGCGCGGATGGACCGGCTGTATGGGGTGACGATGGCTGAGCGCGGTGTCAGTCAGCTCGTCTCGGTCGAACTCGCGATTGCCGAGCAATACCTGGAAGCGGGCTGACGGTCGCCACCCGCTTGCAAGCCTGGCCGTCACATCACCCGAACGACGCGGAATCCCGTCGCGTTCGTGGACACATCGACCGGCAACACGGTGCGTCCGGCGGCGCGCAGCTTGTCGATCGTGCTGTTCCACCCCCCGCCCTTCACCACGCGGCGCGAGCAGTCGCCAACGTTGCCGACTGGTCTTGCATCGGTTGGGACGAGTTCAAGGTCAGGTAGCCAGCAATCATCCGTCAATTCCCAGACGTTGCCGTGGACATCGGACAGGTTCCAGGGGTTTGCTTTGAACACGCCACCTGGTGTCGTGCCCACGCTGCGCCGGTTGAAGTTGGCCTGGTCGATTGTCAGGTCGTAGCCGGTCGAGAACGGTGTCTCCGTCCCGGCTCGCGCAAAGTGCTCCCACTCGGCCTGCGACGGCAGCTGGTAGCGGCGGCCCGTCGTCTTCGAGAGCCATGCGACGTAGGCGCTGGCATCGGTGTGGCTGACGCAGACAACGGGGTGATCGTCCGTCTGGTCGAAGCCCGGCGATTGCCACGTTGGCGTTTGGCCTTTGGCCATTTCTTCGCCACCGGTGCAGACGGTGGTCGAGCGATAGTTCGTGGCTTTGACGAAGGCCGCGTATTCGCCGCGCAGAACCTCGAGGCGCCCAACGCCGATCGGGCGGGCAATCTCGACCTTGACGCGCGGCGCCTCTCCGATGCCGCGGCCCGCTTCGGTCAAATCGGAGCCGAGCGTAACGATGCCGCGGTCGACAACAACCATCGCGGGACATGTCGGGCAGTCCCTGAAGCCGAGGTGATCGACCTCGGGCGTCCTCTTGTCATCGGAATGCGCACCAACCCTGCTTGGTTCCTGGACGACCTGATAGCGCTCCTCGATCGACGGCGCGTTGGGATCATCCTCCTTCGCATAAACCTTCTCGGGCTCCTGCTTCTTGGCCGCTCCGGGTGCGGGCGCGTAAAACTTCGTGTTGTCCTCGACCAGCAACAGCATCAACAATGCGGTGACGATCGTTGAAAGGATCGACGACAGGACGAGCTTTCGCGTGCGTCCGCCAACACCAGCCTCGATCGCAAACGCGAGCGTGGCCACCATCGCAACGCACAGCCAGAAGAAGATGTCGAACAGTGTTAGCGATAACGACAGCACGACAGCACCTCTGATTGTGATCAAGCGCTGACAACGCGCTCGTAACCCCGTCCGGTGCCGACCTTGCCAAACTAGCGTGAATATTCAGTTGACTTGTTCGCGTCGGCCCAGTCTGCCCCGGCGTCGTGGATATAATCCGTGGGGTGAACATCCTGCGGCGCCCTATCTGATGGCGTCGCTGCACGATCGGCCGGCCGTGTCGGCTTGCCTCACGCCACGTCTCGGCTCCATAAAACAGCACCACTTGCAATGCCCGCCGTCGAACGGCGGCCTACGAGGAGCGCGCCGACCCATGTCGAATTCGAAGATCGTTCTGATCGACCGCCATCCTGGCCGCTCGAGCCAGACCATTGGAATGGCAAAGGTCATGGGGACTGACCCCGATCTGATCCACGAGCCTTCGGTCGGCGTCGTCGGGACCAAAGGCGACAGCCAATGCTATCTCGGCGTGATGTCGAAGGTCGACGCCATTCATGCAGCGCTGAAGGCGCACATCGGGAATGAGCCAGGCCAGATGCGCCTGCGTTTGGTCCAACCCGAATACACCATCGCAACCTCGGACGGGATCCGGAACGGCACGCGCGAGATGCGCTATTCGCTGATCGGACGCGAGGTCACGCACGACGCGCTGTGCGAGCATCTGGAGGCGACGGGGCTTGCTGGAACCATCGCCGTCGTCGCCTGTGATAAGCCACCGGTCGGCACGCTTGCTGCGTTGCTCGAGCACAACCAGCCCTCGATCATCATGTCCGACGGGCCGATTCATCCGGGGCGCGATCCGAAGACGGGCGACGCACTCGATATCGTGTCGGCCTACCAGGTGGCCGGTCACCCTGATCCCGATCACCGCCATCATATCGCGAGCCACGCCTGTCCAGGCATCGGTTCATGCGGCGGCATGTTTACCTACAACACGATGCAGACATTCATCGGCGTTGTCGGCATGCAGCCGCTCCAGATGGTAGCGCCGCCCTCCGATGACCGCCGGCGCCTTGAACAATTCCCGCAGGAACTCGTCGGCTATCTCGATGCGCTGATGCAGAAGAACCTCAGGCCGCGCGACATCGTTGTCCGGGATTCGCTGCGCAACGCGGTGATCGTTTCGATGGCGATCGGTGGTTCGACCAACGTGGTGCTCCACGTGCCAGAGATCGCGCGCGCAGCTGGCTTTGCTGATTTCTGGCGCGACGTGATGACCCCTGAGGAATTCAACCATCTCTCGCAGCACGTCGTCCCTGTGCTCACAGACGCGAGGCCGTACGGCAAATATTCGATGGTCGACATCGATCGCGTGGGCGGCGTGCAGGTCATCGTCAAAGAGCTTCTCGACGCTGGACTGCTCAATGGCTCCGTGTTGACGTGCACGGGCGAAACGCTAGCCGCGCAGGTCGAGCGGCTGGCAACGCGCGCGGCCGACGGGGTCGTGATCTATCCGGTCGCCAAGCCCTACAAGCCGACTGGCGGGCTGCGGGTGTTGGGTGGCAACCTCTCGCCTGAGTTCTCAGCGATCCTTAAGCTTGCGGGCGTCGAGACCGGCCTTGAAAACAATGTCTTCCGTGGCCGCGCGCGTGTGTTCGAAGGGGAAGCGGGCCTGCTCGAGGCGCTCGATCAGCGGCCTGAGACGTTCCAGGATCGTGACATGGTCATCGTACGCTACGAGGGACCGAGCGGCGCGCCGGGGATGCCGGAGATGCTCGATCCGACCTCACGTATCACCACGCTCTGCCGGGAGCGAGGCATTACAGTTGCACTCATGACGGATGCCCGGTTCTCCGGTGGTTCGGTCGGCCTCGTCATCGGCCATGTCGGGCCCGAGGCAGCGCTTGGCGGTCCGATTGCGCTGATCGAAGACGGCGACGAGATCGTCGCCGATCTCAATACCAATGAGCTCAATTGTCCTGCGCTCGACGATCCGGCGGTATTTGAGGCGCGCAAAGCAGCTTGGGACCAGGTCGTGGCCGGTAACGGCGGCGTTCACCCGAATTGCGGGCAGGCCGATACGCGGTTGCTGCATCGCGCGCGCCACATGGCTGTCCCCGCGACGCGTGGCGCCGGTCTGCATCCTAATCGCGAGGTTTGGGTGCGAGACCCTCGCACCGCCGAACACTCTGGATTTACACCGCGCAACACCTACCGCTCCGACGCGCCCGCCGTGTGAGGCCGTGGCACGTCAAAGTCGGGTAAATCCGTTCGAGGGGCGCGGGCCGAAGCGGCCCGCCAGCGCAACCAACAATCCCCGCGGTCACGTCAAACGTCAGGCAGCGGATCCGGTGCCTCGACAGTGTAGTTCAGGAACATCCGTCCGCCATCTGGATAGACGGTCTGGCCGATCATGTAGCTCGACAAGTGCGAGGCCAGGAACACTGCAACGTCGCCAACTTCTTCCGGCCGGCCTGCGCGGCCCATGGGCGTGCGGGTCAGGACCGCCCGATATTTGTCGGGGCTGGACGCTACCGTTTTGAACAGCTCTGTGGCGATCGAACCGGGTCCGATGGCGTTGACGCGGATCGCCTCCTTGGCAAGCCTGATGCCAAGGGTCCGGGTCCACTGATTGACGCCGCCCTTGCTGATCGCATAGGGCGCAATCTCTGGGATCGCGAGGATCGCATTGACGGACGACATATTGATGATGGTGCCCCGTGAGCCATGTGCATCTGGCGCCTGTTTCATCATCTGACGTGCTGCGATCTGCCCTGTCAGGAACACGCCCTTGAGATTTACGGCGAGCACTGCGTCGAAGTCAGCGTCGCTGATGTCGAGGGGGTCCGACACCTTGACGATGCCAGCATTGGCGATCGCGCAGTCGAGCCTGCCGTGCAGCGTCACGGCGTCGTCGACCAACGCCTGGATATCCGCGCGTTTCGTGACATCGCAAGGCCGATAGGTCGCCGTGAATCCCTCGGCGCGCAGGCCAGCCGCCGCCGCCTCACCCCGGGCTTGATCGATGTCTGCGAGCACGACACGGGCTCCGTTCTCGCAAAGCCTGCGCGCGCATGCGAGCCCGAGCCCTCCGGCTGCGCCGGTGATGATCGCTGTCTTGTCGGCAAGTAGCATGGTGCGCCTCCCTTGCAGCCAGGCATCCGCAGGCCGCGCGTCAGATGATCGCTTTCTCGCGAACCGGACGGTTTTCGATTATCCGATCATATCCGAGGGGCGACAAGTCGAGCGTGCGGTACGCACCGTGCACGATGAGTTCGGCAAGTCCGCGTCCTACAGCTGGAGCCTGCTGCAGGCCGTGGCCGGAGAAGCCATTGGCGCACAGGAAGTTCACGATCTCGGGGTGACGGCCGACGACGGCGTTCTGGTCGAGCACGTTGTAGTCGTAGTGGCCAGCCCAGGCCCCGGTGCAGCGAATGGCCTCAAACGCCGGAATGCGATGGGCGAGCGCCGGCCAGACGATGGCTTCGAATTGTGCCCAGTCGACGTCGAAGTCGTCGTCAGACACTGCTGGATCGGGATCTGGAACGCCAGCTGAGATGTAGCGGGGACCGTCACTGCGCACATAGACACCGGACGGGTCGATCGTCAGCGGCAGTTGCCCCCCGAGCGCAGTTTGACACTCGAAGATGAAGGTCGTCCGCTTGCGCGGCTCGATCGGCAGACCAATCCCAGCCATGGCAGCAACTGCCGCAGCCCGTGTGCCGGTAGCGTTGACGAACACGCCGCAACCGATCCGATCACCGCTGCTCAAGACCACGCGCTCGACCCGTCCCTGGCCTGCGGCCAACTCCAGCGCCGCCACGGCCGCCGAGGTATATTCGACACCCGCTTCACGCGCTTTCCGCCGCCAGGCGTGCATCATCGCGAGGCCGTCGAACCAGCCTTCGCCGACGCCGTTGAAGCTGCCAGCAGCGATCCCGTCGAGGTTGAGATAGGGAAAACGAGCGCCGAGCGCTTCAACGTCGAGAACTTCGGTTGCAGCGCCGAGGCTGACTTGGAGCGCTTGATTTTCAGCAAGCGTTGGCACGCCGGCCGGCGAGGCTAAGAACAGATAGCCCGTTTCGCGGAGGGTGATCTCGGGCACATGCGGGTCATCCGTGCCGACGTGATGGCGAAACTCCCTGATGAACCGGCTGGCAAACATCGACATCTCGACGTTGATCGCGTTCGAGAACTGATGGCGAATGCTGCTTGCCGAAAGTGCCGTCGCCGAACGGGCATAGGTCGGGTCGGGTTCGACCACGAGGACGCGCCCGCTGAAACGTTCCGCGCAAGATAGGAACCAGGCAAGCGCTGAACCGTGCATGGCCCCGCCCGCGATGACAACGTCATACGTCTCATGATGCGGGCGGGTCGTCAGGGGCGGCAAAGCCATCGGGTCCTCGCACAGTGACGGTCGGGCCGATTGCCCCGCGCGACCTCGTCAGTCAAGCTCCTGCTCGTCCTTGGTCACCATCTGGCGAACGCGGCGAACGCCATACCAGACGAGGCCGGCGACGACCGGTATCGAGATGCCCATTGCGATTGCCGGGTTGATCGGCGCGCCCACTTCTTGAATCGCTTTGGCAAGGTAACCGACCAGTCCAACGACGTAATAGGTCACCGCTGCGACCGAGAGACCCTCGACTGTCTCCTGCAGCCGGAGCTGCAACTTGGAGCGCCTGGCCATCGCCTCGAGGACGAGTTGGTTCTGGCGCTCGGAGGCGACGGCCACGCGCGTCGACAGGAACTGGGTTGCGCGCGCGACCCTGCGTGAGAGTTCCTCCTGGCGCATGGCAATGGCGTTGCAGGTCTGGATCGCCGGCAATAGGCGCCGCTCGGTGAATTCACTGAAGGTTTGCAAGCCCGGCAGGCGCTCTTCCCGCAGTTCCTCGATGCGCCGCAGGACGAGGTCGTGATAGGCACGTGCGGCTGAGAAGCGATAGTGCGAGTCAGCGTGATTGCTTTCGATCGACGCCTGAAGCCGGCTCAGCCGCTCGAGCAGCTGGTGATCTTCATTCTGACCAGAATTGGCCATGACCGTCGCAATCTGGGCAAGTTCACGCTCTTGCGCCGAGATCTTGGGTGCGAGCTCACGCGCGAGCGGAAACGCGAGCAGCGCCATCATGCGATAGGTGTCGATCTCTAGCAGTCGTTGGACCATCCGTCCGGCCTGCCGGCTCGCCATGCCCTGGTCATAGACGAGCAGCCGGGAGAAGCCGTCGCCGTGAATTCTGAAATCCGTATAGGCCCGGCCCGCCCCGCCGCCGACCTGGGATCCGATGACGTTGTTGCCAGAGAACACGTCTTTCGAAAGTTGCGTGATCTCGATCGGCTTCTTTGGCATCGGCAACAGCAGAACGTGTGTCGCGACCATGAGTTCCCCGGGAAGATCGCGGACCCAATCTTCAGGGAGAAGGCTGACTGCCGTCGTTTCGAACAAGCGCCCTTCGCCGGCAGGTGCAATGACCTTGATGCGGCTGAACTCTGTATGTCGTTCCCACTTGAGGCGAAAGGCTCCCATGTCCCGGCTGAAGTGGGACGCTGTCTCATCGGGTGGTGCCACGCCCATGTGCTCGCAAAGCGTGGAGATGGTGCGGTGGTCGACGCCGCGTTGTCCACTCGCAAACAGGGCGAGGTAACTGATTGCAACCGGTGCACGCAGCGCTTCGGGCGGGCGGGCATGCACCTCATCGTTCAGGACGTGCCGTTTCGGATGGTTGGGCGGAAGGATCATGGGTGGGACGGCCGTTCGATCAAGCGAGGCGTAAGTTGCCGCCGTGGGGCGGAGGCGAACGACGCATCTTCTAAGACTAAGGTCGACCGTGGTGCGTTTCGCCAGATGTTGCAACCGCGATTTCGGGCTCGCGACGCGGCGCCGCGCCAAGAGGTGGGGCGAGGTGCGGGGGTTGCCCAAGCGCGCCACCGAAGAAGGATCGGATCGGCACCGCGACCGTTTCCGGAGCTTCCTCATGCGCGAGGTGGCCCAGGTCTGGCAGCCTCAAGACCTCAGCCGAGCGGACACGGCGTGCGATCGTCTCGGCATCCGCGGGTGATACGGTCCGATCCGATTGCCCAGCGATCAGGAGAAGCGGCACGTCGAGCTGCGGCAAGTCCCGCTCGAGCCCTTCGAGGTCCCACTGCGCCATCATGCCGATGGTGCCAGCCACATGGCCGGGATGGCTGATCAGCATCGCGTACCGGTCGATCTGCTGCTCTGGCAGTGTCGAGCCGGTCCCCTTCAGGAGTTTCGCAACGCGCTCGCGGTCCCGGCCCTGCCATGCGAGAAATTGTGGTGCAAACGGGTTCAGATAGAGCAATCGGGCAAGCGGCGGGAACAGGACCCGGCCGACGCCAGGAAATGGCAAAAGCGCCCCGTTGATCGAAACGATCGCCCGGGGAGCCATCAAGCGGTCGAGCGCCATCCTGACGAGCAGCGCCGCGCCGGCCGAATTGCCGACGGTCAGCTCCGGGTGGAGCCTCATGTGGCGCAGCAATCGCCCGATCGATCGCGCCATTGCGCGCATCGACAAGCCGGCCATGCCCGGATGATCCGTAAAGCCGTGTCCCGGCAAGTCGAGCGCGATGACACGATGGTCGCGTGCGAGGTTTTGAAACAGCCCGTCCCAAGAATGTGTTGCGGCGCCAGTACCGTGCAGGAGAAGCACCAGCGGCCCCGTCCCGGCATCCTGGATATGCCAGCGAACTCCGTCGAAGGTGACGAACCGGCTCGCCGAACGGTTGGGCCAATCTGCTCCGTGCAGCATCCAGTCGGGTTGTCCTGGCCGCGACGAGCCGGTGCGAACCATCATCCTGCGATCCTTAGCTGCGGGATCATGATTCAAGCTCCCCTCAAGTCGGTGACGACCTTTGCAAGGCCTGCGCCTTCAACGCGTGGCAGCAACAGGTGGCGGCCACCGAGTGCGGCGGCGAGCTCTTCCACCTTTCTCTGTGCCCGGAATGAGGTGTCTACGACCAACGCCGGGATTTTCCTGTGTGACAGATCGCGCGCGGCCTGGAGGGCATCGGCGAAGGCATCCGCGCGGGCATGACGACCGTCTGCCGTAATGTTGGCCTGACCGTCCGTCAGGACGACGACAACGGCCTGCATCCCTCGCCGCAGCGCAGCATCAGCGATGTCGCCGGCCTTGGCGAGCCCGTCCGCGAGCGGTGTTCCACCGCCGCCCGGAAGCTGCGAAAGTTGCCGGCGCGCACGCGTCAGTGATCGCGTCGGCGGCAGCAGGGTCTCAGCCTCACGACCCCTGACGGCGACCAGAGCGACGTGGTCGCGTCGCACATAGCTCTGGCCGAGCAACACCTCGACCGCGCCCTTCGCTTCGGCAAGCCGCTGGACAGCGGCGGAACCAGACGCATCGACGACGAATACCGTCAGCGTCTCTGAGATGTCCTTGCGACGGTAAATACGGAAATCTTCGCGGCGCACGCGCAGGCGCACCATGCGCTCTGGCGTAGTGGAGACGCCCTCGCCGCGGGCATCGCTTGGCGGTCCATCGCCGGCGGAAGCGCACAGGTCCGCCGGCATTGGGCCGACCCCGCGCAGCCGTTGCCAAGGAGCCGCCACACGAAGCGTCTCGATCACGTTCAATTTCTGCCCCCCGGCGGGCGTCCCTCGGAGCGACCCGTAGTGGCGACCGCGCTTGCGGGACGTGATTGCGACGCCACTGCGTCCACTTTGGCCGCGGGCGACCTTGGCGCGCAACCCACGCGCCAATTCAGCGATCAGCGTTTCAGGGAGCCATGCGCGCGCGGCCTCGACCATCCGTTCCATCGCCTCAGGCGGCAGGGGGGTGTCGGCATCGTTTTCGGTGTTCGGCGCGCTGTCGGACGTTTCGGGCGGTTGGGGCGGCCGATCGTCGCCAGCCTCGCTGCTGTCGTCTGTCTGGTCAGGCAGCCGGGTGGCGCGCGGCACGAGGCCGAGCACGACGGCTGCCTCGATGTCCTTCATGGACACAGCCTCGACACCGCGCAGCGCTGTGAGTGCGCGCGCGATTGCAAGCGTGTGCAAAGGCGCGCGAAGGCTGTTGATCCCGAGCGCAACGGCGGTCTCGGCAAGGCGATCGGCCACGTTGTCCGGAAGTCGCGTGCGGGCCAGGCAACTGCGCGCTCGAGCGATCCGCTCGTGGTTCGGCCTTTGTGAGGGCGTGTCGAGCTGGATGCCGGCCGCCGCGAGGTCGATCCCGTCGAGATCAATCCAGAGGCCGAGCCTATCCTCGGTCGCACCCGGCGACATGCGGCGTGCGATGATCGCCTCGTGCTCCTCGGTCTCGTCGCAGGCGACCACGCCAGGCCTCTGGGTGCGAGGTCGATCCATCGCCTGTGTCACGAGCGCGCGCATCGGTGCGGTCATCCGGTCGAACCCTGCCAGAATGAGCACCTTGCCGTCCGTGCAATCGAGCAACCCGGCTTCGCGGATCGGACGACCTGCCGCCAAGGTTGCCGCGAGGTCGATGCTGCCGATCAGGCGATCGGCGGTGACGTGAGCTGGAACATCGACGACGCGAAAGCCCTCGAGGGCTGAATGGGTATAGGCGAGCCAAGCAAGAACGACGGGACCGTGACGTGCCGAGACCAGAATGCCGCCGACGCTCGACGGGTCGGTGGCGAAGACGTCTGCAGCCGTCAGGGCGAGACGCCAGCGGGCCTCGGCTTCCTTCAAGATCGCGCCCCGATCCTGATCCGGACGCCTGCCTGTGTCCACGCCGCGCGCCAGAGACTGCACTGGGTCAGGGTCAGTCATGCAGCGAGCCCCTAAGCAGCGGGAAGGAGCTCGTCGAGGACCCGCATGACGCGCGCCGTCGAGCCCGATTCGTCGAGTGGATTGCGGCGCAATCGATGGCGCAGAGCCGACGGCGCTATCGCGCGCAGATCGGCCGTGGACACCCGCGGCTGCCGCTCAAGCGCCGCGAGCGCCTTTGCTGCGCGCAGCACGGTCAGTTCGCCGCGCAAGCCATCAGTTCCGAGTGCCATGCAAATGCGTGCGACGGTCTCGACGATGTCGTCTGACACGGTAACAGCGCCGAGGTGGTCCCGGCCTGCGACAATGGTGCGACGCAGGCGGTCGGTTTCCTCGCTCCAGCGGTCCGCGAAGGCATCGGGGTCGACATCGAACTCCGAGCGGCGCTTGACGACCTGAACCCGCGTTTCGAGGTCTTTAGGGGTTTCAACCTCGACGGACAGGCCGAAGCGGTCGAGAAGTTGCGGCCGCAATTCGCCTTCCTCGGGGTTGCCACTGCCGATGAGGACAAACCGCGCTGGATGGCGAATGCTTATACCCTCTCGCTCCACAATGTTCTCGCCAGAGGCCGCAACATCAAGCAGCAGATCGACGAGGTGATCATCGAGCAGGTTGATCTCGTCGATGTACAAGAAGCCACGATGGGCCCGCGCCAACAGTCCCGGCTCGAAGGCCTTTTCGCCAAACGCCAATGCGCGCTCCAGGTCCAAGGCGCCGACGACGCGATCCTCGGTCGCCCCGAGTGGCAGATCGACGACCGGAACCGGAGCCAGAGCCGTTGCGGGTTCGTGATCGGTGTTGGTGCAGGCCGCGCACAAGCCACCCGGCTTTTCTGGGGCGCAGCCGTAGGGGCAGCCAACGACAACGGGCATTGGCGGCAGCAGGTCAGCCAGCCCTCTGACCGCCGTCGATTTACCGGTCCCACGGTCACCGAACACCATCACGCCACCGATTCCGGGGTCGATCGCTGAAATCATCAGGGCACGACGCATTTCGTCCTGGCCAGCGATTGCTGCGAATGGAAATGGCTGAGGCATGAGCTTTGTTTCGTCAGTTGTCCGGGGGGCGCAAGGCAATGTGCGCGGAGGCGCAAGTGTCAGCGCCACGTTACACTTGACCTGTACTCTGTCACAATAGGCTGACGACCGCCAGTTGCGCGGCGCATCCCGTGCGGGTTTGCCGCCAAACCGATGCGCCATCGCCGCGGCTAACCAGCCTTTTGCGATTGGTCGCCGATCTGCACGGCGGATTTGGGGGGCCGCGCGACATTGCGTCGGATCAGCCAGAGAAAGAGCCCATTCGGCATCAAGCGTAAGGTTTTGAGGATCGTCACGAGTTGCCAGGGGAATGCGATCTCGTAGCGGCCGCGCTCAAGCCCCCTCACGATGCGCGTTGCAGCATCGTCAACTTGCATCAGGAACGGCATGGGAAAATCGTTCTTGGCGGTCATCGGCGTTGCAACGAACCCCGGATTGATGATTGAGACGCCGATGTTGTGGCGATGGAGATCCGGGGCCAAACATTCGGCAAGGCTGATCAAGGCCGCCTTTGTCGGTGCATAGGCGCTGGAACGTGGCAGGCCCCGATAGCCAGCGACCGAGGCGACAATGGCAACGTGGCCGCGTTTGCGCGCCATCATCCGCTTCAACACTGGCACGAGCACGCTAACCGTACCGTTGAAATTGACGCTCATGCCCCGGTTGATGAGGTCTGCATCGAGATCTTCGACATCGAGGAGGTGCCAAACGGCCGCCGAGAACATCGCGAGGTCGATCGGGCCGAAGGTCGTTTCGATGCGCTCGATGACCGCGCCAACTGCTCTTTCATCGGTGATATCGAACGGTTCGGCGTAAAGATTGTCGTGGGTGGCGGCGGCTGCGGCGAGCCGGTCGGCGGAACGGGCGCTAATCACGACCTTCATGCCCTTCGCCGCAAGGCGCTGGGCGACGGCCAACCCGATACCGCTGCTTGCGCCGACGATCCATGCGACCCGTCCAGGCTCGATCACGTTCTTCACCCAAATGCCCTAACTTTGGTTGCGCGACGGTCGGGTCCATGATCACCCGCACACTCGAGACCGTGTGTCTGACTGTTGAACGGGGCAGAGCCCACTGCGGTTCTCTTGGGGTGTTCTGGTGTGGCCTGGGTCCAACTGCGCACGCGATGCGGGTCGACCTCACGTCATGCTCGCGAGATCAAAGAACGGTCGGCTGGCGTCGGGGGTTTTGACTTCAAACACGTTAAGCGTCAGTGAGATTAGGCAGTAGTAGCCGGCGATCCCGACGAGATCGACGAGGCCGGTGCGGCCGAGCGTGGCTTCTGCTTCACGAAAAGTCAGTTCACTGAGGCGCTTCGTCGTCAGCATCTCGCGCACGGCGCGAACGATGATCGAACCCTTGGGGTCATAGTTTGAAAAGTCCGGCTCCTCACCGCGACGCAGCGCCTCGATGATGCTGTCCGGAACGCCGGCCTCGCGCGCGATTCGAGCATGGGCCCACCATTCATAATCGGAGCGCCAGTGCTGTCCGACGCAAAGGATGGCAATCTCCGACAGGTGTGTCGGAAACGAAGTTCGATAGCGGCAGTATTCGCCGAGCTTGTGAGCGACGTCGCAAAAGTCTGGGTTATTGAGCCAGATCTGCTGTGGCGCCGGCACCGTGCCGCGCGGTCCCGCCACCATTTCGTCGTGGATGCGCTGCTGCTCGGGCGTGAGCGCCTTGACGTCGAAAGTGGGCTGCCGTCCCATGTCGTCTCCTCGTGGTTCAACTCGTGTCCATGCGGCGCTGCTGGTGCTGCCGCGCAGCGCCGATCGCGCCGCGACTATAGGGCTCGCAAGCGCCACGTGTCCTCAGGGTTGCTGCATTCCTGATGCCCGATCGAGCGATGCCGGTTGCAGCCGCAGCATTGAGCCGCATACGATATCAGCTTGCGAAAATGGAGACGCCGATGCTCAACCGCACGTTCCTGTTCGCGCCCGGCAATCATGTGCGCAAGGTCGAAAAGGTGTTCGGCGCTGGCGCAGATGCCGTCATCCTCGATCTCGAGGATGCGGTGGCCGCCGCCGAAAAGGTCGCGACACGCTCGGTCGTCCGTGCAGCGCTTGCCGAAAAGGGTGGCGCGCGCGCCTATGTCCGCGTCAATGCACTCGACACGGATTTGACGTTCGATGACATCGACGCAGTGGTCTGCGCCAATCTCGACGGCATCGTCCTGCCGAAGGTTGAAACCGTTGCCGACCTCGCAAGGGTCGATTGGCTGATCGCCAACCTTGAGCGAAGGGCTCAACGCCAACCAGGCTCGATTGATCTGATGCCGATCATCGAGACCGCCCGTGGGGCTGCAAATGTTCGCGTGATTGCGCAGTCCGGACTTCGACGCGTGAAGCGGTTGTCCTTCGGGGCAGGAGATTATACTCGGGATCTCGGCATCGAATGGTCGCGTCAAGAACTGGAACTTCTGCCCGTTCGAAGTGAAATCGTGCTCGCCTCGCGTCTGGGCGGGCTCGAACCCCCGATCGATAGCGTCTACATCCACATCCGCGACGATCAGGGCTTTGCAGCTTCGGTGACCACCGTTCGCGATCTCGGCTTCCAGGGAAAGCTCTGCATTCATCCGGGCCAGGTGCCGATCGCCCACGAGGTGCTGACGCCGACCGCGGAGCAAGTGGCTTGGGCGCGGCGGATCGTCGAGGCGTTCCAAGCTGCAGAGGCCCAAGGCTCTGCCTCGATCCAGGTCGATGGCTACTTTGTCGACTACCCGATCGTCATCAAGGCGCGCCGCACGGTCGCTCTCTATGAAGCATCGCGCACCACTGCATGAGGCGCGCAGTCATGAACCGGGGTGCCAACACAGAGCTACCTGTGCTCTTCCTCGCTGCGCGCGATAAGCTCCCGGTTGAGCGCGCTGAGAGCTGCGACCCTGTGGGCCCATCCGATGACCCGGGTTCCGTCGAGGGATGAGACCACGGGGATGCGATTGCTTCCTGACGCGTCGAACGCGCGCAGCGCATCCTCGAGCGTTTCACTGGCTTGCAACACCGGCATCTCCCGCGTCGGAACAGGGGGCTGCTCACCGTCGGCCAGCGGCACCATGAATTTCGCAACGGTCATGTGGCGCATGATTTCTTTGTGCGGACCGTCCTGCACCGAAAGGCCGCGGCGCATCAGTTGCCAGTGAAACCAACTCGTCCCAAGGACGGCTTGCGTCGCACCGTGCGCAATCGACACCGTCAGCAACAGTGCGATGGTCATTTCGTAGCCGCCTGTCAGCTCGAAGACGATCATCGTCGTCGAAATGGGGGCCCCGAGCACGGCGCCTGCGACGGCCCCCATGCCGAGCAAAGCGTAGAGACCCTGCGAGCTTGCAAGATCGGGAAACGCCGAACTCGCGATCAGTCCGAAGGCCCCGCCGGTCATGGCTCCGAGATACAGTGACGGCGAAAAAATGCCGCCGCCGAACCGCGAGGCGAGAGTGATTGCCGTCGCGGCGGTTTTGGCGACGATGAGCGTCAACATCAACCACAGCGGCAGCATCTGTTGCAGGGCCAGGTCGGTCGCACCGTAGCCGACACCGAGGATCTCGGGGAGGAACATGGCGGTCACGCCGAGTGCCACGCCGCCGATCGCCGGGCGCAACCACAGCGGAATGTCGATGCGCGAGGCCACCTTTTCTGATGCGGTCAGCGAGAGTTGAAACAGGATCGCAACCACGGCGCAGGTCAGTCCGAGCAGCACGAATGCAGGGAACTCAAAAAACGACGCGATGTCGTGGGTTGGGATCATGAAGGCTGGGAAGTTGCCAAGATGCAGCCGGACCAGAACAGCCCCCGCGACACTTGCGATGACGATCGGGACGAAGGCGCGCAACGCGTAGTGGGCAAGGATCACTTCATGGGCGAACAAGACGCCGGCGATCGGTGCGTTGAAGGATGCTGAAACGGCAGCGCCCACCCCGCATGCCAACAATGTGCGCCGCGCCGACGCATCGAGCTTGAAGCGATCCTCGATAAAGGACGCAATCGCCGCGCCGAGGTGGACGACTGGGCCTTCACGTCCCGCTGAGGCGCCGAAGCCGAGCGAAATTGCCGAAATGAACGCGCTCCAGATGCCGACATTCGGGTCGATTTTGCAGTCTTTGAGCGCCCGCGCCTCGATGACGTCGGCAACGCCGTGTGCGCGGCGCGTCGGCACGAAGCGCTCTAGCAGGAAGCCGACGATGAGTCCCCCGACGATCGGGGCGAGAAGTAAGGCATACCAGGGCGCAGCACGGGCTGCCGCGAGCATCGTCTCTTCGCTTGCTGTTCCAAGCCACAGCCACTGCGTGATCCCAAGCAGCATCCGAAATCCAAGCGCGGCGTAGGCCACACTGCACCCGATCGCGAGCGCGAGCACCCAGACGAGCAGGTCACGATCGTTGGAGAAGCGGCGCAGGCTGCTGCGGACGCGATCGAAGACCTCGGAGCTGATCATGCGGAGTTCTGCGCCGATCATCCTGATCAGGCGCTTGCCGGGTGACGGGCCCGCTTGGCTGTCGTCGTGCGCTGACCGCCGGTCGTCGAGCATGGCCTTGGCAAGTCCCTGGTGAGAGGTGATTGGGCGGCGGCTCAGTGATAGGGCAGCTCGTACCCGCTTTCCGTTGTTCGTCTGTCACCCTCGTCAGGCGCCGAAACGAACGAAGGAAAGCAAAGCGTACTAGCAACATGATGACTGTCGTACCGCTTTTCGATCAGCCTTCCCTGGCAGGCGCGTGTTGCGGGTGGTGCAGGGACTTCTGATCGGCGGTAGTAGACGGTATCGACATGAGCATCCGGCAAGGTCTCGCGACAGTTGCATGTCACGGCTCTGATATGTCGCAAACGACCTGCTGCGATGAGCGTTCGCGATGGGAAGTGTGAATCGCTGCTTGCGATCACCGCGATCGGAAATCAATTCCATCTGGTGTTGTTACAAGCGCTCCGTGCGGCTCGGCTAACTCATTCGGCAGTGCAGCTGATCTCGGTGTCGTGAACGTTGAAGTCTCGGCTTTGACGCCCCTTGGGCCTGTCCATCCATTGCTCGATGTGCAACGACACGGTTAACGATCATGCTGCGCCACCGTAAGGTGTCGTCGTCAAGCCTTAACACCTCGTTGTGGGTCACGCGCATTGGGATCCGTCCGTCGGCGCCTGGAGTCCAAGTCTGGTCACGTGTCATGAATACGGTTCTGCTGACCCTCGGGACGATTGCGGTGGCCATCCTGGTTGCCCTCTTTGCCATTCCCCCCCTGATCGACTGGAACGAGTACCGGGGTGTCTTCGAAGCCGAGGCGAGCCGTGTTCTCGGGCGTGACGTGCGGGTCACGGGCGATGTAAGTCTCACCTTGCTGCCACAACCTTATGTGCGTTTCGAGCACGTCGTCGTCGCGGCCGCTCCAGGGGTCATTGGCGAGCCTTTCCTGCGGGCCGACCGCTTTACGATGCTGCTGTCTACGCCGCCGTTGCTGCGCGGCAACGTCGAGGCCCGTGAAGTCGAACTGGATGGCGCGCGTGTTCGGTTGCGGGTCGACGAGCGCGGCGCGGGATCATGGCAAGATCTTTCACTCTCAGCCTCGGCGTTTGGCTTCGGAGCTGCTGACGTTTCGTTGCGTAATGTCGTTCTGCGCAATGCCGAGGTGGTGATCGAACGGCTGAGCGATGGTTCCGTCATCGGCCGCCTCGGGGATATCGATGGCGTGTTGTCGGCCGAAACGCTTGCAGGGCCGTTCCGCTTCTCTGGGTCGGTCAAGGCAGCCGGCGCGACGCGGACCATCCGCCTGACAACGGGCCTCATTGCCGAAGGCCGTGATCTGCCACTGAAGCTCGATGTCCGCGATGCAGCAGACGCAGCGCGCGTCGCTTTCGACGGGGCGTTTCTACGCGCAGGCGATGGGTCGCCGCGTCTTGCTGGACAGGTGACGGCCCGCCTTGCAGACCTCGGCTTTCTAAGAGCACAGGCGCCGGCCGCGCCTGGGCAGTTCGAGACGGGCACCCCGTCGCAGGTCCAACCGGCCCAAAATCCATCAGCCCAATCGATGACGCAAAGCTCGGGCGCGCCCCTCGAAATCCAGGCGGCCCTGAGTGCCGACCTGCGCGAGGCGCGGCTTGAGGCCATCCAGATCGATTTTGACCGTCCCGGTCGGCCGCAGTCGATGACGGGGCGAGCGCAGATCGACATCGGACCGCCCTCGCGACTGGATCTCGAACTGGCGGCTCCCTGGCTCGAGACGGACACGCCCCCAAACGACCAGAGCGACCTGACGACGCGTGGTCCGTTCGGGATGATCGACGACGTCCTTGAGACCGTGCGCGGGCTCAAAGGTATTGGCTTTGACAGGTCAGACGTGCGGCTCGCTGTTGCACAGTTTTCTCACAATGGGACGACACTTTCTGACGTGAGCTTCGAGGCACGGGCGACGGCGGGTGGCGTCACGCTCTCCCATCTGGGAGGCGCTGGGCCGGGCGGCACTGTGGTCGCGATCGACGGCAACAGGCACGCAGGCGGCCAGACCTTTAGCGGTCATGTGCGTGCGTTCGGGCGAAACGCCGCTCAGTTCGTTGACTGGCTCGCTCCAGGTGCGACGCTGCCGGGGCTCGATGCTGCATCCTTCGATATCGACGGCAGCCTTAGCATCGCGCGGGGACGGGTCGCAGTGGATGCTGCACGCATCGAGATTGATCGGTTGGCGTTCGACGGCGGTTTCAGTTTCGAAGATCCGTCCTCCGGCCGCCCGGCGCGCGTATCGCTCAAGCTTTCGGGCCGCGACGTGAATGTCGAGCGCTTCGGTGCTGACCTGATCGAGCCGGAGACACTGTCACGGCTCTCAGGGCTCGACCAACTCTGGAGCCCGGGCGACCCTCGCGCGATGCCTGCATCGCTCGGCAATCCGAGGGACAATGTGTTCAACGTGCTGTTCAGCGGCCGTGACTACGAACTCGATGTTGATCTCGACGGCGTTCGCAGCGGCGCGACACGGTTGGCAGCCTTGAAGCTCGCCGTCACGCGCTCAGGCTCTGACCTTGCGATACGGTCTGGCGAAGTTCTGTTCGAAGGCGGCGGGCGTGTCAGCCTTCAGGGTCGCGTCGGCTCTGGCGCGTCATCGATGGCGATCAGTGCCCGCGTGTCTGCGGCGGATAGCCGCTCGGGCACGCGGGTCGCAGATTGGATCAGCCGCGCGACCGGACTTCGAAATCGCGCATTCACGGCCCATGACGTCCCGGGCTTCGACGTCGCCGTCGGCCTGTCGCAACAGCGCAGCGGCGCAGGTGTCGAGAGCCGGATGACGGTTGCTGGCCTTATCGACGGCGACCGCGTCGACGTCGATTGGCGGATCGCCGGCGGCCTTGATCGCATTGGCGTGGCGCGTGGGACGCTCCGTGCCTCGGCCGAGCGGATAGCAGGCGTTCCGGCTGCCTGGCTGATGCGCCGGCTGGTTTTGGGAACGCGCGCCGGTGCGCTGGACGGGCCGCAACGACGCCAGAGCGAGGTCGCCGGCGTCACGATGGGTGACGGGGCGGCGGACACGCGTCCTGACATCGGACCCGACGCCAGCGGGCCGGGCCGCCTGATGTTTGTTGCCGAGGGCGCTCCGGAGACAGGCCTCGAGTTCTCGGCGGAGCTTCAATCCAGCGCTCTCGAGGCCTCGCTCACAGGACGTCTTACGCTGCCTGCTGGTGATGCCGCCCGCCTCGCAGCATCCCTCGAGCTCACCGCACCCGATGCATTGCAACTGGCCAGAGCCTTAGGTGCCGATCTCAACAGCTTGGTCGGAGCTCACCCGCTGCGGCTGGCGGGCGCCGTCAAGGCGCTCGGCCCGGCGTTGGAAATCGACATCGTCGACGCAATGATCGATAGGTCCTTGGTGTCGGGGCGGCTCGCGCTTACGCCGCCGCAAACGAGCGAGGCCCCATTTGAGATCGGCGGCGCGCTGAGCGTTAGTGATTTAACCTATCAACGCATGCTCGACGCTGTTCTGGCGCCTCGCAAGGAGGGCACGGCTTCCACCGCAGCTGGCCCTGAAACCGAGATCTGGCCTGATCGTGCGCTCGTTCTGTCAGGCTTCGGCGGCCTGGTGGTCGACCTCACCGTCGCGGCAGAGCGGTTCTGGCTTACGGATGCCATCGCGTTTGCAGATACCCGTGCGCGGGTTCGCGCGTCTCGTGGCGCGGTCGCGGTCGAGGATATCACTGGCCGATCACCGGACGGTGGGACCTTTGCGTCACGCTTCACGATCGCCGCGGAGCAGGGCACGTTCAGGCTCGCCGGCCAGTTGAACGCGCGCGGTGTCGATCTCTCGAGATTGATGGCGAAGGAGGAGGCTGAGGCCCGCGCCACAGACGAACATACCTCCCCGATCGCAGGGCGTGGTGAGATCACGCTTGAGGTTGCGGCGTCGGGTCTCTCGCCACGTGCCTGGGCAAGCTTCATGCGCGGCGGTGGCGAAATCCACCACAGCGGACTCGTCTATCGAGGCGCCGATCCCGCTGCCGTCGAGCAGGTTGCCGCGCGCTTTTTTTCCAGCCAGGAGCCGGACGTTTCGGCGCTCGATCGTGACCTTGCAGCGGCACTGGCTGCTTTCGAGACACGCCGGCCCGATGGGAAACTCGGACTGACGATTACGGACGGCGTCGCCCTGATTGATCGGATCGAAGCCAGCGCGCCAACGGGCTCACCCTCCGCAAGTGGCCTTATCACAGTGCGGATCGCAGACCTTGCGTTCGACTCGAACTGGCGGCTTCAGCCAGGCTCGCCGGCTGGAACCGGGTCATTGCCCGCAGTTGTCGTCGGCTACCGCGGCACGTTGCTCGATCCCGGCCGAATGCTGACCTACCTCGATGCCGGCCAGTTTGGACGTGAGGTGATCGTTCGCCAGATCGAGCGAAGCGTTTCGAGCCTCGAGGCGTTGAGGCGCGAAGACGAGGCGCGCGCGCGCGCTGCAGAAGAGGCCCTGCGGCAGCGCGAACGCCGGCAACTCGAGGAACTCGAGCGGATACGCAGGGAGCAGCGGCGGCCACCGAACGAGATGCCCGGCGGCGATCCGGCCAACGGCCTCAATCCGTCGTTCGAGGCGGCCCCTGTGATCATCGCGCCGTTTCCGCTCCCAGCACCCCCAAGAGCCGTGCCCGGCGAGCGCCAAGGCCTGGCTCCGGCGGCGCCGAGTCAGGTTGTGGCACGCACGGTGGTCGCGACGACGAAATTTAGCCCTGAGCCACAAGGTCTGATCCCGCACGGCCCCATGTCCGGGCATGCTGGTGGTCCTTCCGTGGCGGGGCCCTGGGCTGGAAGTGCCCGTCAGCCAAACACCGCCGGAGCCAACGTTAGTCCGTATGCTCCAACGGGTGGCTTGGTGGGCCGCGAGCATCCATTGCCGACGCCCTTCGAGCACCACCCGAACCGACATGGATTCTTTGGGCAGGCCAAACCGATGGCCCTCGGAACACGGCCGACGGACGACGGCTTGGGACCATCCCGATTGGGGTCACCGGCTAACGATAACAACACAGCTGCTCGCTCGACCTCGAGTGCCATGCCGGCAGAGACGTCGGCAGCACGCGATGATTCCAAACGCCCCAATCGCACCCAAGCGCGCGGGGTCAGTGAGAAGCGCGCGGCAAAGACACACCGCAAACGTGACCGGTCTTGGCAGGTCGAGGCGTTGTTCGGCAGCAGATAGCGTTCGTCAGTCTCCAATCCCTGGCGGCCCTGCAGTGCGCCCCGAGAGCGAAATCATCGGATCAAGCCCGCTCGCGGCGCACCTGAACTAGTCGCGAGCCGATCGCTTGGCGTTGGTCGAGAGATCGCCGCTTCCCGCTACAGCACGCGCCAGAACATAGGCGCGCACCGCGCCCGACAGGCTGGCCGCGCGCCGCGCGCGATCGATTTCCGCAACAAGATCGGTGAGGTTGGTGCCATCGGCCTCGGCGAGTGTCGACAGCGCGGACCAGAAGTCCGGCTCGAGGGAGATAGATGTCTCATGGCCAGATATCCGAAACGACCGCTTGAGCGGCCGTGTTGCGTGTTCGACCGCACGAAGCGCATTGCGGTGCCCGAGCCGGTCGGACTCCGGGTCCTGGGTGTCGTTCGATGTTATCGCGGTGGTCAAGGTTCGCGATCGCCCGAGTCACGCCTCGTTTGGTCGAGCAGCTTCTCGCGGCGGGCGTCTGCGTTCTTTGCACGTTGAACCTCCGCCTTGGTGCGCCCGAACTTCGAGCGGTTTGCGGACGCCTGTGCTTCCCGCTCGGCCCGAGCCCTCGCTTTGCGGACCTTGCCAAGGTTCACGACGACATCTGACATGGATGCTCCCGACGGACCAGAATTCAACACCCGCGTTTCAGGCGGCGTCGACAAAACTGTCAACGACCCGTTTGCGTCCGGCGTCGTCAAAGTCGACAGTGAGCTTATTGCCGTCAACCTCGACCACCGTGCCGCCGCCGAACTTGGCGTGACTGACGCGCGTCCCGACCGTAAAGCCGGCGCCCTGTGCCGTCGAAGCTGCGACCAGTTCGCCTTCGATTAAGAGCGGCTGCCGGCGCGTCGCTGATCGTGCCTGCCACGCATGACCGTGTTGGCTCGCACGGGCCCGTGCGTGTGCACTCAGTTCAGCCTCGCTCTCGCGCTGTGTCCTGGCGGCCGCGCGCTGCCAGCCCGGGGTGTCATAGTGTCCTGAACGCTCAGGTGAGAACCTGTCCGCATTATCGAACCTGCTCGTGCCGAACGGGTTTCGGGCCCCTGCTGCGAAGTTCTGGTAAGCGCCACCGAACGGCGAGCGAGGTTCGAGGACGGCAACATGGGCGGCCGGCAGTTCGTCGACAAATCGCGATGGCAGTGCGGACTGATAGAGCCCGCGGACACGTCGGTTCTGCGCGAACGTGATCTTTGCGCGTCGCTTCGCGCGCGTCAGTCCAACGTAGGCGAGGCGCCGCTCCTCTTCGAGTCCCGCCAACCCGTTCTCGTCCATCGAGCGCTGGCTCGGGAACAGTCCTTCTTCCCAGCCTGTCAGGAACACCGTTTCGTACTCGAGCCCTTTTGCGGCATGAAACGTCATCAGGGTCACGCGTTTGCCATCGTTGCCCTGATCGGCGTCCATCACCAGTGACACGTGTTCGAGGAACCCTGGGAGTGAATCGAACTCGTGCATGAAGCGCACGAGTTCCTTGAGGTTCTCAAGGCGGGAATGGGACTGCGGGTTCTTGTCAGCCTGCCACATGGCCGTGTAGCCGCTCTCGTCAAGAATGAGTTCGGCGAGTTCGGTGTGGCGCATGGTCGGGACGTGACCCCGCCAGCGCTCAAACGCTGCGATGAGATCGGCGAGCGCTTTGCGTGGCTTGCCGCCAAGCTCTTCAGTTTCAGACATCTCGCGGGCGGCGAAATAGAGTGGGATGCCGCGTGCTCGGGCATGGTCCCTGACCTTCTTGATCGACGTATCGCCGAGACCGCGCTTCGGGACGTTGACGATCCGTTCGAATTTCAGGTCGTTGGCGGTGTTTACGACAACTTCGAGGTAGGCGATCGCATCCTTGATCTCGGCGCGCTCATAGAAGCGCGGCCCGCCCACGACGCGGTAGGGGATGCCGGTTGTGACGAAGCGATCCTCGAGCGCGCGCATCTGATAGGAGGCCCGGACGAGTATCGCGACCTCGTCGAGATCGTGGCCCGCACGCTGATAGCTCTCGATATCCTCGCAAACGACGCGCGCCTCTTCCTCGTCATCCCAGACACTCTGGACGGTGACCTTCTCGCCTGGGTCGTCATCGGTGAAGAGCGTCTTTCCGAGACGGCTCTCGTTGTGGGCGATGACGGCCGAGGCGGCCGCCAGGATGTGGCCCGTGGACCGATAGTTGCGCTCGAGCCGAATGACGGACGCACCCGGAAAGTCGCTCTCGAACCGCAGGATGTTGTCGACCTCTGCGCCACGCCAGCCGTAGATTGACTGGTCATCGTCGCCCACGCAACACACGTTCGGAGCGCCGCGCGTTCCCGATGCTTGTGCCAGCAACCGAAGCCAGAGGTACTGGACGACGTTGGTGTCCTGGTACTCATCCACCAGGATGTAGCGAAACTGGCGCTGATAGAGCGCGAGCACGTCGGGGTGCTCGCGGAACAATCGCAGCCCTTCGAGCAGCAGGTCACCGAAGTCGCAGGCGTTGAGCTCCTTCAACCGTGTCTGATAGGCAGAGTAGAGGGCTGCGCCTTTGCCGTTGGCAAACTCGAAGCTTTCGCCTTTCGGCACCTGAGCCGGCGTCAGGCCACGATTCTTCCAGCCATCGATCTTGGCTGCGAGTTGTCGAGCCGGCCAGCGATCCTTATCGAGACCATCCGCCTCGATGACCTGCTTCATGAGCCGGAGCTGGTCATCCGGATCGAGGATGGTGAAGCCGCTCTTGAGCCCTACCAGCTCGTGGTGGCGCCGTAGGATCCTGACACCGATCGCATGGAAGGTGCCGAGCCACGGCATCCCTTCGACGGCAGCGCCGACGAACGAGCCAATGCGTTCCTTCATCTCCCGTGCAGCTTTGTTCGTGAATGTCACGGCGAGAAGCTGGCGCGGTTCTGCAAGACCGGTCGCGAGAATGTGAGCGATGCGCGTCGTCAGCACACGTGTTTTGCCTGTGCCCGCTCCGGCCAGCACCAGCACCGGGCCGTCCGTCGTTTCAACGGCGCGGCGTTGCTCGGGGTTGAGCCCAGCCAGATACGGTGGCTCCATGGGGCCCCACGTGGCGGTTCCGCCGAGTGCGCGCACCGAGATTGGCAGGCTCGCGCTGTCGCCAGCTTTTGCTGACGTTGAACTGGGGGGGCGTTCGTTGCGTTCAGACATCGTGGTTTGCGACTCGTTTTGCCTCAGCGTGTGTAGCATGCTCGGACCGGTGGCGCCTGCAACGCAGCCACCGTCCACAGTGTCGTCTCGCAGCCCGTCACGATCGTGTATCTGGCGGCTTCGAAGGAATGGTGGACCAGTCGAATGTGCTCCACATGGTTTCAACGCACGACGGAGCAAGCCCGCAGGCGTCATTGGGAAATATGAAACATAACAAGAACGAGGGTGGAAATATGACACGTAGCACAAAAGCTTATGCAACCCTGAATGTGGTCGCGATCACCGCGGTCGCTTTGGCAATATCAGCGAGCCTCGCGCCGTCGTGGGCGTCGAGCGAGGATCGGACCAAAGCACCGGAAGGCGCGGCGGTCTACTTCATCACACCTGAAAACGGCGCGACAATCGAGGGACCGGTCACTGTTCGGTTCGGCCTACGCGGGCTCGGCGTGGCCCCGGCTGGCGTCGAAAAGGATGGAACGGGTCACCATCACATCCTGATCAACACCAAGCTCGAAGATTACAACAATCCCATCCCCGCGGACGATCAACATCGCCATTTCGGCGGTGGACAGACCGAGGCGACATTGACGTTGCCGGCCGGAACCCACACCCTGCAACTCGTGGTTGGCGATCACAATCACGTGCCTCACCTGCCGCCGATCGAATCAGAGGTGATTTCGATCACGGTCAAGTAGGGCCTGCCGGGTCAGGGTCAGCCCTCGGTTCCAGAGGAAGCCTGCACGGTGGTAGCCTTGCAGGCGAACTGCTGGAGATGGACCGAATGCAACTGACCATGAATGACCGAAACGCGTTGATTACGGGGGCAAGCCTCGGAATTGGCCGCGCGATTGCAGAACGGTTCGCGATGGCCGGGGCAGGTGTTGCGCTCGTGGCCAGGCGGCAAGACCGGCTTGAGCAGGCGGTGGCCGAGATCCGCGCAGCCGGAGCCAAGGGACGTCTCGTTGCCGTTGCTGCAGACGTGACAACAGCGGCCGGATGTGCCGCAGCCTTCGACAGCGCGGTGCGCGGCCTTGGCCACGTCGATGTGCTCGTCAACAACGCAGGCTCGTCGAAGCGCGCGCCCTTCCTGTCGATCACCGATGAAGACTGGCAGTCCGATCTCGATCTCAAGCTGTTTGCCGCAGTCCGTCTTGCGAGGCTCGCGATGCCCGCCATGATCGAGCGCCGATGGGGCCGGATCATCAACGTTCTGAACACTGGGGCGAAGGCGCCTCCGGCCGAGGGTGCTCCGACGGCGGTGACGCGCGCCGCCGGACTGGCGCTGACCAAGGTGCTGGCCGGCGAGGGCGCGCGCCACAACGTGCTCGTCAACGCATTGCTCGTCGGCCGGATTGAGAGCGACCAGTGGGAGCGCCGTCACGCCGCCGAGGACAAGGGCCGCTCGTTGCAGGACTATTACGACGAGATGGCGCAGATCGTCCCAATGAAGCGTGTCGGCACGGCCGAGGAGTTTGCGAATGCCGCGACGTTTCTTGCGTCAGATCAGGGCAGCTACATCACTGGGACCGCAATCAACGTCGATGGTGGTCTGTGTCCCGTCGTTTGAGGAGCCGCGAGTCGGGCCTCCTTGAGGACGACCGCAATGTCACATCCGCGAGTGCGGCGTGGCGCCGGCGTGACCGGTAGGTGCGGCACGCTTGATGTCGATTGAGGCGCGCCGGCTGCCGACGCTAGGCTCATCATTTCGCGAGTGGCCCTC
>JBHJOC010000045.1:0-32111 GCA_050330095.1 Hyphomicrobiaceae bacterium
ACGCTCGACTGCGTCTCGGTATTTGCGCTGACCGTCGCCGACGCCTGGCGCGCGTACGAGGCCATGGCCTGTGCCGACCCGAGCGATCCCTACTCGCGGCCGATCGCGCCGCGCGCGCCGTCCCTCGCCCCGCACCTGCGGCTCGGCATTCCATGTCCGGCATCGCTCGAGTTCTTCGGTGACGCCGATGCAGCCGACGCCTTCGCTGCGACGCGCACCGATCTCGAAGCGGTCGGCTACGAACCAATCGAAGTCGATCTCGCGCCTTTCCGCGCTGTCGCCGACCTGCTCTACGCTGGTCCCTGGGTGGCAGAACGCTATCAAGCGATCCGCGAGATCATTGAGCAGCGTCCGCACGTCCTACATCCCGTGACTCGCGCCATAATCGAGCAGGCGCGCCGACACTCGGCCGCCGATGCGTTCAAGGGCCTTTACGAACTGCAACGGCTGCAACGACTGACGGCCGAGACCTGGCGCCACATCGATGTGCTGATGGTTCCGAGTGTGCCGACAGTCGTCACGCGTGCTGATCTCGAAGCCGACCCGGTGGTGCCGAACACGCGACTGGGCACCTACACCAATTTCGTTAATCTCCTCGATCTCGCAGCGCTCGCGGTCCCTGGACGCTGGCGTCAGGATCGCCGGCCGGCAGGCGTGACGTTGATCGGTCCGCGAGGCTCGGACGGAACGCTGGCCGCACTTGGCGCGCGGCTGCACCACGCCGGTGGCCATGGCCTCGGCGCTCTGGATGAGCCAGTCCCCCGGGCAATGGTGCCACTGCCGACCGCCCCCCGGAACTGGCACGAACTCGTCGTGGTCGGCGCGCATATGTCGGGGCTTGCGCTCAATGGTGAACTAACGCAGCGCGGAGCACTGTTCCTAAGGGCTGGTGAAACTGCGCCCGACTATCGCCTTTATGCATTGCCTGGCGGGCCGCCCAAGCGACCGGGACTGATCAGGGTCGCTGCGGGCTCCGGCAGCCGCATCGCGGTAGAGGTATGGGCCTTGTCTGCCCAGGCGTTCGCCGCCTTCGTCCCTGAGATTCCGGCCCCGCTCGGCGTCGGCAAGGTGCGCCTCGCCGATGGCACCTCACCGACCGGCTTTCTCGTCGAGGCGATTGCCGTGTCGGATGCGGCCGACATCTCCGGGTACGGCGGCTGGCGCTCCTATCTGAAGGCGACGGCGTGAGGCGCGGCCTCAGCGCGTCGTGTCCGCGAGACCGTAGAGCGGCATCATGCTGGTGTAGGCATCACGGACAGCGCGGATGTGCCCACGCATCATCTCGCCCGCGCGCTCGCCATCGCCTTCGAGGATCGCGGCGACGACCAGACCGTGTTCGCGTTGCGATCCAACCAGGCGGCCCGGTCCGTCGAACTGAGCCTGCCGGAAGGGTGCAAGGCGGTTGCGTACACCGAGCGTGAGCTCTGTCAGAAAGACATTATGGGCGCCCGCATAGATGGCGTCGTGGAAGGCCAGATTGTGCAGGCCATATGCGACCGGGTCCGCGCTGTCGGCAACTCTCGCGCCACTCTCCTGCAAGCGGGCAAGTGCCTCACGCTCGACGGCCGTCATGTTCGTTGCCGCCTCGCGTGCACACAGCGCCTCAAGTTCGAGCATCATGAAGAACATCTCGCTGAGACGTTCCCGCGTTACGGCCGCGACAACGGCGCCGCGCCTCGGGCGCGCCTCTGCAAGCCCCGTGGCCTCGAGCTGACGGATCGCCTCACGGACCGGCGTGCGGGAGACGCCGAATTTGCGCGCGATCTCACTCTCGTCGAGCGGCAGGCCGGGCGGCAGGCGTCCGCGCACGATATCGTCGGCCAGCAGCTGCCGGATCGACTCGGCGCGCGTCCTGGTTCTGTTGTCCAATGTCTCTCGCATTCCGCACGATATAGCAGAGACGCGGCTTGCGAGGCGAGGGAGCATGTGCCTGCTGCCGGTCGGGCGATGTCGACGGCCTGATTTTCCAGAAGTGAAAGCGCGGGAGTGCGACAAAAATCCGATCCGCCTCCGGCGGAATCGGAGGATGCGGCCACTCGAAGAAGGGAAGGGCAGGACGCAAGGGGATCAGGGCGTCGGATTTAAGGTGGTACGAGCCCGGTAGAACCATGATTAGGACCGCTTTTCAGTCAGAAGTCCCTGGCAAGCGCGTGCTGCGCATGGTGCAGGGACGCCTCATCGAAAAGCGGCAGGCGATCAAATCTGTTGTCGGCGAGATCATCCACGGCGTGCTGCACGCGCAGCCGCGGCCTGCGCCGCGTCATGTGGTGACCCCCTTTGAAATCGCTGGCGAATGGCGCGCGCCATGCGGACGTGGGCGCGGCGGCCCCGGCGGCTGGGTGTTTCCCGTCGAGCCGGAACGGCACCTGGGCGATGATGTGATAGTGCCGGATCTCGCCGGGTGGCGGGTCGAGCGGTTGCCGAAATTACCGGACACCGCCCATTTTTCGTTTGCGCCCGATTGGGTGTGCGAGATTTTGTCACCGCCGACCGCGAGGCTCGATCGCGCGGAGTAACGCCGATTTATGCCGGGCACAGCGTCGGCCATGCGTGGTATGCTGACCCCCTCGCCCAAACGCTGGAAGTGTTTGCGCTGCCCGACGGCCGTTGGGTGATTGCGGCAACGTTCTCCGAGGCCGCCCCAGTCACGGCTCCGCCGTTCGAGGCTCACACATTCCCACTCGATGCCCTCTGGCCGCTCGACGCCATAGCCGTTGACTGATGTCCCGCGAAGTCCGCGATGACGAAGCCCTCGCGCCGGCCCGGATCGCGCCGTCGGTCGCCGACTATACCAAACAACGGCCGCGCTCGGCTCGTGGCTACCGGTCGAGAAGCCGCTACCATCAACCTACAGAGTCCAACTGCGGCTGGATGAAGGTTCAGGGGCAGGTCACCCGCGACCGCCAGAACCTTGTGTGGGGCACCGTGCCGACAGTCGGCCGGTGTTCTGACATGCGCCACACCACCAGTGCCCGCCGGCCAGGCGTCCTGTTGATCGCCTGCTGATGTTCAGTAGAACTTGAACGGCGTCAGTGTCGCTGATGAGTGCCGTCGGCCGGCTGGCTCTGACCGCCAACGAGTGCAGAGAGGCGATCGCGCTCAGCTTGGGTCAGCGGCTTTATCGCCTCCAGCGCCCCAGCCCTTGGCATCTGCGAACGCTGACTGAAGAGCCGGTAGCCGATATAGCCGCTGACGCCCAGGAGGATGAGCAGCGGCGCCAGCCACAAGAGCAGTGTTCGCGCATTGAATGGCGGCCGCAGGAGAACAAACTCCCCATAGCGCGCGACCACGAAGTCGATGATCTCCGCATCGCTTTCGCCCGCAGAGAGGCGCTCCCGGACCAGCGTCCGCAGGTCCCGCGCGAGCAAGGCGTCTGAGTCGTCAATCGACTGGTTTTGACACACAAGGCAGCGCAGCTCGGCTGACAGGGCCCGCGCCCTGGCCTCCAGCACTGGATCATCCAGACGCTCGGATGGATCAATCGCAAGGGCACCCGAAGCCAACGATGCCAAAAAGATTGCAGCAACTGCGAGCAGGATCGTCGCGCTCCGCAGGATGCGCCCGGTCGCCATCACCGCCATGTCCCTTCCGCCACATCCGTCGCAGTATTCCCGATCATCGGACTGCCCCGCCTGCTGCTGGTTCGGGCAACACACCATCAGACCGGATCGCCCGCCGTGGCGCACCGACGCGCAAGCGCCGGTCGAGTAACGACAGCATGCCACCCAGCGCCATGATCAGGGCGCCGATCCAAATCCAGCGGACGAGCGGGTTGAAGTACAGCCGAACGGTGTAGGCCCCGGGATTGTCCGGCTGTGCGTCGCCGATCACCGCGTAGAGATCGCCGCTCCATGCGGGCCAAATGCCGGCTTCCGACGTCGGCTGGCGGGGCGCGGTGTACATGCGCTTTTCGGGCAGCAGATCGAATGTCCGCCAGCCATCATCAACGGTGAACGTGCCGCGCTCGAACGTATAGTTCGGACCTCGACCGTTCTCGACGCCGATGAACGTGACGGAATACCCTGCAACTTCGGTCTTTTTGCCGGGCTCCATGACGAGGATATGCTCGACCCGATAGGCCGTTGTGGCGACGATCCCGATCGTCATGACACCAACGCCGAAATGCGCGACGCTTGTACCGAATGCAGAGCGCGGCAGCCCAACAAACCGCTGCCAAGCGATGTTCAATGGCAGGTCACCGAACCGCGCCCGCGATGCGATCTCGTAAATTGCGCCCAGCATGACCCACACGCCGAGGGCAATACCCAGAGGTGCCAGCCACGGGCCGCGGATCGCAATGATGAAAACAGCCAGCGTAACGGCCAGCGTGGCGGCGCCTACGAGCCAAAGCCTCTGGGTGACGGCCCAGGCGTCCCCCCGCTTCCAGGCAAGCATCGGACCGAAGGGCATAGCCAGCAGCAGCGGCACCATCAGCGGGCCGAACGTCATGTCGAAATAAGGCGGACCAACCGAGATCTTTGCTCCAGTCAAACCTTCGAGTGCGAGCGGATACAGCGTGCCGACCAGCACGGTCGCACAACTCGTCGTCAACAGAACGTTGTTGAGAACGAGACTTCCTTCGCGGCTAATCGGCGCGAAGATCCCGCCGCGGCGTAGCTCACCCATGCGTAGCGCGAAAAGAGCAAGCGCCCCACCGGTGAATGCGAGCATGATACCGAGCAACACCACGCCCCGTTCTGGATCGACAGCGAAGGCATGGACCGAAGTCAGTACGCCGGAGCGCACTAAAAATGCGCCCATCAACGATAGTGAGAACGTCAGGATGGCCAGCAGGACCGTCCAGACCTTGAGCGACTCGCGCTTTTCCATGACCAGTGCGGAATGCAGCAACGCAGTGCCCGCAAGCCAGGGCATGAAAGACGCATTTTCGACGGGGTCCCAAAACCACCATCCGCCCCATCCCAACTCATAGTAGGCCCAGTACGACCCTAACGCGATCCCCAGGGTCAAAAACATCCAGGCCGCCAATGTCCAGGGTCGCACCCACCTCGCCCACGCGGCATCGGTGCGTCCTTCGATCAGGGCCGCCACTGCAAACGAGAACGCAATCGAGAAGCCGACATAGCCGGCGTAGAGAAACGGCGGGTGAAAGGCCAACCCGGGATCCTGAAGGATTGGGTTGAGGCCGGTACCTTGGAACGGCGCTGGATCGAGACGCAGGAAGGGGTTCGACGTAAAAATCATAAAGGCGAGAAATGCGACGCCAATCGAGCCCTGCACGCCAATCACGTTGGCTCTCAGCGTGTCAGGGAGATTGTTACCGAATAATGGTACTGCAGCGCCAAACAAACCAAGCATCAACACCCATAGGAGCAGCGAACCCTCGTGGTTTCCCCAAACACCCGAGATCAAATAGATCAATGGCTTGTCCGAATGTGAGTTTTGGTAGACGTTCAAAACTGAGAAATCAGACGCCACGTAGGCAAAAGTCAGAGCCGCAAATGCGATCGCCAGAAGACCGGCCTGCGTCACTGCGGCTGGGCCGCCAAGTGACATCAATCGGTCGTCGCGCAGCTGTGCGCCGACGATTGGAGCGATAGTCTGCACGATCGCAACGCACAGGGCGAGCAGCAGTGCGAAGTGGCCAATTTCAACGATCATGGTCGGTCTGCCTCATCGTCGATCGGATGCCGAACCCAAAGCCGGCTTCTTCACTGTGTGGCGGCTGCGGGCGCTGAAGCCGGGTGAATTGCACTACCATCAACGTTTACGCCGCGGGCTCTTAACGCCGCGGCGACCTCTGGCGGCATGTAGTTCTCATCATGCTTTGCCAGGACCGTGTCGGCGACGAAACTTCCATCCTCCTGGAGCCGCCCCTCGGCCACGACGCCTTGTCCTTCGCGAAACAAGTCAGGCAGGATGCCCTCGTACGTGACGTGCAAAGTCTTTTGCGTATCGGTCACGGCGAACCCTACTTTTGTTCCCTGACCACGAATGACAGACCCATCCGCAACGAGTCCTCCGATCCTGATCCTCTGGCCGGCCGCAATCTGTTTCTCCGAGAGCTCTGACGGCGAATAGAAAAATACGACCGTGTCTCTCATCGCGAACAAAATCAGGGCCAACGAGATCGAGAGCAGCAGCACTCCGCCGCCGACCATGATACCGCGCCGCTGTTTTCGCGTCATCGGCTTCTCATCTCCCGGTTCGACCCATCAACCACGACGCGCTGTGTCCTCAGCCGTCCGTCAGTCCAAGATCACGCGCCAGCCGATCAATCTGCGCACGCGCTTCGGGCTCGGCTGCGAAGACGGTTCGAGCACGCTTCAACGCCGCTTGAGCCTTCTCCATGTCGCCAAGCACGATGTACGATCGCACGAGACGCTGCCAACCGGGCAAATCATCGCTTTGGCTTTCGAGGCGCGCAGCTAGACTGTCGACCATGCCTTGGATCGCCGCGACGCGCTCTTGCGGCGGGAGCCTGCTCATCTCCTCGACCTGCTGCGGGCTTGGAGAGTGCTCAGGTGGCACCGCAGTTGCCGCACTGTTTCCAGCCTCAGCCACGATCTGGCGCAACTCGCCCAGCCGTTCCTCTACGGCTGCTCGCCACGGCGCATCGGGCGGCGATTGGTCGTTCAAATGCTCAAGGCGGGTGAGTGCTTCAGCCGTGTGCCCAAGCTGGTCAGCCCTGACAGCTAGCCAGAATTGTGCTTCGAGTTCATTCGGGTTGCGCGTCAGCACCGCTGCATAAATCTCGCCAGATGCGTCGGTCACGACACCGTTCGACTGGCCCGTGAGCGAACGAGCCAGTCCCATCATGCGCCGCGTCCTGGGACCGTCGAGTTGAATCGCACGCTCAAAAGCAAACCGCGCGTCATCGTAACGACCAACCCGCAAGTAGATCGGAGCAAGGACATCCCAGCCCTGCACGTCCTCAGGCTGCTCTTTGAGGCGGGCCTCGACCCGGGCGATCATCTCAACAACAGTCAGCTGGTCAACCGGCAACCGAAGCCGGACCTCACGAGGCTGGTCTGGAAGATCGGGCCGGCCAATATAGAGGTACAGCCCTAATGCGCCGATCGGCAAAAGTGCTGCGACCATGAGCGGCACGACGCGCGAAAGAATTCCGCTGCCGACCCGGGCACTCGACTGCTCGAGAGCCTCACCGGTTTTGAGGATGCGCCGCGATACCTCGATACGGGCAGCCTCGGCTTCGTCACGCGAGATCAACCCACGCTCGGCGTCGCGCTCGATCTCTCGCAATTGGTCGCGGTACACGCTCAGGTCGGCTTCTGCGCCCACCATCGCGCTGCGCGCGCGGCGCAGTGGCCACAAGATCGCAACGACCGTGGCAGACGCCATCACCGCTGCTGCAATCCAGAAAATCATGGGCGGACGGAACCTATGCGTGAAGCAGCTGGGTTAGTCACCACGGCCGATGCTATCGCCCACGGCTCGTTCATCTTGCTCATCGGCCGACTATATTTTGGATCATGGCTCTGACTTACAAGTGAATACGCGGCATCTTGTTCACAAGTCACTGCGGCGAAGAGCCAGCGGCCCGGTGCGCCACAATCCGCTTAGAGCCCTTTGCTTTCCGAAGTTCGTTCCGCCACTCACAAGACTGACAGACGAACCGCGGAAAGCGGGACCTAGGCTACAATGTTTCTTTGGGATCAAAGATCTTCAGGACGGCGCTTTGGTCGAAGCCAGCGTAGCCTTTCGACACCAGCAGGCGGAACAGGGCCTCGGCCTGACCGCTCATCGGTGTGGGAACGTTGAGTGCACTGGCGAGCTCGCCGACCATCCTGAGGTCCTTGAGCGCTACTGTCGGCACGCTCGCCGGCGTGAAGTCGCGAGCCAGCATGCGTGGAAACAGTCGCTGCAGCAGGGCGCTACCGGCATACCCGCCTCCGAGTGCCTCGGGAAGCTTGGCGGCATCGACGCCGCCGGCCTCGGCGAGGGTCAGCGCTTCGGCGAGAACGCAGAAGTTGGTCAGGACGATGATCTGGTTGACCATCTTCGTGACCTGACCGGCCCCGGTCGGACCCATGTGGGTCCATTTTCCGAGATCTGTGAGGAGCGGGGCGACCTGAGAGATGGCCGCGCTCTCGCCGCCGACCATGATGGCGAGCGTGCCCGTTTCGGCGCCGGGAGGACCGCCAGAGACCGGTGCGTCGATCCAAACACTACCCGCTTCATCTGCCACGCGTTTGGCTAGGCGCACGGTTGCCTCGGCGGACACCGTCGAGTGATCCACGATGATCCGAGCTGCGCCGCCTGCCGAGAGCACACCATTCGGTCCGAACACTGCCTGTTCCAGGTTTCGTTCGGTATTGACGCTGAACTGGATGATGTCGCTATTGCGAGCGACATCGGCGGGCGAAACGGCCCCTTTTACCCCGTGCCGGCCGGCCGCGGCGACTTGCTCTGCGGCGACATCGAAGCCGGTCACGTCGTAGCCACAGTCGATCAGACGACGGGTAAAGGCCTGGCCCATCAGGCCGAGGCCGATGAAGCCGATCCTGGGTCTGGTCGTCGTCATCTTCAGTCCTCGGCCTCTCTCGTCAGCGCTGCCCGCGTCGTCGCCGTCGATCAGGCTGCCTGCTGGGCGAAGCGGGATTCCAGCCAAGCGACATCATCGCTGTCGAGCGTGACGTAAGGCAGCCCCGCCATGTCCCGATCAACCATGTCCGTCGTGGTGATTCGGGCCACCGGCGTCACGGCGGGCTCGATGAGCTTGTCCCTGTCGTGGATCCACTCCAGTTCGAGCACGATCTCGGGCTCGCGCACGAGGTAGGTGATCTTGCCCTGGTCGTAGCCATTGACCCCGAAAACGACGGAGATACCGCGATCCACTTTCCAGCCTCGCGCCTCGATTGCAGCCTGGCCGATCGGAAGAATATCCTCGGGGTGGAGGCTCGTGTTGACGATTGCGTGACAGTGAACCGCGCGCTCGTTGTCGTAATACATCACGGCGTAGAGCCGCTCCCACGCTTGCGATTTGAAGTAGTCAGCGGTCGCCGATCGCTCTGCGTTGCCCATCGGCCTGAAATCGAAGCGTTTGTAGTAGTTCCGCATGAATGCCACGTCCCAGTGCTCGAACGACCGGCCGCCGCGGGCGCTGCGCGGATCCATCGGCTCAAGGACGGTTTCTGTCGTGAAGCGTGGGAAGATTTCGAAGTGGCACATGCCCTCGGGCTGGATGTAATACACGTTGAGCTGGCCGTGCCCGTGCGACAGGAACTTGATCTTGCGCTCTATCGCGCAGCCCTTCGCGCGGAAATAGGCCTGGACCACGTCGCGGATGGAATGCGGGTGCAGGATGCTGTCAGCGTAGATGTGCGCGTGAATGACGTCGCCGCGTCCGCGCTGCATAGTCTCCATTGCGCTCAGCCAGTCAGGCGACTTGAAATATTTGGCGATCTCTTCGCGAATGAGCCTTTTCAGGATCAATTTCGGCCTCCCCGCTGCAGTGTTTTTCAGTAGCTCCTGCAGTAGGGGCTTTTATAGATGACGTTGCACACGCGGTAAAGCGCAGCAGCGTCGAGCGAGTACCCGCTTTCCATAGTTTGTCTGTTACCCTCGTCACACGCCGAAACGAACGACGGAACGCAAAGGGTACTGGCAACACACTGACTCGCGTACCGCTTTTCGATCAGAGGTCCCTGGATGGGGGGTGCTGCGGAGGGTGCAGGGACTTCTGATCTGCGGCCGTAGCCGATCGGCGTATCCCCGCGGGCAGGATCAGAACCGCCTGCAACCCACCGAGGCTCGAGCGATTCAAGTCGAAGCTGCCGTGGTAAAGCGCTGCGAGCTCAGCGACGATGGAAAGACCGAGGCCCGAGCCTGGCTTACTTTCGTCGAGACGGTAGCCCCGCTTGACGATGCGTTGCATGTCATCCGCTGCGAGGCCGGGGCCATCATCATCAACCGTCATGCGCAGTTGCCCACGCTCGCTCGCGGATGTCTGGGAGCGGACCTCGACGACCACGCGCGTCCTGCACCACTTGCAGGCATTGTCGAGTAGATTGCCCATCAGCTCCTCGAAATCCTGCCGTTCCCCCTGGAACACGACCCCGCGCTCGATGTCGAGATCGATCTCGAGGTCCTTCTCATGATAAATTCTCTCCAGTGCACGGACCAAAGACAGTGCGACCGGCTCAACCTCCGTCGCCCGCGTCACGGTGCCGATGTTGGCCGCCATGCGCGCTCTATCGAGGTAATGGGTGATCTGCTGGCGCATCGTCTCGGCTTGCTGGCGAACCTTCGCCGTGGACTCGCTCGCGGGCTCACTTGCAGCCTCGTTGAGGATAACGGCCAGAGGTGTCTTCAGAGCATGCGCCAGATTTCCAACCTGTGTCCGCGCTCGTTCGATGATGTCCTGGTTCGACTTGATGAGTGCATTGAGCTCTGATTGCAGCGGGCCGATCTCGGCCGGAAGTTCGCCGTTGAGCAATTCCGCACGCCCGGACCGGATCGCCGATAGGCCAGCTTCAATCTGTCGGAGTGGCAAGAGGCCGAATCGGATCTGCAAAAAAGTCATCAAGAGCAGAGCCGCTGCCACGCAAGCCAGCGCTATCACAAGCTGAATTAGGAATGAAGCCTCTCGCGCCTGCGGCCAACTTAGAGGACCGGCCACAAGATACGAATAGGTCCTGGCTGCCGGATCGTCACTTGACCGATATTGCAGTTCGGCCATTCGCACGAGCTTGCCTGTTGGCGAAAAAACATCGCTCCAGAAAATGTCTTCGCTATCACGGACCACAGCCCCAGCTGGCAATTGTGCAAACCTACGCGTGGCCAGCGACGCCGACGTCATGGCAAGTTCAAGCCGCGGGCTCGTGGCCTCGTCGAACGCCGTGATCTGCCAATACCAACCTGAATCTGTAATATCGAAGAGTGGTTCACCGACGTTCCTCGGAACCGACGGCTCGCGTCCACCCGGCGCGAGGCTATCGGCGAGGATCACGTACAGGAGGGTTTTGAGGCGGGCGTCGAAATCAGAGCGCGTTTCCGACTTGTATATTGAAAACAGGATAAACCCAGCAATCGGCAACACCACGGCCGCCCATAGCGCGGTCGTTGCAAAAAGACGAAACGCAAGCGAGTTAAGTTTCATCAGCCTCAGCACTGACCCTATAGCCGAGACCACGAACGGTCCTTATGATGTCGGTTGGAAGCTTTTTCCTAAGGCGCCCGATAAACACCTCAATCGTATTGGAATCCCGGTCGAAGTCTTGTTCGTACAGGTGCTCGACGAGTTCTGTTCTCGAGACCACACGATCACGGTGCATCATGAGATAGGCGAGCAGGCGATACTCGTGCGAGGTGAGCTTGATCGCAGTGCCGGCGCATGTAACCCGGGCCGACCTCTGATCGAGAACCACATCACCACAGACGATTTCGCTCTTCGCATGGCCGGCCGCCCTGCGAACCTGCGCCCGCACGCGCGCGAGCAACTCCTCCATATGGAACGGCTTAGCGAGATAATCGTCGGCGCCGGCGTCCATTCCAGCGACCTTGTCGCTCCAGCGATCACGGGCCGTGAGGATGATAACGGGCATGTTCCGTTCGGAGCGCCGCCAATCTTCAAGCACGGAGATACCGTCCTTGCTTGGCAACCCAAGGTCGAGGATCACGACGTCATAGGGTTCGGTATCACCTAGAAACCAACCATCTTCGCCGTCGTGTGCGGTATCAACTGCGAAGCCAGCATCGGACAATGCCGACTTCAGCTGCCGGTTGAGATCCGGTTCGTCTTCTACGACGAGGGCGCGCACAGCCACCTCCTCAGGGGTCTTCGACAGGATCGTTGAGAGGCGGCTGCCAGACTGGTACGCAGCCACCGCCCATTACACTACGTCACTTTGGCTCAACACCAAAGGGGCGCCGGGCGTTGACAGTGGCAGTCCTCAGACGGCCTCCAGGTTCACGTAGCACGATGCGATACACATAGGCGCCTGACATTTGGCACAGCACCGTAGTGACCAATTCAGCTCCCTCGGTCGCTTTGGCCGCGGTCGCGAGCACATCGATGCTCGCGAGCTGTTCACGTGCCACCACCTGCGATGCCTGTGACCAGTCGCTGTAGCACTCAGCAGCCGTCTCGCCGGCATGCCCGGCACGCGTGATCGGTGCCAGCAGCAGTAACGCGGCGAGGAGGCGGGCGATCAGCATGGTGAATGGCCTCCAATGCCACGAGCGTTAGCTATCATCGCGGGTTGATCGCACGCGGCAACTGAACCCTCCGTGAACGTGTGGGGCGTGATACTCCGGCGGGCCAACATGCCGTAGCCCGCAGTTCGATCACGATCACCTTCCCGCCGCGTTCAGCCGCGCTCATCCGTGACCGGAAAGGCACTGAGACGCGTGCGTGCGCGAAAACGTCCGAGCACCGTCATGAAGATGCCAGCGAGCCCGGCCAGCGCTTGAAGGATCGCAACACCATGCTGTCCGATCTGCTCAATCATCTGGCTCGTGAGGTGAATGCCGAACAAGGGGCCGATGATCGGAACGATGGTCGAGATCGTCGTGATGAACGCGCCCCAGAGCGTCATTGATTCGAGCCACCACTTTTGGGCTTCGGTCTGGGTTTGCGGGGTTTGCGACATGGGCGTCCTGCCTCTCGGTTGGGGGGTGGGATCAGGCTGGGGGCGGCTCACTGCGCCCGATTGGGTGCTCATCGCCTTCAGCGCGCGGCTCTCGGTGGTATCGACGCGACGAAGCCAGCCGCGTCCGAACCGCCAGAAGTGATGCAACTCGCGGTAGCGTTCCCTTCGAAGCTGCGCATAGGCGCGGATCGCATCGTGCTCGTTCACTCGGGCCGCTGCGCCGAGCGTGATAGGGCCGACCTTCCCGTCGACTTCGACCCCCAGGGCGCGCTGCAAAAGGCGCGCAGCGCCAACGACGCCATGGTTCACGCTCGCGTCGAAGTGCATCAGCGCCAGTCCGGCCCGCAGCGCGTCTGCGCGTGACGGGAGCCAATATCGCGTCAGATAGATCCGCCTGACTTCGTCATCGCCGATGGTCTGCAACGACCTCACGAGTTCGGCGCGGTTGGCAGCTGTCGCATCAACACCGCGCGCGCGGGCAAAAACGCCGAGCGTGATACCTTTGTTGGTTGGGCCGCCGGGATCGTGCGGATCGTCTGTATATCCGCCTTCCATCTCGAGCACGTGGCCCAGGGCCGAATCGAACAAGCGATATCCTACGGCATCTAGTGCCGTGCCATCCCGCGCCCCTGCAGCGCCTGGTGCGAGCTGTGTTGCCGGCCAGCGAAACCCGAGCAGTCGGCTGCGATTGAAGCGCGCCACCGAGACCGCATTGGCCTGATTGCCGCCGAGCAGGAACAATGCATCGCCCGTATGACCGACCACGAAACCGACGTGACCGGCATTCGGATCGGACCCACGTGACAGAACGGCGAGCGCTCCGAACACTGGCTCTTCTGCCGCGTCACCCCAGCTCAGATACGATCGCGCGAGCAGCGAACGGGTGCTCGCGATCCCCGACCTCTCCAAGCACGCCCCAACGAAAGCGGCGCACCACGGCACTTCGTCGCTTTTGACCGTGGGGTGGCCCACATCGCGGTACGTGGCCACGATATCAGGGTGCGCACCAGGGCCTGCGATTTCAGCGACGCCGAACAGAGCCCATGCGTGCTCCATCCAATTGAGTTGCATCCGCGCCTCCTGTCATCCCGCGCCCACGGGGGCGCGGCCGTGTGAGTGGTCTTTTCGAGGTCTGAGATGAGAGCTGCGATCGTCGGGCGTAGATCCGAGGCTTGGGAGCGTCGGCCGAACGCTTCGGTTGGGCTACGGACCGATCAACAGTTCCACTGCGGGACCGTTGCCCCACGTGGGTCCAACCTGGGCAACTCGCACGATCAGCGTCGGGCGTGGGGTCCCGAAATCGGCCAAGATCTCGGGCGCTGCGTAGCGGATGGAAGGTTCTGCAACCTCGAACGCGCGCACGAAAGTCGCACCGTTCAGCACCTCAACCGCGTAGCGCTCGGGAACGATATCAATCGGGACGTCGATCTGCTCCCATGGATCGCCCCCCGTTCTTGCCCGGCGGATCCAGTTCACGGCGAGATCGTCGCCATCCCAGAACGCGCGCAGGTGCACAGGCGCCAATGGCCGGCGTGCCAAACCGATGAAGGCATGATCGTGTGCGAGATAGTTGGGGCCACCAAATTGGGCGCCGACCGGGCCTAAGCGGTAGGAGAGCAATCGTCCGACGTCGCCGGGCGCCAGATCAATCCGTGCAACGGCATCGTCCAGAATGACGACGCGACGACCGGATGGAACGGTGTCGGCCATATCGGCCTCCGTTCCAGCCTGTCCCCGCAGCAACCTGCTCAACCGATATCGTCTCGGGCCGATCAGCTCGGCGCGGGCAAACTGTAGAACCTCCCATGCTCCGGGCGCTGCCTCGACAGCGAGACCATTTGCGCCGGCAAGGAGGTCTTCGTCGGCCACGCTCTCGAGTTGGCCAGCAATCAATTCGACATCCATATGGGCGGCATGATCAATCCGCCACGTCGGCCCCGACGGGAACTCTGTGAGAAGCACTCCCACTCGGGCCGGTGCCCGGATGTCCGGCAGGCGTGAAAACGCTGCCCCACCGACCCTGCTGAAGACCGCAATCGGCCCCGGCCAGGGTGCCTGGGTGACTGCGAGATATCCTGCTGTGTCAGGCTCGTCGCCGCGCAAGAAGGGTAAATCGAGAAACACGGCGTCCACGACGCCGGCGATCGGCGCACGCTCAACCCTCTGAGCGCGGGGCGTCACAGGAACGACTGCGTAGTCGCCCGGATCGAAACCGCGCGCCTCAATCGCGCGCCCGCCCTGCTCGGTGGTCTCGACGACGCGCACCTGCCGGCGAATGCCTGCCACGTCGATGCCAATCACATCGCCGGGTTCGATGTCGAGGAGGTCGGGGGCCACCGAAAAACTGAAGACTTCCCGCGACGTCCAAGCTTCCCACAGGAAGCGACGCGCCACGACAGCGGCTTCAGCGGCATCGAGGACCAAGGCAAGCCGTGCTTCGGCCGATGCGCCGCTCTGCGAAGCAATAGTCGATGCCGTTTCTGCCTGAACACCAAACCGCCCGTCCCTCGCGATGTAGGAGACGCTAACCGAACGAGGCAACTCCGCGTCTTGAACGCGCCGGATGGAGAGTAGTTCGCGGCCCGCCGCAGCCTCCACGAGTTGATCATGCCCCACAGCGCGAACCGGCTGTGCCGCACTCCGATGCTTGAAGCGAAGCTGTCCGCCCGTTTCGGTTGCGTCGAGACCGACGGCCAGTTCGAGCGGTCGCAGGGCCTCCCGCGCAGACATCGGCCGGTCGATAACAAGACCGCGCACGAGGCCTTGAAGCTCTGATGTGTCGATGGCGTCCACACCCGATGAGGCCACGATCGAACGGACGACATCGGCCAGATCAAGGGCATCCGTCCGTCCGTTGAGCCAGTGTCCGGTGCGCCAGTTGCCACCATCGCCCCACGTCTCGGCATCGTAAGGGAACGCAGGGAATGGGCGCGCGTCCCAGGCATAGAGAAACGTCTGGTCCGGCGCGACCATGCGACCGCCGTAAATCGGCGAAATCGGATTGTCTGTCTCGGCGAACCCAACGGATTGCGGGTCGAACCGCGACAGGAACGCCTCAATGTAGCGCCGCTGAATAAACTCATCCTGGCGACCATCGGAAAAGTACGGCAGCGCGCCCTCCGAACTCTTCGGATCACCGAAGACGTTCGGCTGGTTGGCGGCCTTGTCGACCGCAGCGCACCCGAGTTCGGTAAACCATATTGGTTTTGACTGCGGGACCCACGCCGTTGGCGCCGCACTCTCGACACCGGAAACGCGCTCGTAATGGGGCGTTTCCCACCACGATCGGACATCCTTGAACCTGAACACCCAAGGCTTGCCCAGTCCGTCCGTGATTGGAGTGCGCACCTGGGCTGCACGATCGGCCGTGTTGGCATAATACCAGTCGAAACCTTCTCCTCCGGCAATGCGGCTGGACAACCAGGTGCGATCGTACTGCGACCCCGTCTCCCGCGCATCCAGATGATCGGAACCGGCCCGCCAATCTGTCAGCGGCCAGTAACAGTCGATGCCGACGGCATCGACTGCTGGGTCTGCCCATAATGGATCGAGATGGAAATAGACGTCGCCCGTTCCATCGGCAGGTTGAAACCCGAAATACTCGCTCCAGTCGGCGCCGTAGGTGACAGCCGTCGCTGTGCCGAGAATGCTCTTTACGTCGCGCGCAAGGTCGGTCAGCGCTGCGACGAACGGAAACGAGGCATTGTTGGCACGAACAGTTGTTAGACCAACGAGTTCAGACCCGATCAGGAACCCGTCGACGCCCCCGGCTGCCGCAGCGAGGAAGGCATAGTGCAGCACGAACCGGCGGTAGCTCCATTCAGCCGGCCCAGCGTAATGAACCCCGCCCTGAGAGACCGCGAACTGATGTGGCATTGCGGTGCCGACGAAATCGGCGATCTGCGACGCTGCCGCGGATGTCCCGTCGACCGTTCCTGCAACCTCCCGCGCTGGCGAAATCGTAAGCCTCCCGCGCCAGGGGTAAGGTGGCTGGCTCTGAGCCGGCTCATAAGGATTGGGCAAATCATTGGCTGCCGGAACGTCCATCAAGATGAACGGATTGAGCGTCACCGCATAGCCGCGCCGTTTGAGTTCGCGGATTGCCTCGATGACCGTCGCGTCCGACGGCGTACCGCCATAGGCTGCGCGTCCATCGTGAACCGAGATGACGTGCGCGCCAGTTCGCGTCACGCCACCGACAGACCAGGAAAGCGGCTTCGTCACTTTGTCTATGCGATCGACACCGGGCCTAACCTCACATGCGTGCGCGCGGAGGTCCGTTCCGAACCAACTGACCACCAGTGAGACTGAGCGGACGTTCGGCAACGCAGCTTCGAGCTGATCAAGCGACACGAGGAAGTCGGTTGCTGCCGCCTGGACGTGGGCGTTCTCGCTGACCTGGACACCGCCGACGTCGCGACGCGTCACGGGCGTCGTTGCGTAGACGAACTCGCCGCTGCCGGGAATCATCACGACCGCACGCGCCTGTCGGGTCAGGATGCTGTCGCTCTTCAACACCTCGAACGAGAGTTGAGGCACGCGGTTTCCATAGGGCGTGATGGGCAGCCGCTCGATCACCACGTACGCAATTCCGCGGAACGCAGGGGCGAGATCGCCGAATTCTGCAACGATGGCTGGATCTGGCTCCTGCAGCTCACTGCCAACATGCACGCGATGCACGATGTTCGTCAGATCGAGTTCAGCGTCGTCGGCCCAAATCCTGCCAATGCCGGAGATCTGCCCCTCACAGAGCGCGATCGCAAACGTCGCGAAGTACTCATATCGGGTCCGCTCCGCTCCACCGCCGAGGGCACCGCCCTTGCCTCCCACAGTCTTTGTGGAGATCACCTCTTCAAAGTCCTGACCCCAAATGATCTGCCCGCCGAGCCGCGATGCCCCGAACAGCCGCGGGATTGGCGCGCCTTCGCTCGATCCCGTCAGCCGCAGTTCTTCGAGACGTGGGCCCTCGAATGCGCGCGGGCGCGGACCGAACAAGGCCTGATCAACGGCGCCGCCGACGAGCCCACCAATTTGCGCCCCAAGTGTTGCACCCGTCAGGGTCGCGCCGAACAGCGAGACACCCGTCGGCAAGAGGGCAGATCCGAGTGCAGCGCCAGCCGCAGTCAGTGCAAGAGTGGCCATCAGTCGGTGATCCCAGGGAAATCGAAACGAGCAACGAGCCGGCGTTTCCACCAGGCCGAGAAAAGGCTGCGCACAACGGCCCGTCCGTCGACGGCGTGGACAAATGCGGTGGCGTCGAGGGCGACGCCGACGTGTTTGGCCGGAGCGCCAAGCGCAGAGCGGAACAGCAGCACTTCGCCAGCCCGGATCGGCAGGCCCTGGCCACGCAGCACAAGGTGGCGCACGCTCGCGTCGAGCAGGGCCTCGGAACCGAAAGCCTCAGCCCAATCGCGCGTGTAGTTCGGCACGGGCTCTGGTTCAGCTCCATAATGCTCGCGCCAGATCCCGCGCACGAGACCGAGGCAGTCCGTGCCGATCCCGCGAACGCTCGCTTGGTGGTGGTAGGGTGTGCCGATCCAGGCGACCGCAGATTCGACGACGTTGCTGCGCGCAACTGGGGCGGCATGAGGGAATCCGCCGGCGCTTTCAGAAGCTCCCGCCGAGCGAACTGCGCCGAGGCTTAGGTGATGCGACACGGCTCACCCCCGCCTGCCGGCGACGCGGGTCAAAAACTGTGTTCCTGGCATGAATGGAAAACCGCGAAAGCGCTGCGCGTTCGCAAACTTCGTCCGGCACGTGTCGACGGTCTTGTCACAGCCAGCGGTGAACACCAGGCCGTCGCCGATGTCGAACACATGCCCAATCGAATTCCTGAGGCTCACCAGGGCACCGTGCTCGCCCGCAAGGTGACGTCGCACCTCGAACAGCTTTGGTGCTGCGCCAATCACGTCAATCCGTGCAGTGCCGCCCGTGAACCAGTCGCTGGCGTAGCTCTCCAGCCCGGAAACGCGGTACGTGCCATCGGCGCGATCGGCCACAATGGTGCCGCTCGCCGTGTAGGCTGATGACGCCAGCATCACGCCACAGCGTGAGTCACCGAGTTCAGCGTCGCAGGAGTAGAGAAAGCGACGGCCGCGGACGGCTTGCAGTGCGTTCGTGAGCCCTCTGATCTCAGCCGTGAACCCGGCTTCGGTGCGGCGCACTTCACCGATCTCTCCCCGCTTCATCAGAACGCGCTGCGCAGGTTCGGACCAATTGACCCGCCAGATCTCGACCTTGGCACCATCGTACAGCCCGGAAGCGAGATCCGCCTCACTCAGCCGCTCGGATGTCAGCGCGCCGTCGACCTCGACCGTGTCGACGGCAAGACCGACGCTTGTCGAAACCTCACTCGCCGTCATGCCGCTTTGGGCTTCGAACACGGTGCTTTCGAATGTGAGATCACGGTCGTGGTCTGTAAAACCCAACGTCTGCCCGTCCCGACGCAGAACCCGCCAACACCACGCGAGCGTTGTGATACCCGTCGCCAAGTGCGCCTGAAAATTCGCAGAGAGCGCCCTCATGCACGAACCTCGATGATCGGAATGTTCGGCACGGCGCCATGCTCGGGCCCCTGCAGGGAGACCTCGATCGCGTCCGTATCAAACCGCACGGGCACATCGAACTGAAACCCTGCGGTTATGCGTTGGCCCACCTCGGGGACATGACCCGTTGCAAACACGACCAGCCCCGTCAGGGGGTCGACTTCGAACGCATCCGGATCGGTGATCTCGACCCCCTCGATCCCGATGCGCACGCTACCGGCCACGGGCTTCGTGACGTCACGCAGCCAGGTACCCGCTGCGTCACCATAACTTTTTGCGAGCTGATAGGTGTCTGTTGCGCCGTCGCCGATTGCGATTTCGCAATCGAAGGCCGTCGGCTCGCGACCGGGAGGTCCTGACGTCCAATCGATCGGATCGCGCCAGCGAAACGCGTGGAGCCGGCCCCGGCGCGCCTCGAAAAATGCGATCACCGTCTGCAGGTCGGCACGCGTTCGAATTCCATACGCAGCATCATAGCGGCGGCGCGAATCTGCCCACCGCGCATTGCGGTGCTCACGTCCAGACGCAAGAGTAACGACGTCGGTTCGCCGCTCAGGGCCGCCTGAGGCCCTCAGGGAGATCCCGGTTGGGAAACGTACATCGTGGAATGCCATCCGAGTGGTCTCGACGTTGTTCGGTGTTCTGCTGTTCGGGTGGAGGTGTTGCGGCGGGATGCCGGCGCGTTACGTGTGTCGAGTGCTTTGGTCGACCGCGCGCGAGAGCATGGCGAGCACGCGCGCCTCTGAGCGGCGGAAGCTCTCGACGTCGGATGTTGCAACGTTGAAGGTGATGTTGACGCTACCGCCGCCCGACGCCTGCACACCCAGACGTCCATCGGGCCCTCGTGCGAGCGGCATGATCGCCTCAGGACCGCGCTCACCCATGAGCCCGGTCCGACCTTGCGCGAGCGGAAACAAGACGGGTGCTGCAACAACACCGCCCTTTGCAAACGGGACCGGAAGTCCGTTTGAGAACGCCCCACCCTGGGCAAACGGCATCGCACCGGCGAACATCCGACTGAAGCCACCCGCGATCATTGTCTCGAGCGGGCGAAAGGCCGCCTTGATCGCAAGTTCAGACAGCCTGAGGGCAAGGCTTCGAAAAGCATCACCAAGTGACTTTCCCTTCACGATCACATCCGAAAACGCTGTCGTGAGCGAGCGGGCAAAACTCTGGCCATAGCTGGTGGCCAACTGGAACTCCCGGCGCAAACCGGAGAGATCGACGTTGAAGTCGATGTCATAGGTCTCGCGAAGCTCATCCATGTCATCTCTCCGGATGGGTGGTTGGCAGTTACTGAGACTGTCACTGGCGAGCAGCCCCGATCGGGGCATTGTCAGCCTCGAAGCCCCCCGCATCTGGGAACCGGCGCATGAGGTCGTCGAGCACGGCCCGGCTCGAGCACGCCTGCTGCGCGGGTGCCAATCTGCCCAACACGAACAACAGCTCGCGCGGGGTCATGTGCCAGAACACAGTTGGACAGATGCGAGCCTCGTGAAGGGCTGCATGCATCACGTCGTCCCAGGGAAAGGGCGCGGGTCGCCCGCCTCCTCGCCGGATTGGGGCACGTCGGCGGGCGTGGCGGCTGGAGCGCCGAACGTCGCCGCCAAGAGGCGCGCGACGACAGCGACAAAGCCGGCTGCCCCATCATCCGTCCTGAATCGTGCAACCTTATCGTCGCCAATGTCGACGCCGGCGCCTCTAAGCCCGGCGCCGATGATGCGGATCGCATCGCGCGCAGACAGACGACCACTCGAGAACCTCTCGGCAAGCGCCAACATGTCTTCGTCTCCGAACGCGCTTTCGAGTTCCGCGAGTGCCCCGAGCGTGAGGCAAAGCCGATAGCTCTTGCCGTCGAACACGGCCTCGATCTCACCGCGATGCTTGTTGACCATGGGAGAGCTCCTCACATCGCAAGGAACGACAGGGGACCCGCGGACTCGAGGCCAATCTCGAAGCCGAGTTCGCCGTCATGTCGGCCCGAATATTCGAGTGCTGCGATGTGAAATGTGCCTTCAAGCGTCCCGAAATCCGGGATCACGATTTGCAAGTTCGGGTGAAGACCGTCGAAAAAGGCCGCCCGCAAGGCTGCGTCGCTGGACGCGTCCTTGAAAATGCCCTCACCAGTGATGCGGGCCGACCGGATTCCGACACCTGCGAGAAGCTCTCGCCACTGGCCGAGCGAGTCCTGGTTGGTCGTGTCGACAGTTGCCGCATTGAAGGCGACCGAGCGGGAGCGAAGGCCGGCAATCGTCGTAAATGTTCCAGTGCCCGCGCTGTCGATCTTGACGAGCAGGTCTTTGCCCTTCTGGGCTGCCATGACGGCCTCCATGGTTCATATGCAAGACTGTGGATCGGGCGTTAGGCGTCAGGTTGGCTCGGTGACGGCGCGGAAGCGAACGAGCGCGCGGATGGTTTGGCCATCCCCTTCCCGCCGCACGTCCGTGAACTCGTGACGCAAATTGATCAGCCGGTGGCCCTGGAGTGACAGCGTCGCGTCGTGCAGCAGCCCCCGCACGCGCGCGACGATCCGATGCGCTGTTCGCCGGCCGCGTCCGTCATCCCAAACGTGGAGCGTGATGAGGTGTTCGCTGCCTTGATCGCTACCGCTCGACCAGTCGTTCTCGGCTGTTTGGCCGAAGGTCACGTACGGATAGCTGGCCCCGCGGGGCACATAGTCGTAGACGCGGCCCCCACCGAGCTCGGCACCAAGGGCCGCATCACTCACGAGGACTTGGTGGATCGCGACCTGCAGCGCCCATCCTGCCGTTGTCATTCTCCGCCCCGCTCTGACCTGTTCGGCAACAGAGCCGAACTGCGTCGCTTGATTGAGCGCGGTCTCATATCGATCCCCCGCTCCCGTTTGACACGGCGCGCCAGGGCTTTCACGATTACCCGTCGCATGAGACGCGAGACGATCGCATCGAGGCGCGCAAAGCGAGCCCTGACCGTCGCGCGGAACTTCGACGATGCGCTATTGGACGAAGAAGCCTTGGACGATGCAGCCTCAAGCGGTGCGCTCGCCATAGCCCCCACTCGGATATCGTGTTGCGTATCGCGGCTCATGGGCCCTTCTCCTCACAGGCGCAGACGGTCCAACGCCCACGTTCGTCTTCGTTGATGACAGATAAGATCTCGAGGATTCGCGCACCGAACCGCAGCCGCATGTCGGGACGGATGCCAGCACGATGGCGGAAGCGAACCGTGTGCGTGACGCGGCTTTGCAGGCTGTCGGTCGTGAACAGCTCGCGGCCCGAGCGTGGTGTCACGGCAGCAAACAACACCTCGCGAACGGCCCACGTCGCAGTTTCCGCGCCTCCCTCTGCCGCTGAGGCGATCGGTTCCTCGATCGTGATTCTGTGGCGTAACGCGCCGATGCCGACCGCGCTCACAACCGCACCCGTCGATACGGTTGCAGAAGAGTGTCGAGGGCCAGTGGCAACGGACTGAGTGCTGCCCCCGGCAAGCTCGGCTCACGGTTCTCGAACCAGTGTGCGACCAGCAGACCGAGGGCCTGCTTGAGGGGCCCGGGCACAGAGCTGCCGTCTGCGCCGTAGCCTGCCTTGAGATCGAGGTGGACCTCTCGGGCCGACGCAGGGATCGACTGCAGCTTGACGACCTGCGGGCGCCGGTCGGCCACGAGTACAAGATGCGAAGAGTTGATCGGCTCGCCGCTGCCGTCGGATGCGACTGCGGTCGCCATGACAATTTCGCGGACCGGATACAGCGGCAGTTCGATCTCTTGTGCGCAGGAGGCCGGAACTCTCAAACGCCAAATCTGATCAATCATGGCAAGGCCTAACGATGCCTCGAGCTGCAAGCGGCTCGTAACGATTAGGCCCGAAATGAACAGATCCTCGTGCTCGCCATCGATGCGGAGTTGGCGCTTTGCTTCGTCGAGATCGATTGGCTCGACTGTGGGCGCAAGCAGTTGCGAGAGCGCCATGGTGGTGGCCTCCAAAAAAGGTTGGCACTGTCACAGGGATGGGCCGATTGAACCGCCTCTTGACCGAGGTGGGACCGAGGGAAGTCGCCCCTCGGTCCCCGCGCGTCGGCATTCGCCTTAGGTGGCGTTGGAGCGCGCGCGAACGGTTAATCAGATTGCAGGCGTCGCAGCCGGGTCAGGCTGCGAAACGCAGGAGCTTGATCGCATCGAAGTCCTGCACCCCGCCGCCGACGCGCTTGGTCGTATAGAACAAGACGTAGGGCTTTGAGGAATAGGGATCGCGCAGCATCCGGATGCCAAGCCGGTCGACGATCAGGTAGCCGCGACGGAAGTCGCCGAACGCAATCGCGTTCGCGTTCGCCGCGATATCCGGCATGTCCTCGGCCTCGACGACCGGATACCCGAGCAGCGTCGGTGGAGAACCCGCGCTCACCGACGGTTGCCACAGATAGTGACCATCGGCGTCCTTCAGCTTGCGGACTGCAGCCTGCGTCTTGCGATTCATGACAAACGTGCCGTTGGCCCGATAGCCAGCCTTGATCGCATAGATGAGGTCGATCAGCCTGTCGGCCGGGGCGGAGGCTGCAAAGCCGCCCGAGACGCCCGTTGAAATCGTCGCGAGGTTGCCCCACGTCCAGCTCGCAGCCGCCACGGTCGGATAATCCATGAACCCGCGCGGCTTATTGTTGCCGTCGCCAATGACGAATGCCTTGCCCTCCTGCTCGGCGAAGACGGCACGCACCTCGTCAGCAATCCATAGATCGATGTCGATGGCCGCATCGTCCAACAGCGCCTGGGTCGCGGCAGGCATCGCGTAGAGTTCCATGGTCGGGAACGTGAGTTCAGCCAGTGTCGGCGTTGTCGTCTGCGGGCGTGCTGCAGTCTCGCCAGCCCATCCTGTTTCCTGGCCTGTGATTGCGAACGGCTTCTTGAGCACCGCACCCGTGACCTGGCGGACGCTCGCAATTGCACGGATCGGCGATGCGTCGCGCAGCGCCGAATTGATCATGGTCTCCGTCTCGTGCGGTACGAGATATCCGCCATCCGAATCGGTGCCAATCGACATCGCCTTGCGGTCGAGATCGCGCAGGCCGCCGTCTTGGCCTTTACGAACATAACTGCTGAATGCTTCGGCGTAGGCATCTTGAAGCCCAGGGCCTGGTCCGTGACTTGCTGCCCGCGTGGCCCGCTGGACCAGCGCGTCGACCGTCTTCTGCTGCACGTCGAGCGATCGGCTGATGCGGTCGAGCTTGTCGGTCGTCACAACATCTGCCGAGAACCGACGCTCGACCTCGGAGAGCCGACGGTTGTTCGTGTCCTTGAAAGCCTCGAAGGCTTCAATCAGGTCTTCGAAAGCTGTGGCAATATCCTGGCCGCCAGCCTTCGTCTCAAGGTGGGTATGGGTCATCGCGTGCCTTTCCATGGGGCTTCACTTGGGTCTGGATTGTGGTGATCGCAGCAACTCTGCGGCCCGCTCGATCTGCCGGCGCAGGGTTTGGTCGCGCGGAAGAGGTGCGCCGGCATCCCGCTCGGCCCGCAGCCCTTTGAGCCCGTCGCGCATGACCGCGCGGGCCTGTGAGCGCGTCAGCCCAGCATCCCGCGTGAGCCAGCGCTCGAACTCCCGTTCGCTCGGCATCGCACGTGCGAACGGTGAGGCCTTGACCGACGACACCCGCGCCGCGGGCTGCATCGGAAATGTCACGACCGATATTTCCCAGAGGTCGATCTTGAGAAGATGTCGCGTCCCGCTCTTGCGATCGTTCTGGGCTCGCACGACCCGAAACCCGATCGACAGCCCATCAACCGCGCCGGCGCGCATCAGTGAGAGCACTTCCCGCGCGCGTGCAACGTCTGGCATCAGGCGTCCACGCGCGAATAAGCCGCGCGCATCCTCATGCAGGCGTTGCCAGACGCCGATCGGCTCGCCTGGATCATGTTGGAACAACATCTTGACCGCGTTTGGCGGCCTATTCATCAGCGTGTCACGGAACGCTCCCGGATGGACGACATCGCGACCCAGGTCCTCGATGGCGAACAAGCTCGCATAACCCTCGAAGGTTCCGTCGAGCGTGACGTCCTTCAGATCGAGGGCACAGAATTTCACTTCCGGCGCCGCCTCGAGAAGCGGCATGCATCTGAGGCTCATGGGTTTTCGTCCGTGAGGGCTTGATGGGCTGAAAGGTGGTGTCGTGATTGCTTGTCGGCGGGGGCCGTCAGCGTTCCGGCCCGCGCGAGGCCTGGCTATCGCGCGGTGGGTAGCCGACCATCGCGCGCTTCTCGTTCTCATCGAGGAAGGAAACAGCCTGTAGACGCTGCCAGAGCGCATCGCGCTCCGAGGAGAGTGCATCAACGCCTTCGAGATCAGGCCGCAGGATGAACGGACGGTCGTAGGCTGGGCCGAGCCATGCCGCCAAGGCGCGCGCCGTGCGCATGACCAGCGGCAGGACTGTCTGCCGCCAGAACGTTCGGTTCGCTTCCTGGTAATTGGCGTACGTATTGTCGCCCGGAATACCGAGGAGCATCGGCGGCACGCCCAGCGCCAGCGCGATCTCGCGCGCAGCCGCATCCTTGGCTGCAATGAAGTCCATATCGCGTGGCGTAAGGCTCATGGCCTTCCAGTCGAGGCCACCTTCGAGCAGGAGCGGGCGGCCCGCGTTGCGTGCGCCTTGAAAACTCTCCTCAAGCTCGGCCTTTAGACGGTCGAACTGCTCGCCCGTCATATGGGTTGGATTCGAATAGACAAGCGCGCCGGATGGGCGCGCTGCGTTGTCGAGCAACGCCTTGTTCCACCGACTTGCGCCATTGTGGATGTCGATTGCCGTTGCAGCCGCCTCGATCGGCGACAACCCGTAGCAATCGTCGAGTGGGTGAAACAGCCGAAGATGCAGAACACTTCCGACGCCATCGACAGCTTCGCCTGGGATCAGCCGCCAGCGGTCGTCATCAAGGTAGTCAAAGCGGTCAGCACCGCCTGAACCATGAGGCACGACCCGAACACGGTCGGGCCTCAGGACCTGAAGCCCGGCCAGCCGTGGACCGACGCCGTGGGCTCGCAAGTAGGCGTTGCCGGAGACGAGCAGGTAGCCATACCAAGTCTCGAGAATGTCGGTCAGCGTCATGCCGTGCGTTGGGCGCGCGAGCAACTCGCTAACCGGATGCGGATCGAATTCGGGCGTCGATGGCACGCCATCGACCCGCAACGGAACCGAAGCCGCAGCCTCGGCGATCAGCCGCACGCAGCGATAGACGACCGCATTGCGCATGACGCCGTCGCGCGCCAGTGTTCTATAGGTTCTTGCTCCCCATGTCGCGCTTGAGGGTTGGGTGATGGCAAGAAAGCCCGATGGCAGCGACTTGGCAGCGCGACCGACACCTGCATCTCCCGTTTCGACGCGGGCGCCCATATCCACTCCTGTCTCTCGTCCATGCTTCAACTCTGCAGCGCCGCGGCGCGAGAACAGCCGATCGAACACGGTCATGCAGTCAGATCCTTCTGAGGCTCGGCCCATCGCTGGTCGAGAGCATGAGATCGGTGAGCGCCCAGACCAGCGCATCGAGCCGGTCGGGCGAACGCGGGCCAGTGCTGGCAGTGACGCCAAAGCTCAGCATCTGCGCCTCAAGCTCTGGAAACGTGCCGATGTGCGCGACACGGCCCTCGGCGTAGAGTGCTGCGATCGGCTCGGCCCTCAGCCACTTGCCGCGCGTTGCCCGGACCTTGCGGATCGGCAGGTTCGGCGCTGACTGGCGCAGGACGGCCTCGACCAAGTCGCCACCTTGATTGACCTCGACGACGATGCTGTCAGCCTCGAAGTCCGACAACGCCGCAACGACGGCGTTGGCCCAGATTGTGGGCGCGCGGCCTTGCACGGTTCGATCTGCGATCACGTAGCCTCGACGGTCAGCGCCGAGCGCTGCGACGATGATGCCGCACGCATCGGACTTGGCGTGAGACGTCACTGGCGGATCGACAGCGACCACCGTTCGGCCACGGTCGAAGATCCTTTCCCCCGACGTCTGGATGCGGGCCGCCTCGATCCAGTCGCGCCGCCAAAGTGCGCCGACATCCGATTCTACGACATCGCCGTCAATTTCCTGCCGCCCCAGGACCGTGCCCCGATAGCGACGCTCCATTTCTTCGAGGAACGAGGGAGCAAGGTTTTCCGCATTCAACTTCGTTGGTGCCCTGGTCACCACCGTTGATGGATCGGCGAGCAGGCGCTTCAGAATCGCCAGCGGTTTCGGCGTCGTCGTCACGATCGCGCGCGGGGTCTCCCCGAGGCGCAACCCGAACTGCAGCATGTTCCAAGTCTCCTCGGCGCGGCGCCATTTGGCGAACTCGTCGCACCAGGCGGCGTGGAACTGGGGGCCTCGAAGGCTTTCTGGACGATCAGCCGAAAAGAACTGAGCAACGGAACCGTTCGGCCAAACCAGGCGATTGCTGCCCGCATCGAGCTTGGGTCTCGCGTCTGGCTGGCTGACCGACGCAATGCCCGAGTGGCCTTCAACCATCACAGTCCGCACGTCGTGGATCGTCTCGCCAACGAGTGCTATCCGGATGGGATGAGGCTTCGCCTCCACGAGACCACGCACCCATTCCGCGCCGGCCCGCGTTTTTCCTGCTCCACGCCCACCGAGTAGGACCCAGGTGCGCCATGGTGGCGAAGCTTCACACTCTCTCGGTGGCAACTGGTCGTCGCGCGCCCAGATCGACCAATCGCCGAGCAGCCGGACGACATCGGATATCGGCAACTCTGCAAGCATTTCGGCGATCGCGTCAGGTCTCGCGGAGCAGTCGCGTGCGAAGTTTGACAATGCGCTCAGCAAGTGCTCTGCGGACGGCGTCCGTGTCATCTCCCGGAGGCCCCCCGCTAATGGAAGTTTCAAGCCCGTGATTGAGGCGCTCGCGGTCAGCAAGCCTTTCTTTCGCACCCTTTGGTTTCACGGCGCTTTCACCGCCGCTGATTTTGCAAATGCGCTCGTAGTTTCTTATGATTGACCCGAGAACGCGGGCTTCGCGTTCATCCTGGGACGCCGCAGCTTCTAAATCTTCGTTCATTCTTTCCTCGAGCGCGGTAAGTTGCTGTTCCACGGCCGCCAGCAGGCGCGCGCTCACGGCTTCGGAGCGCCGCCGAGCACCTCGCCCTTCTGTTGAGCCTTGTGTGTGTTTCCGTTTGCGCGCAGGCCGAGCCGGGCTTGCCGGATCAACTGGTGCGGCTTTCCGCTGCACCGGCTGGTCTGGCGGCTGACTGCTCGCCGCTGAGCCCATACCAGCATGGTGCAACGGCTCGCGCGGATGGCCAGCCTTGTGCCAGCCGTCCTTGCGAGCGCGCGCGTAAACCGCCGACCGCGATATCGAAAAGCGACGCGCGATCTCTGCGATCGGCAAGGCTTGTTCGACATAACACGCACGGATCGCCGGCCAATCCGATCTGGATCGAACCGTCATTTTGAAACCATATCGGGGAGGACGCGCTCGATAGCATCAGAATGATGCAATTCCCGAGCATAAACAAAACATATCGAAACACCGTTGCGATGTCAATAAAAATCAAACAAACAAAACCGAATTACCAAGCAGAAGAATTAGTATTCAATTCCCCGCATTGGCAGCCTAGCATAGGCGAAACCAGCGGGGATAATTATTTCAATTACGTACAATCTACGAATGCTTCGGCATGGCTCTATGATCTGCAGACCCAGTACCGTGCGGGAAGCGGGAGCATCGCAGCTCCCGCCCTCGATCACACAGCAAGTTGTGCTGATGGCGCTTGGCTAGTACCGCCGATCATAAGTCCCTGCACCATCCGCAACACCCGGCGTCCAGGAACTTCTGATCAAAAACCGGTCCAAGATACAATAGGTTGCTCGTACCATTCGCTTTCCGAAGTTCGTTTCCGCGCCAGACCAGACAGTCTCACGAACTACGGAAAGCAGGTCCTAGCTGGTCGCGCTCGCGAGCTGGTCGACGTAGCCCCAGTTCACAAGATTATCGAAGAACGCTTCGAGGTACTTCGGACGCGCATTGCGGTAGTCGATGTAGTAGCTGTGTTCCCACACGTCGCAGCCAAGGATCGGCGTTGCGCCGTGCATCAGCGGGTTCTCGCCGTTCGGCGTCTTCATGACGTGCAAGGCGCCGTCCTTAACCGCAAGCCAAGCCCAGCCTGAGCCGAACTGTGTCGTTCCCGCCTGGATGAAATCGGCGCGGACCTTGTCAAGACCACCATACGCCGTCACCAGCTTCTCGACCGCACCTGGCAGCGACGAGCCACCACCGTTGGGCTTCATCCAGTTCCAGAAGTGCAGGTGGTTATAGTGCTGGCCCGCCTGGTTCACGAGCCCCTGATGGCCCTCGGCGAACGCCTTCTTGCAGATCTCTTCAAGGCTCAGAGTTGCATACGCCGTCCCGTCGATCAGACCGTTGCCGGCGTTGACGTAGGCAAGATGGTGCTTGTCGTGGTGGAACTCGAGGGTCTCCCGCGACATGTAGGGGGCCAGCGCATCGTAGGCATAGGGCAGTTCAGGTAGGGTGAAAGCCATCGTCTGGTTCCTCGTGATTGGTTCGACCCAAAGTCGTTGGCTCGAAGCTCTATTGGGTGCGCAACCCAGTACCCGCTCTCCGTGGTCCGTCTGTCACCCTCGTCACAGGCCGAAACGAACTGCGGAAAGCAAAGGGCACTGGCAACATATTGGATCTATTGCCGCTTTTCGATCAGACGTCCATGGAAGCCGGATGTTGCGGATGGTGCAGGCACTTCTGATCGGCGGTACGAGTGCCTGTCTCGTCTCATCGCTGTGCTGGCCGCAACCGCTGACGATCTAGGCGAGACACGAAGGCCACTCGCGAAATTAATGGGTTAGTGTGGCGTGATCGCGCCGTAGTTGACCCATGCATGCAGCACGCTGGTCGTCAATTAAGGCGCGACGCCACACTAGTGCAGCGCGTCCGTCAAATCAAACGCACGGAACCTGAGCGCAGTCTGCTTGGCTCTTTGCCATCCGGCGCCGCCATGTCCGGCAACGCGACGGCCGTTAACGTCACTTTCACCATGCGAACGGCACAGTCGAGGCCTGTGCGTGTTGGAGTGTTGTGATGCGTTGCGTTGAGCGAAGCCCGCAGACTGCGGGTCTGTGGAGCATGCCTCGAGCCAGCGGGGGCCTGCTCCCGCCTTGGCTCATTATCGCGGTCGCCGCAGCCTTTGCTGCCGGCTGCGCTCATGACCCGTCGCGCCATGGCGCGGGAGGACCGGTTGGCGTCCAGACAGCGCACATGGGCCGGCTAGCCGAACCTGAGCCCAAGGACTTGGAAGCCGATGGCCTGCCGGTGCAAAGCGCGCCGTTCCGCACGGAGCGCCCGGTCGTAGACGATCCTTCCGAGCCTTTCAGTCCGAACTATGGCCGTGTCCCGTTGCGCCCGCGCGAGGTGCCCGAGCAACTTCGCGGCCCAGCCCCGGAACAACACACGTCGGCCCATGAGCCAAGGATCGTTGCGTCTCGACCACTTTCCGACCGTGAAGCTCAACGGGTCATGATGCAGGCAATTGCGATCGTCGAACGCGGACACCCCTGATCCCGGCTCGAGTCAGGCCCATCGACAGGCGCGTTTTGCGGATGGTGCGGGGACTTCTGATCGGTGGTACTTGCTGACATGAGCCAGAGACATCAGAAAAATGCCTGGATGCCGGTCTGAGCGCGCCCGAGGATCAACGCGTGCACGTCGTGCGTGCCCTCGTAGGTATTGACCGTTTCCAGGTTCGCGGCATGCCGCATGACATGATAGTCCGCCTGGATCCCATTGCCGCCGTGCATATCACGGGACATGCGAGCGATATCGAGCGCCTTGCCGCAATTGTTGCGCTTCACGATCGAGATCATTTCGGGCGCGAACCGCTCCTCATCCATCAGCCGGCCCACGCGCAGCGAGGCCTGCAGGCCGAGTGCAATCTCGGTCTGCATATCGGCGAGCTTCTTCTGGACCAGTTGTGTCGCAGCGAGCGGTCGGCCGAACTGCCTGCGATCAAGCGTGTACTGACGCGCGGCATGCCAGCACGCTTCGGCCGAGCCCATCACGCCCCACGAAATTCCATACCGCGCACGGTTTAGGCAACTGAACGGTCCTTTGAGGCCTGCTACGTCGGGCAGCAGATTCTCCTCAGGCACAACAACGCCCTCCATCACGATCTCACCAGTGATCGAAGCCCGCAACGAGAGCTTGTTGGCGATCTTCGGCGCCGACAGGCCGGGCATGCCTCGCTCCAGCACGAAACCCCTGATCGAATTGTCGTGAGCCTGACTTTTCGCCCAAACAACGAAGACGTCGGCAATTGGCGAATTCGAGATCCACATTTTCGAACCGGTCAACCGGTAGCCGTCGGCGACCTTCTCGGCCCGCGTGGTCATACCTGCCGGATCGGAGCCAGCATCGGGCTCCGTCAGCCCGAAGCAACCGACCCACTCACCCGTGGCGAGTTTTGGCAGGTATCTCCGCCGCTGCTCCTCGGATCCGAATGCATAGATCGGAAACATCACGAGCGAGGATTGGACGGAATTCATGGAGCGGTAGCCGGAATCAACCCGCTCGATCTCACGGGCGACGAGGCCGTAGGACACATAATTGGCGCCCGCGCACCCATACGCCTCCGGTAAGGTGACGCCGAGCAGGCCAAGCTCACCCATTTCGTTGAAAATCGCGCGATCAGTCTGCTCATTGAGGTAGGCCTCGGTCACTCGCGGCAGCAGACGCGACTGGGCGTAGTCGCGCGCCGTGTCACGTATCATCCGCTCCTCTTCGGTGAGCTGATCGTCGAGATGAAATGGATCTGCCCAGTCGAATGCCTGCGGATTTGCACTGCTCTTGCTGCGATGGAGTGGAGCGCTATCTTGCATCGGGAATGTCCTGTCGATGTCATGGGCCCATGGGGAGGCTGCTCGAGGTCGCGTCGCACGCTGCACCCGAACCGTGCAGATCTAATACGCGCGCGCAAGGCCTTCTGTCATTCGCGGCACCTTACAGACGAACTTGTGAAAACAGCGGACGCGAGTGGCTCC
>JBHJOC010000046.1:0-28930 GCA_050330095.1 Hyphomicrobiaceae bacterium
GGGTTTTCGCTGGTCGGCGGCCCTGCCTACAATGACGCAGACGCGGCGGAGGAGATCCTCGCCAAGCTTGACGTGCCCTACCTCGCCGCTCACGCGATCGAATTCCAGTCTCTCGAACAATGGCGCCATTCAGATCGTGGCCTGATGCCGATCGAGCAGACGATCATGGTTGCCATCCCGGAAATCGATGGCGCCACGGCACCCACAGTGTTCGGCGGCCGCTCGAGCTGCGCTGATCGCTGCGGTGGATGCGAGCGCGCCTGCCAGGTCGATCGGGCCGATGGCATTCATCGCATGCAGGCCTGCATCGAGCGCGCTGAAGTGCTCGCAGCGCGCACGGCGCGGCTCGTGGAATTGCGCACCACGGCGCGCGCGGAGCGCAAGATCGGGGTCGTGTTGTTCAACTTCCCACCGAACGCGGGCGCGACAGGAACGGCCGCTTATCTCGGCGTTTTTGAATCCTTGTTCAACGTCATGCACCGCTTGGCACGCGAGGGCTACACGGTGGAACTGCCGCAATCGGTCGACGCTCTGCGCCGGGCCATTCTCGAAGGCAACTCCGAGGTCTTTGGCGCAGACGCCAACGTCCACATCCGGCTCAGCGCTGACGATCACGTCCGCCGCGAACGCTATCTCACCGACATCGAACGCCAGTGGGGCCCGGCGCCAGGCCGCCAGCAAAGCGACGGCCAGAACATCCTGGTCCTCGGCAAGCAGTTCGGCAATCTCCTCGTCGCCGTGCAGCCAGGCTTCGGCTATGAGGGCGACCCGATGCGGCTGCTGTTCGAGGGCGGTTTTGCCCCGACCCATGCGTTCTCAGCATTCTACCGCTATCTGCGTGAAGACTTCCGAGCCCATGCACTCTTGCACTTCGGCACGCACGGCGCCCTCGAGTTCATGCCTGGCAAACAATCGGGATCGACGAGCGCGTGCTGGCCAGAGCGCCTGATCGGCGATGTTCCGAATGTCTACCTCTACGCTGCGAACAACCCCTCCGAGGGCACGATCGCCAAGCGCCGGTCGGCTGCAACGCTCGTCAGCTACCTGACGCCAGCCGTCGCACAAGCAGGCCTTTATCGCGGGCTTCTCGACCTGAAGAGCACGCTTGACCGTCTGCGCGCGCAGGATCCGGCGCATGCCGATGAACGCTCCCAAATGCTGCTCCTGATCAGCGAGCAGGCTCGTGCCGTGGACTTGATCGGTGATGACGTCGACCTGACGGCGCTCGATCCAGCAGCATGCGATGCCGCCGTCGCCCTTCTTGGGAAGCAGATTCTCGAACTCGAGTACGAATTGATCCCGCATGGCCTGCACGTGATCGGCGAGAGCATGAGCCGCGACGTCGTCAGCGATCTCATCCAGTCGATCGCCGAGGCGGGCCAGGGTCTAAGCCTGTCGCGGGCAGTCGTGAGCGACTTGCTCGATGGTGCAGATCGCCAGAAGCTGGCTCAGCGCCTGGGCCGCGACGCAGGTTCGGCCGACGTGACGGCAATCCGCTCGAACCTCGACACACTCGCCGATGTTGCACAAAAGCTCAAAGGCGATGGCGAACTCGACGGCCTCGTGCGGGCGCTCGATGCCCGCTTCATCAGGCCAGTTGCAGGCGGTGACATCCTGAAGTCCGTCGACGTGCTGCCAACGGGCCGCAATGTCCACGGTTTCGACCCGTTTCGCATGCCAACCGCGTTTGCAGTGCGCGACGGGCGAGACCAGGCCAACCGTCTGATCTCGCGTCACGTCGCTGAGGGACATGGCCTGCCTGAAACGGTCGCCATCGTGCTCTGGGGTACCGATAACCTCAAAAGCGAGGGCGGTCCGATTGCGCAGGCGCTGGCGCTGCTTGGCGCCGAGCCGCGGTTCGACAGCTACGGCAGGCTGACGGGCGCAAAGCTCATTCCGCTTAACGAGCTTGGCCGTCCGCGCATTGACGTGGTGATCACTCTCTCCGGCATCTTCCGCGACCTCCTCCCTCTGCAGACGCGCATGCTCGCTGAGGCCGCCTATTTGGCTGCAACGGCTGACGAGCCGGTCTCACACAACCTCGTCAGGGCACACGCGCTCGCCTACGCTGACCGCATGGGTTGCGACATCGAGGTTGCCGCATTGCGTGTGTTCTCGAATGCGGACGGCACCTACGGCGCCAACGTCAACCAGCTCGTTGATGCGGGCTGCTGGTCGGACGAGGACGAGCTCGCAGATGCTTATGAGACCCGCAAGAGCTTCGCTTATGGCCGCGACGGCAAGCCCGTAGCGCAGAAGGACCTGCTCGCAAGCGTGCTCGCAACCGTTGACGTGGCCTACCAGAATCTCGAATCGGTCGAACTCGGCGTGACGACGATCGACCACTATTTCGACACGCTTGGCGGCATTGGCCGAGCGGTTCGGCGGGCCCGAGGTGGCCGTCAGGCATCGATCTACATCGGCGACCAGACCCGCACCGGTGGCAAGGTGCGCACGCTCGCCGAGCAGGTTGCACTTGAGACCCGCACCCGCATGCTCAATCCGAAGTGGACCGAGGGCATGCTGAAGCATGGCTACGAGGGCGTGCGCCAGATCGAGGCGCACGTCACCAACACCATTGGCTGGTCGGCCACCACGGGGGCCGTGGCCCCGTGGGTCTACCAACAGATCTCCGAAACCTACGTGCTCGACGAGGCGATGCGTCGCCGGTTGTCGCAGCTCAACCCCAAGGCGTCGGCGAAGGTCGCGCGGCGCCTGCTCGAAGCCCACGAACGCAACTATTGGAATCCTGACGAGCAAACGCTCGAAGCCCTGCGCGAGGCCGGTGACGAACTGGATGATCGCGTCGAGGGACTAGGGCTCGAGGAGGCTGCCGCATGAACATCCTGACCCCCAACCACCGCATGAAGCGCGCTGACGGAGAGGGTAGCGTCCAGGTCAATATGGACCCTTCGGTCTCGATCGACACCGCCAAGGTGTTTGCCATTTACGGCAAAGGCGGGATCGGCAAAAGCACGACCTCGTCAAACCTGTCGGTCGCATTCTCCAAGCTCGGCAAGCGCGTCCTGCAGATCGGCTGCGACCCGAAGCACGATTCGACCTTCACGTTGACGAAGTCACTGGTGCCAACCGTGATCGACGTTCTGGAGCAGGTCGACTTCCACGCCGAGGAATTGCGCCGGGAGGACTTCGTCTACGAAGGCTATAACGGCGTGATGTGTGTCGAAGCCGGCGGCCCACCCGCGGGCACCGGATGTGGTGGCTACGTCGTCGGCCAAACGGTCAAGCTCCTCAAGGAGCATCACCTCCTCGAAGACACCGACGTTGTAATCTTCGACGTGCTCGGCGACGTCGTCTGCGGCGGCTTCGCAGCCCCCCTCCAGCACGCGCATCGCTCGCTCATCGTGACGGCGAACGACTTCGATTCGATCTTCGCGATGAACCGGATCGTCCAGGCGATCAACGCGAAAGCCAAGAATTACAAGGTGCGCGTCGGCGGCGTGATCGCAAACCGTTCGGCCAAGACCGATGAGATCGATCGTTTCAGCCGGGCGGTCGGGCTCGAACGCCTTGCCCACTTCCCGGATCTCGACGCCATCCGCGTTTCGCGCCTCAAGAAGAAGACACTGTTCGAGATGGACCCGACACCGGACGTGATCTCGGTCCAAAACGAATATCTCCAGCTGGCACAGAAGCTCTGGGACGGGGTCGACGCGCTCAATGCCGTGTCGATGAAAGACCGCGAGATCTTCGATTTCCTAGGATTTGAGTGATGCCCACCGACAGCTATCAGGATCGGCGCGGGCAGATTGCCCAGTACTTTGACAAGACCGCCCTTGACGCCTGGGCAAGGATGACGAGCGACGCGCCGTTGAGCCGTGTTCGCCGCACCGTTCGCAACGGGCGCGAGACGATGCGCAGGACGCTGATCTCGTTTCTGCCCGACAATCTCTCGGGGCACCGCGTGCTCGATGCAGGCTGCGGCACGGGTATGCTCGCGGTCGAACTCGCACACCGCGGCGCCGAGGTCGTTGCAATCGATCTTTCGCCGAACCTGATCTCGATTGCTCGGGCCCGCACGAAGGATTTCGGGCGCGGCACGGTCGCCTTCCTTTCGGGCGACATGCTGGACCCTGCGCTCGGCCGCTTCGATCACGTCGTCGCGATGGATTCCCTCATTCACTACAAGGCGCACGACATCGTCGGCGCATTGAGCCAGCTCGCGTCACGGACCACGCAAACGATCGCCTTCACGTTCGCGCCCCGCACGGTCGGCCTGTCGGCCATGCATGCGGTCGGCAAGTTGTTTCCCCGAGCCGATCGCGCACCAGCCATCGAGCCCGTTCGAGAGTTGCTGCTGCGACAACGCATCCGCGAGGAGCCAAGCCTCGCCGATTGGGAAGCGCGACGCACCGAACGTGTCGTGAATGGCTTCTACACCTCCCAAGCCATGGAGCTCGGGCGCCGATGACACCGATTTCGCCCCTGACGCCCACACTGCGCTGCCAGACCGTGACGAAAGTCGGATACGGATCAGCGCCGGTGTGGCTGCGTCAATTGAGCGAGATCAAAGTTCCGCGTGGCGCCACCTGCAAGCTTAGCGTCGGGCGCGCCCGGCATGACAGCACCGTCGGCTGCCTTTTGGACCTTGGTCCGAATGCTGCCCATCTGACGTTTGGTACCGGCACGCTGCACGGCCACGAACCAAACGTGAGATGCATCACCTGCGCTAGGATTCTGAATTTGCTAGTGTTCCTGATGTCTCCGACACTTAGTCGGTCGGATGCTGCGACGGGAACCAAGTGCCGGAGAGCGAACACTAGCACCCCAGCGATTGCCCGGACCAAACAGGAGGGGAGGTCTTGATGATCGAACACCTCCTGCCGGTCGCATTCGCTCTCTTCATCTGGTGGTTCTCTACGGGTGCGATCGTGTATCTCGACGGCCTGCCGAAGCGGACGTTTCTCTGGAGCCTTTCGGCCGCGACAGCGCTGCTCTTGGTTGCCCTCTATGTGATGATCGAGAGCGGCAAAGACACGAGCGTCGAGGGCGCCTACCTCGCGTTCACGGCGGGCCTCGTCATCTGGGCCTGGCTCGAGATGGCGTTCTATACGGGCGTCATCACCGGCCCGCGGCGCTCGGCCTGCCCCGACACGCACCGCGGGTGGCTTCACTTCTGGCACGCGATCGAGACCGTGCTCTGGAACCAGATCGCGACGGCGCTCACGTTCCTCGTGATGCTCGCGATGCTTTGGGAAGCGCCGAACAAAATCGCGCTGTGGACCTTCCTCGTGCTTTGGTGGATGCAGCAGAGTGCAAAGCTCAACGTCTATCTCGGCGTCCGCAATCTCAACGAGCATTTTCTGCCGCGCCACCTCGATTATCTGCGCCACTACATGCGCAGGCGGCCGCTCAACATGTTCTTCCCGTTCTCGGTTTCGCTGTCGACGATCGTATTTGTGCTGATCGTCAGGGCGGCCCATTCGCCCGACATCTCAGCGGGTGAGGCAACGGGCCTCGGTCTCGTTGCAACCATCCTGGGCCTCGCCATCCTGGAACATTGGTTCCTGGTTCTACCGATCCCGGCCGAGAAACTCTGGGACTGGAGCCTCGCCTCCCACCGCCAGCAGGCGAGTGACACCGAGCAGATCGCGCCGCTAAGCGAGAAGGGCTCGTTCGCGCCAAGCGGTCTCGCCGAGAGCGCAGGTGGCCCACGCGAGATGACCCAGCGTTCTGCCTCGTCCCCGGGACAGGGCACGTTCAGCGGGCAGCGGGTGACGCATAAGCCGACATGGTCGACGACGATCGATGGCGAGTGCGATCAGCACGCATTGTCGCAGTTGCTCGCGGCCATTGCGAGCGGTGGCTTCGGTCGCATCGACGTCCTCGACGGTGTCGCCAGATCAGGCGCGACCTGGGTGCGCTTTCGTGTCGCCGACGGTCGCGCACACATCATCGACGCCCGATCCGAGGCCCGCGCGAACGAAGAACCCTTGGAATTTCCTAACGGACTTGGCCGCGCGCGCGCTTTTGGCACAGCGCCGGACGGGCCGCGTCTTCAGGCCGCATTCGCAGCATGCGTAACTGGACCATTGGCCACTTGAGTGGCGGTCTGAGCCGAATAACTACTAGGTCGGAGGAGCCAGAGATATGAACTACGAACAGAAATTTGTCGAAAGCCTCCGCGCGATCCACCGCGAGGGTCGCTATCGCGTGTTCGCTGACCTGGAGCGGCAACGCGGGTCCTTCCCGAGGGCCCGCAGACATTCGGTGCGCGGGACCTCAGATGTGACGGTCTGGTGCTCGAACGACTACTTGGGGATGGGTCAGCATCCCGTTGTTCTGAACGCGATGCACGAGGCCCTCGATCATGTGGGCGCGGGCTCCGGCGGAACGCGGAACATCTCGGGCACCACGCATTACCACGTCATGCTCGAGGAAGAACTTGCGGCGTTGCACGGTAAGGAAGCAGCGCTGCTGTTCACGTCAGCCTTCGTCGCCAACGACGCGACGCTCGCCACGCTCGTGCAGTTGATCGGCAAAGACACCCTCATTCTCTCTGACGAAAAGAACCACGCCTCGATGATTGCCGGTATCCGTCACGGCGGCTGCGAGAAAGTCATCTTCCGTCACAACGATGTCGAGCATCTCGAGCAGCTTTTGCGCACAGTCCCTGTTGATCGTCCGAAGATCATCGCCTTCGAGAGCGTCTACTCGATGGACGGACACATGGCGCCGATGGAGGCGATCTGCGATCTCGCAGAGCGCTACAACGCTCTGACCTATCTCGACGAAGTTCATGCGGTTGGCATGTACGGCGCGACCGGCGGTGGCATTTCCGAGCGTGACGGCCTGGCGCACCGGATCGATATCATCAACGGCACGCTCGCCAAGGGCTTCGGCGTCATGGGTGGCTACATCGCAGCGAGCCGCGCCTGCTGCGACGCCATCCGCTCGAACGCGGCTGGGTTCATTTTCACCACGTCGCTTGCCCCCGTTCTTGCAGCTGGTGCCCTCGCAAGCGTACGCCACCTAAAGGTCAGTTCCCTGGAGCGCTCGCGCCATCAGGAACGCGCGGCCGCTGTCAAGGCTAGGCTGAAGGATGTCGGCCTGCCCGTGATGGACAACCCGAGCCACATCGTGCCGGTTCTGGTTGGCAACCCGGTTCACTGCAAAGCCGTGACCGATGCGCTGCTCGACCACCACGGCATCTATGTCCAACCCATCAACTATCCGACCGTTCCGCGCGGGACCGAGCGGTTGCGCTTTACGCCGACGCCGCTCCATACGGACGCCGACATCGACCACCTCGTTGCGTCCATGAATGAGCTGTGGGAGGCATGCCCGGTTGGCAAAGAGGGGTACGTGCGGCTCGCTGCGGAGTGACCGCGGTTGCCCGATCCGACAACAAGCTGATCGGATTGGGCAAACCGGGTTGTGCGCGAACGCGACGAACCGAAAAGCACAGCGCCGTCGAGCCGAGTGCTCGGTTGGCGCGCCCTGGAACCGATCGCCTTGCCGCGATCGGGCTCATTGAGAAATCCCGGCCGACGACATTGATAATGTCGTGGCTGACGACATTGATAATGTCGTGGCTGACGACACTCCCAGTTGGCTCGATGACGACGATGCGTGTCGCTGTTGCGACGCGTTCTGCATGTTGCAGCACAGTCAGCCATCATTCACGTGGCAATTCCTAACCTTCAGCGGTAGACGGTTGAGCTTGCAGAAGTCGAGATCAAGCGCGCGTCGTTCTTAGACCAAGCGGCCAGTCCTGAGTTCTGCGTCCGATTCGAGCCACCCAATGGGCGGAGCGAAGTCGGGTTGTTCCATAGGAGGGATCAGACGATGTTGCGTATCGGACTGCTCACCGCGGCGAGCCTAGCTGCGGGACTGTTCGCCATCTCGACGCCGGTGCTTGCAAAAGAGTGCAAGAGCACGCCGGTCGTTCAGGAAAGCCAGCCTTATGTCTCGCGAACGCTCGGTGCGTTCCCGAACTCGCTCGTCGAGTGGCGCAAGGCCGTGGTCGACAAGCACGGTGACGGCTGGCAGGCGTGGCGCCGGTCTGAGGACAAGAAGATCGACTGCGAGCAGGTCAATGTCGATGGTCGCGGCCAGCGATGGGTGTGCACGCGCAGCGCGCGGCCGTGCGCAGGTCCGATCGGCCCTGAAAAAGAGACAGCACTGCCCTTCCCGGGCCGTCTCGAGCGCGGTAGCAGCGGCAAAGCCGTTGAAGACCTGCAGAAGTTGTTGGTCGAGGCTGGCTACAAGGTGACGGTCGACGGCCGTTTCGGCCGCGAAACCGTAGCTGCAGTGCGGGACTTCCAGCAAAAGGAAGGTATCAAGGTCGACGGCATCGTTGGGATGCAGACCTGGGAGCGGCTCGCGTCCTGATCAAAGGACGACAGCCTGGCCGGTGCCACTATGCGGCACCGGCGCAGCGCTCGTGTTGCGTCACTAACGCTTCTTCCCCACCTTCTGCAGACTCGCCTGGCAAGCGTTGGCGACGCAACACTCGGCCATTGCATTTTGTAGTGTCGTTCAGATCGCAAAATTCGTTCGGTGGGTGCTGGAGAATGAGACGAATGTCGCGATTTCGACACTCGCTGATTTGCACGCAGTGACAGTCGCCAAAGCCGCCGGCTTCTCCCCTACGAATCGCCACGCGCCGGCCGCAAGTCCGGCGCTTTTTTGTTGCTCCATCATAGGGATCAGAACGTTGCTCACGGGTCGACTGCCGATCGGAGGGGGGCCGGCTCGCGAGCAAGCGCGTTTTGAGGGACCGACAGCCGCGCGGCTCGCGCGTCGCTTGAGAGAGGCGACGTGCCGGCTCAGGCGCCACATCAGTTGTCCACGGGGGTTACATGTTCACGCGTACGCCGGACGCCGCCAACCCGAATGCTCAGGCCACAGCGATGAGGCCGACGCCTCCGCCACAGCCCATGCCGCCCATGCCGCCGCGGCCCATGAATGCCGATGACCGCCATGACGCGCCCATTCCGCATTCGAAAGACGCTCAACCCCAATCGTATCGCGCCGGCCGGACCTCGACCCGCGACGACGGGTTCTCTGTCATCGGTAGCGATCTCGTCATGCTCGGCGACAACCTGACGATCGTCTCGCGCGGCGGCGTGCAGATCGACGGTCAGATCCGCGGCGACATCTATGCCGCCGAGATCATTATCAATACCGGCGGCCGGGTCGAGGGCTGCGTGAGCGCCTCCCGCGTCGTCGTCCGAGGCGGGATCGAGGGCTTGGTCCGCGGTGAGGACGTGATCCTTCAATCGACGGCGAACGTGAACGGCGACGTCCACCACGCATCGCTTGTGCTCGAGGAAGGCGCCGTCTTCGAGGGCCGCTCGCGGCGACCTGCTGCCGGCGAAAGCTTGAAGCCTGATCTCGAGGCGGCCGTCGCCACCCGGTCGGCACCGTCAGCGCGCACCTGATCAACACTACACACGCAGATGCTCGATAGTATCGACTTCTAAAGCCGTTCATTCGATCTGCGACGTGCTGGCGCCAGTTCGGGCCTTCATTTCGATGTTGTGGCAGGTCGGAAACCGGCCTGCCCTTGTGGTTCACGACCTGCGGCGTCCGCGGCGTCGCGACGATCTTGGATAGCCATCTTCGGCCATCAGCAGCGAGAGAATGCCCTCGCGGAGGCCCCGATCGGCGACCCGCAACCGGTCGGTCGGCCAGATGCGCAACAGCGCCTCCAGGATTGCGCATCCGGCCAGCACAAGGTCCCCGCGTTCACGTCCTATGCACGGTTCGGCGCAGCGCTGCTCGTAGGACTTGTGAAGAAGCATCGTCGTGACGTCCCGCACATGCTCGGTATCGAGCCAACACCCATCGACCTGCGTCCGGTCATAGCGCGGGAGCCTCAGCCTGATGCCGGCGACCGTCGTGACGGTTCCCGACGTGCCAAGGAAATGCACGCGACCTTCCTCGATCCGGCCGGCGATCCGGTGCTCGGCCTCGAACGGCGTGATCATTGCGAGCACGTCCTCGACCATTGCCTCAAAGCTCTCGGGCGTGACGTGCCGGCCGCCGAAACGTTCCGCCAGTGTCACGACACCCACAGACAGCGAGGTCCAGGCGATCACGCGGGCCTGACGCAGGTGGCCGCGCGCGCCGCCAATGGGCGCCCCGTCGCACATGCCCTTGAGATCAAGCCAAACGAGCTCCGATGACCCCCCCCCAATATCGAAGACGAGCGCGAGATCACAGTCGGCGTCAAGCAGCGAGGCGCATCCAGCGACGGCGAGCCGCGCCTCGTTTTCGCGGCTCAGGATCTCGAGCTCCAGCCCGGTTACGTGCCTGACCCGCGCGACGAACTCTTCGCCATTATGGGCCATCCGACACGCCTGTGTCGCCACCAACCGCGACCTGAGGACCTCATGGCGGTTGATCTTTGCAGCACACACCTTGAGCGCGTCGATCGTCCGCGACATCGCGGCTTCAGACAGCGAACCCGTTAGCGTCAGCCCCTCTCCGAGCCTGATGATACGCGAGAACGAATCGACCACCCTGATGCCGCGGCGGGTCGGGCGGGCGATCAACAGCCGACAGTTGTTCGTACCAAGATCGAGCGCCGCATAGGCCGGCTGCGCAAGGCTCGACCGTTGAGCTGCGGTTTGACGCTGGGAGGCAGCGGCTCCAGCACCACGCGCGCCGCCACCAGCCTGCGCCAACCCGACCTTGCCGCTGTGATGCTCACAGGGCTTGCTGCTCGCAGCGCCATAGGCGCCGGCCCGCGCGCTGACAGCACAGGCCTGTTCCCCCGGTCCAGCCGCGGGCTGCGGCTCCAGGATCGCGCGAACCTGTCCGTCCGGGCCGGCTGTCGGGCCGGCCTCTCGGTGCTCTGTGGCATCACCCACGCTCGGACTCCGGGCCCCGTTTGCTGTCAGCACGCTGATGTTCAGGCGCTAAACAGCGCGTCGTCAAAGTGTAACACAGTCCGGCCGTCGGTAAACGGGTGCGCAAGGCGGAGGCAGCCTGCCCGAGCGAGGTCGGCACCACACGGAATTGTGGAGGTTATGGGATGGGAGCCGGGCGCTTGAACGCCGCGCGGGGTCATCGCTCTTGAACTGGCAACAACAATTGGCTACTGCAGCGGTCCCTCGGTCGGGCGGGTTAAGACGATGCTCACATTGGGGAGTAGGTTAACGGTAGACCCACGGACTCTGACTCCGTTAGTCCTGGTTCGAATCCAGGCTCCCCAGCCAACCCCGCGGATGAGGCCGCAGCCCGATGGCCTGATCTCGGCACCGAACGTTGGCAACGCCCTCGCCTGCTGGCGGGGATCAACCCCTGATGATCGTGGCCAGCAGGGCTGCCACGGCCAGCACCGTGACAGCCAAAGCCATGGCAACGTCATACCGGCGGGTGGCTGGTTTACGCTGCGGCGGGGTGTGGGTCGTCTGTTTCATTACACTAAGAGACGCAATCGGCCGGCCTTCATCCAGAGCAAAATCTGACGCGCGGCAGAACTACACCCCCCGCCGCTACCATTGCGTTCAATTGCTGCGTGCAGCATCTGGACGTTGGCCGCGTCCGCCTGTGACGCAGTCGATCCGTTTTGCTGCCCATTTCGTTGGCCATGCCGTTCGCCAGTTTGCCGGGTGGTCGGCAATGGATCACGCAAAGTGGCATGCGGCCTGATGCCCGGAGCTCGTTTCGCGCAGCGGCGGCGCCTCGACGGTGCATCGTGGTTCGGCAAACGGGCAGCGGGTATGGAAATGGCAGCCCGTTGGCGGGTTGGCCGGAGATGGAACGTCACCACGCAGGATGATGCGCTCCTTCTTGGCCCGCGGGTCTGGCAGCGGCGCGGCCGCCATCAAAGCCCGAGTGTAGGGGTGACGTGGATTGCGAAACAGCTCCGCGCGGGACGCGACTTCGACGATGCGCCCGAGATACATAACCACGACGCGATCAGCCATGTGCTCAACGACACCGAGGTCATGACTTATGAAAAGGTAGGAAAGCCCGAACTCGGCTTTCAAATCCATCATCAGGTTCAAAACCTGCGCCTGAATGGACACATCAAGGGCGGAGACTGGCTCATCGGCCACGATCAGCCTCGGGTTGACGGCAAGGGCACGCGCGATCCCGAGACGCTGACGTTGGCCGCCGGAAAACTCGAACGGGTACTTCCGCATCGCGTCGCGCGGCAGACCAACGCTGGCGAATATCGAGGCGATGCGCTCGGTCCGCTCGGCCGCGGTCAGCGCAACGAAGTTCTCGAGCGGCTCTGCGACGATCGCGCCTGCCCGCATGCGCGGATTAAGCGAAGCGTAAGGGTCCTGAAACACGATCTGCATCCGCTGGCGCAGCGGCCGCATCGACGCCCGGTCGAGCGCGGTGATGTCCTCGCCCTCCAGGACGATGCGGCCGGAGCTCGGCTCGATCAGCCGGAGGATCAGCCGCCCGACTGTGGACTTGCCGCACCCGGACTCACCGACGATGCACAGCGTCTCTCCATTGCCGATGGAGAACGAGACACCGTCGACCGCGCGGATTGCCCCCACTTGCCGCGCAAAGAGACCGCGCGTGATCGGGAAATGCTTCGCGAGATCTTCAACGACGAGAAGAGGACGATCGCTCGTGCGAGCAGCAGAATTGGCGGTCGGAGGCTCGGACGAGACGAACGTGGCGCTCATGATGCGAGCACCTCGGCTGATTTGTGACAGGCTGCAACGTGCGGTTTGGCGCCGCCACCCTCGATCTGGCGCAGAACGGGGGCGACGCTCCGGCAGTGGTCGTCGGCGAACGGGCAGCGCGGCGCAAAGTGGCATCCCGATATGGGTTGGCGCAGCGATGGCACCATGCCGGGAATTTCCGTCAGGCGGCCACCAGCCTTGCCCCGCGCGACCGACGCCAGCAGCCCGCGCGTGTAGGGATGAGCCGGGCGGTCGAACAAGTCGAACACGTCGGCCTCCTCGACCTTGCGCCCCGCATACATGACGACAACCCGCTGGCATGTCTCAGCGACAACGCCGAGATCGTGGGTAATCAAGAGCACGGATGCACCCGCTTGCTCTTTAAGCTCGAGCATGAGCTCCAACACCTGCGCCTGGATCGTCACATCGAGTGCCGTGGTCGGCTCATCGGCGATCAGGAGTTTCGGATCGCAGGCCAGCGCCATCGCGATCATCACCCGCTGGCGCATGCCGCCTGAGAACTGGTGCGGATAGTCATCGACACGCCGTCTCGCGTCTGGGATCCTGACGAGATCGAGAACCTCGAGTGCGCGGGCGCGAGCTGCCGCCGCACTCGCACCGCGATGGATCCGAACGGCCTCCGCGATCTGGTGGCCGATCGTCAAAACCGGATTAAGGCTCGTCATCGGCTCTTGGAAGATCATCGCGATGCGGTCGCCGCGAATTCGGCGCATCTCGTGCTCGGAGAGATCGAGCAGATTGCGCCCTTCGAACAGAATGCGCCCACCAACGATCCGGCCGATCCGATTGGGCACAAGGCGAAGGATTGAAAGTGCGGTCACGCTTTTGCCGCAGCCCGACTCACCGACGATGCCGACCGTCTCGCCCGGATAGATGGCCATCGACACCCCGTCCACGGCCCGGGTGATTCCGTCTTCGTTGTAGAAGTACGTTTGCAAGTTCTCGATTGACAGCAACGCCGCGTCGGGTCCGCGGGTCACAGCGACGCCACCAATGCTGCCATGGATGAGGGTCATGGCGAGCTCCTACATGCGCCGCGCAATGCGCGGATCGAGCCGGTCGCGCAGACCATCGCCAACAAGATTGACGGCCAGCACCACGAGCGCCAGCGCAACGCCAGGATAGAAGATGCACCATGGAGCGCGGCTGAGATAAATCCGGTCCGCGGCAATCATGTTGCCCCAGGTCGGTATTTCCGGTGGTGTGCCCGCCCCGAGGAATGACAGTGCCGCCTCGACCAGGATCGCGGAAGCACAGATGTAGGTCGCCTGCACAATCAGCGGCGGAATGGTTGGTGGAAGGATGTGGCGCCAGAGTATTTTCCACCACGGCGCGCCGCCTGCCACGGCCGCTTCCACGTAGGGCTGCTCGCGGGTGGTTAGAACAACGGCGCGCACGAGACGCACGACCCGTGGCACTTCGGGAATGACGATCGCGACGATGACGATCGCGACACTGGCGCCGAACAGCGACACCATCGCAATGGCAAGCAGGATGGCAGGGATCGCCATCAGCCCGTCCATGAGGCGCATCACCACCGCTTCGACCCAGGCAATGGTGCCTGCGAGAAGCCCGATGGCGAGGCCGACCACGACGGAACACACCGCGACGGAGATACCGACCACGAGCGAAATCCGGGAGCCCCAAATCGTGCGAGCGAACACGTCCCGACCCAACTGATCGGTGCCGAACCAGAAGCTGTCGGATGGTGGCCTGAGGCGCTGAACCGGCTTCATGCTGAACGGGTCTGCTGCGATCAAGGGCGCGAACAGGGCAAGGAGGACCATGACTGCCAGGATCACGAGACCGATCACGAGCGTCGGGTTTCTGCGAACGAACCGCCAGCCTCGTGATACTCGCGCGGGCGCGGCCGGCACATCGACAGGTCTACCGGCCGTGGTTTCTGCCATCAGGTCCTGATCCTCGGGTCGAGCAGCGAGTACGTGAGATCGACCATCAGGTTGACGATCACGTAGATGCCGGAAAACAGCAGGATCACGCCTTGAATGATCGGATAATCGCGTGTCTGGATGGCATCGACCACGAGGCGGCCGATGCCTGGGATGTTGAATACTGTCTCTGTGATGACCACCCCGCCAATCAGCAGAGCGACACCAATGCCGATCACGGTCACGATCGGAACACCGGCATTCTTGAGCGCATGTTTGGTCAGGACGACGCCGGTCGACACACCTTTTGCGCGCGCGGTGCGGACATAGTCCTCGGCGAGTGCATCAAGCATCGCGGTGCGAGTAATCCGGGCGATGAGCGCGATGTAGGCCAAGCCAAGCGCGATCGATGGCAGCACGAGATGGCGCGCCCATTGCCAGACGCCATCGCCGATCGGACGATACCCCTGCACGGGCAGCCACCGCAACTCGATGGCAAAGATGTAGATCAGCACATAGCCGACGACGAACACCGGAACCGAAAAGCCCAGCACCGACAAGGCCATCACGAGGCGGTCGACCCACGTCCCGACTTTCCAGGCAGCGATCACCCCCATCGCGACAGCAATCAAGACTGCAAACACGATCGTTGTCGCAGTCAGCGATAAAGTGGGCTCGAGCCGCTGCGCGATAAGCTTCGCCACCGGCTCATTGGAAAAGATTGAAATCCCAAGATCGCCGACGAGCACCTTGCTCGCCCAAGCCCAGAACTGGACGATCATGGGATCATCGAGGCCGAGTTGCTGACGCACGGCTTCGATCTGAGCCGGCGAAGCGTTGTCACCGACGAGGATTGCGACGGGATCGCCTGGAGACAGCCGCAACAGCAGGAATATGAGGACAGCGACGACGCCCATCACGAGGATGGTCGAGATCAGCCGCCGCACAATGAAGGCCAGCATGAAACCGCCTATGCGTAGGTGAGGCCCCCGATGCGACGCCCCACCGAAGAAGCAGGGCGTCGCAGGGCCAAGAGAGGCGTCAGGCCTTCTTCACGTTCCAGAACGAAACGTGTGCAGGGATCGGCACGAAACCGGAGACGTTCGAACGGCGTGCTGTTGGCGGTGCCCACTGGCCGAGCACGGCCATCGGCACATAATCCCATGCGTTTTGCTGCATGCGACGGGCAATCGCCTGGCGCTCCTCGAGGCTGGCGGCAGCCGCCCACTCGTCCTTCATCGCCTCGTGCGCTTCGCTCGATGGCCACCCGAACCAGCCCTTGGCCCCATTGGCCGTATGCGCCAGGAACGACACAGGGTTGTCGAACCCTTCCCCGTCACCCCAAGTGATGAAGATGTTCCAGCCGCCTTCGCTTGGTGGCTTCTGCACCGCGCGCCGCGTCACGACTGCCCCCCAATCGGAAGCCTCCAACTGGGCGTTGACGCCAGCTTCGCGCAGCCACTGGGCAATCAACAGGGCGGCATTGTTCATGAACGAGATATTGGTCGCCTGAAGCACCAGGACGGGCCTGCCGTCGTAGCCGGACTTCTTGAACAACTCTGCGGCCTTGGCGATATCTTGACCGCCCCGGAACCAGTCGATGCTCTCCTCGTTTTGCATCAGGCCGGAGCAGCCGAACAGCGACGGGCACTCGCGGAAGTACTTGTCGTTGCCGAAGGCGGCACGCAGGATGTCGTCCTGCTTGATGAGGTGCAGCATCGCCCTGCGCGCATCCACGTTATCGAACGGCGGATGCAGGTGATTGAGGCGGCACATGCCAACGTTGCCGCTCTTGTTGAGCACTTCCAGTGTAATGTTGCTGTCGCCCTCAAGCTGGTCGAGCAGATCGAGCGGCGGTGTCTCGTAGAAATCGATTTCACCGTTCGAGAGTGCCGCAAGGGCGGTCTGTTGATCGGCAAGGTTTTCGATGATCACCCGATCAAGGTAGGCGACCTTGCCGCCCGCGAAGCCCGACGCGGCCCCGTCACGTGGCACATAATCGGCATTCTTGTCATAGACGTACCGCTGTCCGGCGCGGGTCTCTTCCTCATTGAAGCGGAACGGACCGGACCCGATTTTGTTTGTGATCTGTGTGTTTGGATCGGTCTCGGCGTCCGACTTGCGCATCATGACAGGCAGGTTGGTCGACAGCTTGCCGAGCGCATCAAGGACGAGGCCATACGGCTCGGACAGGACGATCGTAAAGGTCTTGTCGTCCTTAACGGCCGTGTCAGCGACACGCTGGAAGAGATGCTGGCCGGCAGCGTCGCGGGCCGCCCAGCGGCGTATGGAGGCAACGCAATCGGCAGCCGTAACAGGTTGGCCGTCATGGAACTTCAAACCGTCGCGAAGCTCGAAAGTATAGGTCTTCTTGTCGTCGGAGACGCCGTACTTGCTCACCATCTGCGGCTGCACCTGACCAGCCGCATCCTTCCCAAACAAGGTATCGTAGATCAGCAGGGCGTGGTTGCCCGTCATGTTCGCTGTCGTCCAGATTGGGTCGAACACTTTGAGGTCGCCGTGCAGCACCGCCTTCAGGGTCGTGCTGGACTGGGCACTGGCGCGGGTGGTCCAGATTGCAGGACTCGCGGCGACGAGTGCGCTCGCAGCCGTGCCTTCGAGAAATCGCCGTCGTGTCGTTCTCATTTCGACATTTCCTCCGAAAAACTCACTCCTACGACCATGAGCGCCAGCGTTCCGCGTCAGACGCTTCGTTCCCGGTCGCAGCCCGGTCCCGAACCAAGCGTCAGATACAAAAACAACACGAGACCCACAGACGTGCCCGTCTTCCTCACGGCTCCAACGCTTGGTCGCGCGCATGCTGCGATGGGAACCAAGTGTCGGAATTCGGAACAGTAGGGTTGGGTCTCGCCTCCAGCCGATCACTCTGGATTGTGGGGGTCACTTTAAACACCTGACAAGGCCTAATTTTCGGCGACTCGATCTTCAGATCAGCAGGCGGCCCTCCACGACTGGATCGAGCGGCCAAAGCGGCCGTTGCAGCTTGCTGTAGGTGTGGAGCCGCGGGTGCGTCGGACAGCAGCCGCCGGTTTCAGCGCGCACGATGAGGCTGGCAAAGGCGCCGTAAGCAGCGGCAAAGTGCTGGGCGGACTTGAGAACGAGCGCATCATAGCTTTGCGGCAGTCGGCCGAGCGCGGTGAAGAGTTCGGTTCCGAAGGCCTGCGTGCGCTGCGAAATCAGAACGATATCGATCCCGCCGTCGAGGCGAACTGCGGCCGTGTCGCCGAGCGGTACGCGCGCAGCCCCAAACATCTGCGTAGCGTTTCGTGCCAGACCAATGACCTCAACGTCGGCATCGACCGGGGGGCCTGAGCCTGCTGAAGCTTTTCCGCCGAAGCGCAGGGCGATCCGTGCCCCGAGGCCCGCGCGATGGCAGAACGAGACGGCGATCGGGTCCCACACCGGAGCAACCGCGACATTGACGGCGCGGCAACGGCGCAACTCGTGAATGACCAGCGTGTTATCGGAGGCGGCGCCGCCGCCGGCGTTGTCAGCAGGCTCTGCCAAGATCGCCAAGCCCCGCCCGTGGGGGGGCCCCGACGCGTGGCCGAGGACGCGCGCCACGCCCGCTTCGAGGGACAGAACGGGCTCTGCCCATGTGCCGCGGCGGGCCCAGAGTTCGTCGCCGATCTCCTTGGCGATGCGATCGCCATCGGCTTTGCGCCCATCGGTGATGACAAGAACACGTGAGCCCATATCGGGATGGTCGGCGTGCATGAAGCCGTGCGCGAGCGAGATCGAGAGCACGCCATCTTGGCCTTCGCGCGCCTTCAAGCGATCGACGAACGACCGCATCGGCTCGGTCGTCGTCGGGTAGAAATCCCACAGCCGCGGGTCGTAGAGCGAAGCGACCGGCGCGATTTCACCGCGGATCGCAGCGAGCACAAGCGTGACCAGTTCCTCCGCCCGGCCCATGATGTCGACGTGTGGGTACTCTTTGAATAGGATAGAGATAGCGGCCAGACGCACGCGCTTCTCCGTCAGGTGGCAGTGCGGATCGTACGCGCAGCCGATGACGCAATCCGGCCCGACGACCTCTCGGATCGCTTCGAGCATATCCCCTTCGGCGTCGTCGACGCCGTCGACGAAAAGCGCCCCATGAAAGCCCATCAGGACGCCGTCGACCGGCAGCGCGGCGCGCAACTGGTCGAGAATTTCGTCACGCATCGACGTGTAGCTCTTCCGGTCCACCGTGCCAGAGGGCTCGGCCCAGAAACACGAGCCCTCAACGAGTTCGAAGCCGTCGGTGCACGCACGGCGGCGTGCCACGACCAACGGCGCGGTGCACAGCTTCGGCTCGGCAGGGTGCGTGCCTGGAGGCGCGTAAAAGTCCGCTTCAAAGCTCGCGCGCGACGTCGGTATGGGGGAGAACGTATTGGTCTCGGTGGCAAGGGAAGCAGCAAACAGGCGCATTGTGGCACTCCGCTGATCGGGCCTGATCGGGGATCAGCCTTAGCGCTCAGCAGCGAAGTTCGCCAATCGCAGCTGCAGATGGCTTGCCGTGCCAGCGGGTTGGGCTACCGTCATCCCTGCGCGGTCGTCGATGCAGGTTCGAACCGTTCAGTCGTCACGGCATGGGAGAAGCTTCGGTGACCATGGAAAAGCTCAAGCAGCACATCGCTCGAGACTTCGGAACACCCTGCGTCGTCATCGATCTCGACGTCGTCGACCGAAACATCGCACGCGTTCAGCAAGCCTGCGATGCTGCTGGTGTCGCCAACCGTCCGCATATCAAAACGCACAAGAGCCCTGACCTTGCAAAGCGCCAGATTGCGGCGGGCGCTCAGGGGATCACCTGCCAGAAGCTCGGCGAGGCAGAGGTCATGGTGGATGCAGGGATCGGCGACATCCTGGTGAGCTACAATCTCATTGGCGCAGCGCGGTCGGGGCGGCTCGCGGCTCTCCTGAAGCGCGCTGCGATCAAGGTGTGCGCCGACAATCCCGTGACGCTCGACGCCTATGCAAGCGCCGCTCAAGATGCCGGCCGGGTTCTCGATGTGGTCGTCGAATGCGACACCGGCAGGCAGCGCGCTGGCGTGGAGACGCCAGCAGAAGCGATTGCATTAGCCAACGCGATTGATCAGTCGCCGCACCTGAAGTTCGCCGGTCTGCTTTACTATCCGACCGAGTCATCATGGGCAGAAACCCAGGTTTTCCATGATCAAGTGCTGGAGGGCCTCGCAACCCTTGGACTGCGGCCGTCGATCGTCTCGACAGGCGGAACGCCCAATCTGGCCAACGTCGGCAAACTCCGCGGATCGACGGAGCATCGCGCGGGGACCTACATCTTCAACGACCGGATGATGGTTGCCTGCGGTGCTGCGACCTTGGACGACTGTGCCCTCAGCGTGGTCGCGACCGTCGTCAGCCGCGCGGGACCTCATCGGGGCATCCTCGATGCCGGCTCCAAGACGCTCACGAGCGACACCGGTGGCGGGCTTGACGGATATGGTCTCATTCTCGAGCACCCGGAAGCCCGCATCAAAGGCTTTGCTGAGGAGCACGGGTTCCTCGACCTATCGGCCTGCAACGCGCACCCCGACGTTGGCGATATCGTCCGCGTCATCCCGAACCACGTGTGCGTGGTCGTCAACATGGTCGACCGATTGATCGCGGTGCGCGATGGTCGGGTCGTGGACGTGCTCGAAGTCAAGGCTCGAGGGAAGCTGGTCTGAACGGTGCAGCACGGCGCTTCGGGGGCTGCGTCTCAATCTCTGGGACCCGCTTTCCGAAGTTCGTTTCGGCGTTTTACGAGGGTGACAGAGGAACTACGGAAAGCGGGTATTCGGACCGTAGCCGAACGGGAGCGGCGCCGTCTCGTCGGTTTCGATCCAGATGCTCTTGGGCTGCGTGTACTCGAGCATCACGTCGCGGCCTGAGGAACGCCCGAAGCCAGAACCGCGCATCCCGCCGAACGGCGACATGACGGAGAGCGAGCGATAGGCGTTCACCCAGACCGTACCCGCCCGCATCCTTGCCGCGACCCGATGCGCGCGAGTGACGTCCCTGGTCCAGACCGCGCCGGCAAGATCGAACGCGCTGGCGTTGGCAAGCGCGATGGCCTCATCCTCCGTGTCGAACGGGATGACGGACAGCACCGGCCCGAAGATCTCCTCCGTCGCGACCCTCATCGTAGCTTCCACGTCGGCGAACACGGTCGGCGCGATGAAAAACCCGCTCTCGCAGTCTTCGCGCTCTGGCCGTCGACCGCCAATGACGAGTCTTGCACCCTCGCCAAGCCCGGCAGCGACGAGGCGTTCGACGTGCTCGAACTGGCGCCGATTGTTGATCGGACCGACCTCGGTTGCTGGATCGAGCGGACGGCCGACCACGAGGCGTGCGGCGCCAGCTGCAACCCATTCGACCACCTGATCGTAGGCCGGCCGCTGCACCAGCAGCCGTGAGCCAGCCGTGCAGCTCTGCCCGGCTGCCGCAAAAATGGCAGCCTGTGCCGCCTGAGCTGCGCGCGCGAGGTCGGCGTCAGCGAAGACGATATTGGCAGACTTTCCGCCGAGTTCGAGCAGCGCTGGCCGCCCCGCGCCCGCTGCCGCCGACGCGACCTTCCGGCCCGTCGGCACCGAGCCGATAAAGACCACTTTTCCCACACGCCCATCGGACACCAAGCGCGCCCCACCCGTGGCACCGTGAGCCGCGACGACGTTTACGGTGCCCGCAGGGACACCCACGTCGTGCAGCAAACGAGCGAGCGCGACGGACGAGGCAGGCGTCAGCTCCGACGGCTTCAAGACCACCGCATTGCCAGCAGCCAGTGCAGGGGCAAGTTGCCAACCGGCCGTAAAGATCGGCGCGTTCCATGGCGTGAGCTGCACGATGGTGCCTAGCGGCTCACGCGTCACGATGTTGAGATGTGACGTCGGGACTGGCACGACATCGCCCGTCAGCTTGTCGGCAAACCCGGCATAATAAGCAAACATGTCAGCGACACGCTGAACCTCGATGCGTGCATCGCGCAGCGGCTTGCCGGCGGAAACCGCCTCCAGGCGCGCGAAGGCCTCGCCGCGCTCACGCAGTTTTCGGCTGGCTTCGAACAGGACCGCACCGCGCGCACTTGCCGTCATCCTGCGCCACGCAAGGCCGCCCTTGTCTGCCGCCTCCAACGCCGCAGCAGCAGCGTCCTCGCCGCCGTCCCGGTAGGTGTAGGCAATCGCGCCGAGCGCGGGATCCTCGATCACGATCTCTGTGCCGGATCCCACGAAGTCTGCGCCGTCTATGAAGCTGGCGGGAACCTCGCCTGCAAACCACTCGCCGAAGATGTCGCGATAAAGGTTCGTCATGTGGGCTCCACTTCGATGATCCGGTTGAAGTCCTCGCCGCCGCCAAGTTCGGCCAGCGCCGTGCGCCAGTGGGCCGCTACGGCGCACGCAATCGCGCCAGCGCCATCGAGCTCTGCAGCAAGCTCAACGTCTTTGGTCATCAACGCCATGGTAAAATTTGAATCGAAGGTGTTGGACAGCACCCAACGCGGAAGGTTGACCTCCGTCACCGCACTGCGCCCCGATCCAGCGTTGAGCGCTTCCACGAGATCGGCCGGCGCAACGGCGCCGGATCGGGCGATCCGCAACGCCTCGCCAGCCAGAAGCAAGTGGCCGGCGCACAAGACGTTGTTGATGAGCTTGACGACGTTACCGGCACCTGGTCCACCGCACGGTACGATCTTGCGCGCCAAGGCATCGAGTACGGGCCGGGCGGCCTCGAGCGCCGCAGTCGAGCCGCCAGCCATCACGAGCAACGTGCCGTCAGCTGCACCCGCGGCGCCCCCAGAAACAGGCGCGTCAACGTATCCAAGACCCCGCGTGGCCGCCGCTGCCTGGAGTCGTCGGGTCGTGTCGGGTGCGACCGTCGAGGTATCGATGATCGTGGCCCCGTCTTTGGCAATTGCCATGAGATCATGGACGACGTCGGCAACAGTTGCGTCATTCGGCAAGGACAGGACGAAGATGTCCCGATCTGCGAGCGCCTCGATCGTCTCAACGGCTCCCTGGAACAGCGCTCGGCGCGCGGCGCTTGCGTCGAAGCCAGAGACGTTGAAGCCGGCCCCTGCGAGAGTTCTGGCCATCGGCAAGCCCATCGCCCCAAGTCCGATCAATCCGACGTGTCGCATCGTGTCTCTCCGGTCATTCCCGTAACGGGCGATATGCAGGTCCGCAGGCGCGCCAACTGCAAACAATTGCACACGGCGTTGTCCAGCCCTGCGCCTGGAAGGGACCCTTTCCGGCGGCTAACCGGTCGACCTGTGAGGCTGCACGCCGACGCAGACAGGCATGGGCCTTGTGGTCTGCTACCTGCCACCGTCGCGCCTTCACCGGATTGTCTTGATGAGCCACACCATGAGCCGCCTCGTCACCGTCGGCGCTGCCCAACTCGGACCAACCGGCCGCCGTCAGCCGCGCTCCGCCGTCATTGATGCGACTCGTCGGGTTGTTGCGTCAGGGCACGCATCACGGTTTCGACCACGTGGCCTTTCCCGCACGCGCGGCAATGCGGAACAGCGGGAGCAGTGCGTGCCTCCCGCGGAACGCGCACCTGCAATGCACGGATGGCGGCTGCGAAGGGTCATGCAGATGTTCAACATCGCCCGCAACCGGCGACGCTGCTCACCAACTGGCAGGTAGGCGCCCGTCACGGCACCCGTCGCAGAGGAGGAGAATTTAGCTTGGCATACGATCTCGTCTTGACGGGCGGACGCGTTGTCGACCCGTCCCAGAACCTCGATGGCGTGGCGGACGTCGCATTCCGCGATGGCAAAGTCGCAGCCGTCGGCGCGGGTCTTTCGTCAAGCGCTGGCGAGGTCCGGGACGTAACCGGCCATATCGTTTCGCCCGGCCTCATCGACCTGCACACGCACGTCTACTGGGGCGGAACGTCGCTTGGCATCGACGCGGAAGAGTTCTGCCGCACGAGTGGCGTGACGACCGCTGTCGATACCGGCAGCGCCGGGCCCGGTAACTTCATGGGCTTCCGCCGCCATGTCATCGAGCCGAGTGAGGTGAGGATCCTCGCCTACCTGCACGTCTCCTTTGCGGGCATTTACGCCTTCTCCAAGTCGGTGATGGTCGGCGAGAGCGAGGAAGTGCGCATGCTTGCGCCGGCCGAGTGCGCTGAGGTGGCGGACGCGAACCGGGACGTGCTTGTGGGCATCAAGGTGCGGTGCGGCCGCCACGCATCAGGAACACAGGGCTGGGCCGCGCTGAAAATGGCGTTGGAGGTCGCGGATCAGGTCGGCTTGCCCCTGATGGCGCACATCGATCACCCGCCGCCGTCGTACGAAGACATCGTCTCCGCGTTGCGTCCGGGCGACATCCTCACCCACGCGTTCCGCCCGTTCCCCAACACCCCTTGTAACGGCCAGGGCGCGATCAAGCCCGTGGTCCTCGAAGCCCGCAAGCGCGGCGTGATCTTCGACATCGGCCATGGCAAGGGCTCGTTTGCATTCAAGACGGCGCGGGCGATGCTGGCTGGCGGTTTCGAGCCGGACACGATCTCTTCCGACGTCCACACGCTCTGCATCAACGGGCCCGCGTATGACCAGGTCACGACGATGTCGAAGTTCCTGTGTCTTGGCATGCCGCTGGCCAACGTCATCCGCGCATCGACCGTGGCTGCGGCCATGGCGATGCGACGGCCGGAACTCGGGACGCTCAAGCCGGGCGCCGCCGGCGACGCGACGATCCTGTCGATACATGAAGGCACCTTTTCCTATGAGGATGTGGTCGGCGAGATCCTTGAAGGCCGACAGCGCATCGTATCCGACGGGGTGGTTGTCGGCGGACGATGGTGGCATTCCAACTTGGCCGACAAGTTCCATCCACTGCAGCGCGCGCGTTGAGCGCTGCGAGGTGCGCAAGAGGTTCGGCAGGGTCAACGCCACGCCAGGCTTCGCCGTGCATCCGAACGGCATCAACGGTTGCTCGGACCTTTTCGTCGGGGACCGCGGCCGGCACGCTCGGCGATCGGCATGGGGTCGCGGCCGAAGCGGATGACCGTCAAGATTGAGGCCGTGGCGCGGATCGTTGATTGAGCCCAGTGCGTCAAGGCCCAGGTCAGGCCCATGTCAGGCCCAGGGCTTGCCAGCGAGCAGCTGTTCGGCAAGCAGCTCTGCGGCGGCGTCGAGCAGTTGCTCCCCTTTCGCAGCGCTTGCGACCCGCGCATCCCCGAGAACGCCGCTCGGCGTCAGCTCTTGGAACGACCGCCAGCGATTGAGCGGACCACCAAGAGCGACGCCCATCGGGAGGTCTGCCCCGAACGCCTGCGAAAGCCGGTCCCCACGCACATGGTCGGGAGCCACTGCCATCATCATGGATGTCTCTGCCTCGCAGGCGTGCTGAACACCGGTCTGGCGCTCGAGGATCTTGGCGAATGCCCCCGTGTCATGCGCCAGGCTCCAATAGCTCGTTGTGGCGATGCCAAGTCCTGTTTCGCGGGTGAGATCCGTCGTTAGGGCCGAAAGCGCAGCCATGTTCCCGCCGTGGCCATTGACGATCACGATCCTGGCAAAACCCGCGCGTTTGATCGACTGGCACAAGTCCCGCAGCAGTGCGTGCCAAGTGGACAGCGTCAGCGTAAACGTGCCGCCGAGCGCAACATGATGTTCAGCCAATCCCATCCATACGCACGGCGCGACGACGACCGGGCGAACTTCGGCGACGCGAACCGCGGTGCGGCGACAGGCTTCCGCGCACAGGATCGCATCAACGCCGGTGCCGAGGTGTGGACCATGCTGCTCCGTGGAGGCCACGGGCAAGATCACAATTGCATCATGCTTGGCCCGCTCGTTGAGCTCGGCCGCTGTCAGTCTCGACCACAAAACGTCCTCGGCCATGGTCCCTCCCAACGGCTCTCGCGGCGCTTGCGCTTGCCCGCCAGTCTCAACACCAACCATAGGTGAGGTCAAACATATCCGCGCCGAACGGGCCTACGAATCTGGCCGACGCGTCGAAGGCTGTGCAGGGTGTCGGCGCGAGCCTCGCGAAGCACGGGCCGGCCTGCACGGTGCCGGATGACCCGCTCAAGCCCTGCAGTACTGCGTGACGCTGAATTGATCTTGGCGGGTTCCCACTGGATTGGTCACGCTCTAAACCGATTTCGAACCGGTCTTGTCGAGACCTGGCACCAGCCGAACTCAGGAGCACGCGATGGAATACGATCCGGCCAACGTCTTTGCGAAAATCCTTCGCGGCGAAATGCCATCCGTTAAGGTCTACGAGGACGCAGAGACGTTCGCATTCATGGACATCATGCCGCGCTGCGACGGGCACCTGCTCGTGATTCCGAAAACGCCTGCGCGCAACATGCTCGATGCGACACCGGCTCAGCTCGCTGCCTGTCTTGCAACCGTTCAAAAGGTCGGCCGCGCCGCCATGACCGCCATGCAAGCCGATGGGCTCACCGTCCAGCAGTTCAACGAAAGCGCTGGCGGACAGGTCGTGTTCCACCTGCATTATCACGTTCTGCCACGGCGCGAGGGTGAGAGCCTCAGACCGCACACTGGCGCGATGGCCGACATCGACCAGCTCAAGACCCACGCCGAGCGGATCATCGCAGCGCTCGAGGGGTGAGCGCAACAAAACAGGCTGACCATGGCGCCAAAAGGCCCGCCAGCGTGACGCCCGATCTTCTTCTGGGTCAGGCCGTCGAGCGTTAAGCCGCTGACACGTCGAGATCTCGGGTGTTGAATTGGAGGCTCGCGAGGCGGGCATAAAGTCCGCCCTTCGCAATCAGTTCCGCATGACGTCCCTGCTCGACGACACGCCCCTCGTCGAGCACGACGATCAGATCGGCGTTCTGAATCGTCGCCAGACGGTGTGCGATGACGAGGGTGGTTCGCCCGCGCATGACATCCTCGAGTGCGGCCTGGACCGCACCTTCGTTTTCCGCGTCGAGCGCACTGGTTGCCTCGTCCAGCAGCAGGACCGGCGCATCGCGCACGATCGCGCGAGCGATTGCAATCCGCTGGCGTTGGCCGCCCGAGAGCATCACTCCACGCTCGCCGAGCAGGGTATCGTAGCCCTTGTCCAGCTTCGTAATGAACGCATGGGCCTGCGCCGCGCGCGCGGCCCGCTCGATCGCCTCGTCGCTGGCATCCGGTGCGCCATAACGGATGTTCTCGCGGACGGTGTCGGCAAACAAGGCAACGTCCTGCGAGACCAGCGCAAACGACTGTCTGAGGTCGGCCAGCCGCACGCGCGAGATGTCGACGCCATCGATCGTGATGCGTCCACCGTCTGGATCGTAGAATCGCAGCAGAAGATTGAAAATCGACGTCTTCCCAGCGCCCGATGGCCCAACGAGGGCAACCACTTCGCCAGCACGGGCCTCGAAGGTGAGTCCTTCCAGGGCCGGCCGGTCCGGCCGAGCCGCATAGGTGAACCTTACGTCGTCGAAACGCAGGCCCGAGCGAATGGGGTACGGCATGGCCAAGGGGTCGACCGGGTCCGTAATCGAGGGGGGTACAGCCAGCAGCTCACTCAGGCGTTCGGCAGCCCCGGCGGCCTGTTGGACCTCCCCCATGACCTCGGCAAGCTCTGCGAGCGCGCCAGCAGCGAAGATCGCATAGAGGACGAACTGGCTGAGCCGCCCAGCGGTCATCTCGCCGGCCACCACGAGCGCTGACCCGTACCACAGGACCCCGACGATCGAGACGGTAATCAACAGGATTGCCATGGCCGTGAGGCCGGCGCGGGCCCTCAGCCGAGCCGTTGCAGCGTCGAGGGCGATCCGGACAGCAGAGCGGAACTTGTCGCTGACAAAGCGCTCGCTGGTATAGGCCTGCAATGTCGAGATCGCGGCCAGGTTTTCAGCGGCAAACGCAGAGCTCTCCGCGAGCGTATCCTGAGCATTGCGCGACAGCCGCCGCACCACGCTACCGTAGGCCATCAGCGGCAACACGATCGCCGGTATGGCCAAGAGGACAATGAGCGACAGCTCGATGCTCGTTACGAACATCATGATCAGCGCACCGACGAGCATGATCGCGTTGCGGAGCGCCTGACTGATCGCATTCCCGGCGGCGGACTTGATCTGGGTCGTATCGGCTGTCAGCCGGCTCATCACTTCGCCCGAATGGGTGCGGGAGAAGAACGCCGGACCGAGTGTCGTCAGGTGGCGGAAAACGTCCGCGCGCAAGTCGGCGACAACGCGCTCCCCGAGCCAGTTCACGCAGAACGCGCGTGCTGAACTCGAGACGGCGAGAACAGCGCCCATCGCCATCAGCATCAGGAAGTAGCTATCGATCAGGCCCTCTGCCGAAGCGACGAAGCCGTGGTCGATGATGCGTCGGACAGCGAGCGGTACGAGCAGCATGACCGCTGCCGACACCACCAATGCGATTGCGCCGACAACGAGGATCGCCCTGTTGGCGAGCAGGTAGGGCAGAAGCTGACGCAGCGGCTTAAGGGACACGCGCCGGGCACGGGCAGCCCTTGCTTGCTCAGCCGGGGACTCAGCTAAGCTGACGGCAGCCTCGGGTTCGGGCCGACGCGCCTGAGTGGACTGGCGCACCGCACCATCCGCGCGGTGGGCCGCAGGCCGGCGCCTTATCGTCTCCTGCATCGTCAATTGCAGACCTCGTTCGGATCAGACCTGCCACGCACTGTGGCCCAGCGCGAACATGCCGAGCAGAGCGCTGTCCTACAAGCCGGATCAGACGAATGGCGCAGGCGCTGCATCATCGCGCAATTGGCCAAAAGGGTTGGCCGATGCCGTACAGCCGCGACGGCATGTCGCTCGCCGGGCGTCGAGTGATCGAGTGAATGCGATGGCGGTGCCTTCGCCGAGCCTTGCAATGTGTCGGCTTATCGCTTATCCGCACGGCTTCACTAATCGTGAGATGCGCTCCGGGCACCGAGCTCGCCGCTGCGTCCGCGCATCTTAGAGCTGTGGCGCCGAGGGGATGAGCCCGAGCGCCCTCCGGCCGCCGCGACGAGAGACCTCGCCATGAAGAAAGACCCTGATCTCCATCCCGACTATCATCAGATCACTGTCGTGATGACCGATGGGACGGAGTACAAGACGTTCTCGACCTACGGTGAGGAGGGCGCGAGATTGATGCTCGACATCGACCCAACCACGCATCCCGCATGGACGGGCGGCGACCAGCGGCTGCTGGACCGGGGCGGGCGGTTGAGCAAGTTCAAGAAGAAATTCGAGGGCCTGTTCTGATCGGTCCGACGCAGCGTGGAATCGGAGCTTTCTGGGAAGCGCACCGCCTGGACTATTCGGCTCCCGTGTTGCGGCGCCACCCATTAACACGAGACGCCGTAGCCTCGCCAGCGCGAGCGTCCTCTCGCGTGGCGCCGTTCCAGAAATGACCTATGCGCGGGGCCCGCGGGTCATTACTCAAGGCGCGATCAACGCTAT